>CAZXPA010000001.1:0-39459 GCA_964642485.1 uncultured Gammaproteobacteria bacterium
GAATATTTAGAGTATTACCAACAACAATATGGTAAAAGAAAAAAGTAAAAAGATTTTACAAAAAATAGTTATTGGTTTTATTGCCCTAGCGGTGATTTTCGTTTTTGATTTTTGGTTATTCAGCCCAAGAGAATTTTCAACCCTATCAACCACTTATCAAGAAAATCAAGAACCCGATTATCAGGAACCAGCCTCAATTGAGGACCCTACCGTTGAGAGTACTGTTGAGACAGAGGAAGAGGAGGTTATTGAAGAAGAAGAATCTTTTCTTGCAGAAATAAAGCCAGCGGTTAATTTGTCCGTCCCCTTTGCTATTCAGGCTCCTTTGGCTGAGTGGGATGATTTACATAATGAGGCTTGCGAAGAGGCAGTTCTGATTATTGCTAAGTATTGGTTAAATAATCAGGAGTTAACCACCGCCAAAGCTGAACAAGAAATTTTAGATTCAGTTAAATGGCAGGAAGAAAACTGGGGCGGTCATTATGATTTAAATGTGGCTGAGACAGTCAGGTTAGCTAATCAATATTTTAATATAGAGAAAATATATTACACTTCGGTTAAAAGTCTTAATGATATAAAATATCAGTTGAGTCAAGGAAATTTAGTCATTACTCCCATGGCCGGCCGGATGTTAGATAACCCTTATTACCGCCAACCAGGCCCAGTCTATCATATGTTAGTGGTTAAAGGTTATAATGAAGAAGAAATTATTACTAATGACCCGGGAACCCGTCGGGGGGCTGATTTTTCTTATTTAAATGATGTTTTTTTAAGGTCAATTCATGACTGGCCCTTTTCTTTAAAAGAAAAACAGGATCTTTCCAAAGATGAAAAAGCTCAAGAGATTTTAAAAGGCGAAAAAATGATGATTGTGGTTGAAAAAGAGTAGTACTGGAATTTATTGTGTTTCTGGTTGGAGCCCGAATCCTATTAAAAAATTATTCTAGGTTCATATGTTCAACCCCGGGGTTGAACATTAAATTTATGCCATATAGAGAAGAAGTATTTGAAGAGGATAGACCGTTTCACATTTTATCTCATGCTGTAGAGAATATTTTTAACAACGAAGCAACCCGTTGTAGATTTATTTTTCAGCTTTACGCCGCCAATATAGGTAGGCCGGTTTCGAATTTATGTAGAACAGATATAGTAAAGGCAGCCCATGATTTATTAAAAGGTAATACCGCCGTAGTGTCAAAATTAGTAGTTGAAGAACATCCCCCACTTGTTCATATTTTAGATTTTTCCTTAATAGTAAATCACTATCATCTATATTTGGTTTCCAATATAGAGAATGGAATTCTAATTTATATCCAGAGACTAAATATGGCATTTGCAAAATATTTTAATTTAAAATATAAGCGCAACACACCCTTGTTTAAGGATCGCTATAAAAGTATTCTAGTAAAGACGGAGAAGCAATCATTTGTATTGACTCGTTATATTAATGTAATCAATCCTTTAGACGTTTACCAGCCAGGTTGGAGAAAAAATGGCCTGGAAGATAGAAGTAAAGCTTTTGAATTTTTAAAAACCTATCAATTCTCGAGTTTTCCTGACAAGATAGGAGAAAGGAGATCTAAGCTTTTAGCTCCTAAAGATGTTTTAGAAATATATCTCCCCGGACAGGTCGGGCGAGAAATTGATTATATTCAGTTCGTAAATGATTTCTTAGAAGAAAGGTTGGTTAATTTTCAAAATCTTTTTTTAGAATAGAACATGACAGAACATGTTCAAAGAACATGTTCAACCCCGGGGTTGAACATGTGAGTATTACTTATATACTTACCTTGAACAGCTATTATTAATTTATGAAAAAAATATATTTTATATTATTTTTAATAATAATTGCTTTAGTATTTTTCTTTTTGTCAAAAAATTATCAGCAAAAAGACAATTCTAATGTTCCGCAAATTAATCAACTCGGAGTCTTAGATATTAATCAGGAAGAAGAGAATTTATCAAATATCAGAACTCTAAACAACCTACAACCTCCATTAGATAAAGCAGGCGAAAGAGTAAGTAAGAAGAAATTTGGAGTTTATATCACACCACAAAATTCTCCTATCCAGCCAGAAAGATTTAAAGGTTTTCATACTGGTGTTGATTTTGAAGTTTTCTCTGAAGAATTAAATACAGAAGTATCAGTATATGCGATATGTTCAGGGAAAATAAAATTAAAGCAATATGTAAGTGGATACGGCGGTATAGCGGCTCAGACTTGTGAATTAAACAAAGAGCCAATAACTATAATATATGGACACTTAGAACTATCTAGTATTACTGTTAATATTGACGAAAATATAGAAACTGGAGAGAGGATTGGGATTTTGGGGGCCGATAAAAGCCAAGAAACAGATTATGAACGTAAGCATTTGCATTTGGGTATTTATAAAGGAATGGAACTTAATATCAAAGGATATGTTGGTTCTCAATCAGAGCTTTTAAATTGGATAGATCCATGTCTTTATATATGTCATAACTAAATTTTTGATTAGTTTAATCCATCAAACAGGTTCTAACTACGTCCGCCCTGGGGAGCTTTTGGCCAAAAGGAGAGGCAATTCCTCGCTTTTTAGGTTGAATAAATATAAAAATTTGCTACAATTGATTAAAGCTTAGTACTTATTTTAGTGTAATTCATTTAATGAGTGATGTCGAATATGGTTAAAAAAGATAATCTAAACATAGATGCTTTTATGACTAAAAGTGGAAAGAATTACCGGCGGGCCAAATTAATAGATAAGAGCTTTGTTTCAAAATATTTTAAAGGGTTAGGGTTTGAGGTTCTTGAGGTAGAACAATTATGGCGTCATATACACGGAAAATTGAGAAAGAACAATAAGGTATACTTTTTGAAAATGGCCTCTACAGAGTAAATAGGGGACGGTTCTCAAAATGAAGCTAATTTGACGAAAACAGGACACAGCGCAATGAAGTAAACCTACTAAGAAGTAATGATCTTGAAGGTAAATTCATTCTCTAATACCCTCAAACAGGTTCGAGCCCACCTTTGCTAAACCTGTCCGTCCGGAAGGCGGGGCTACGGTGGATATAGCATCGTTCCACTTGGGGATCCACGACTAAAAAACGAGGCAAAACCTCGCTTTTTATTATTATCTTACCTGTCTTTTTATTTTACCTCAATCTGGGATTCTTCACCAATAAGAGTTTTATTATTAATATCAATTATCTCTGGCCATAATTTATATCTTCCTTTATCAGTCATATTCCAGGTTAAATCAATTTTGCCGCTGGTTTCTGGGCTGAAAATAGTGCCAAGTAAAGAAATTTGTAAAGAGGTTAGATCTTGAACAAAAAATCTAACCATTTTAATTTTTACTACGGGAGCCAGAATAGAAAGAGTTAAAGGAAAATCTCTTTGTTGAATAATCCAGTTATCTTTAGGGGTTAACCAGGCAATTTTTTGTTCAAACATTTGAGTGGTGATAACCCAGACTTCTTGGCTTTTGCTGTTTTCAATGTCATCAGAGGCTGTAACCTTGACTTTATGTTCTCCTAAATCTAGGCCGGCGAAATTAAGAACACATTCATATGACCCTGCTAAAGATTTATCTGTAACAGGGTATGATGAGGCCTGTTTTTTTACTAAGATTATATCTAAGGGAATATTATCAACAGCACAAACTATTTTGCTGATTCCCCGAGGAGCTGTTGTCTTTAATTTTAATTCTAATATTTGTTCATTAATTACAGATCCATTTTGAGGAAAAACAATACTTAAGCTTGGCTGGTTAGCCGGGATGTGGAGGTCATCGTATTCGGTTGGTGGTAATTCAAAAATAGTTTCAGTTCTTTCCTCTTCTGGTTTGGAAGCTAAATCTTGGAGCCAATTTTTGATTCCTTCATGCCAATAATCATATTGAGGATCAGTAGTTGGGTTTTCTGGGGCAGCTCCTTGGGGATTATTTTTGTCTAAATAATAAAGAATGGGGTAGTATTTTTTAAAGGTTTTTTCAGTCATATAAGATTCAGGAGTTAAATCAGTGGCTAATTTACCAGATGCTTTATCAATCTGTAAAGTAATCTCGCCTGGCATTTCTCCCCTGAGAATTGATTTAACAACCTCAGTTGGTTCTGGGGGGGTAAATTTTTTCGCTGGAGTTTTAGCTAAAGCTTTTGACATAAATTCGTGCCAGATTGGAGCGGCGACATTAGCTCCGCTAGCTTTTTCAGCCATGGCTTCATTACGGCTATTACCAACCCAAACCCCAGTTACTAAATCAGGGGTATAACCAATTGTCCAGGCATCACGAAAGTCATTAGTAGTTCCTGTTTTAGCCGCTACTGGTCGATCAGGCAAGGTTAAAGAATTTTCTTCACCAAACATAAAGGCTCGGGACTGATTGTCAGAGAGGATATCATTGATTAAGTAAGTGATTTGAGGAGTAATTACTTCTTGGGGAAGAGAGAGTTCAGGTGTGTTTTCTTCAAGAATTTTTCCCTGGCCATCTTCCACTTTAAGGATGCAGACCGTAGGAATTTTTTTACCTTCACGGGCAAAAATTCCAAAAGTTGCGGTATGTTCTAAAAGTTTAACTTCTCCTCCACCCAAGACCAGAGATAGACCATAGCGACTTCTATCAGCTAAGGTGGTATAGCCCATTCTTTGAGCTAAATTTAAAGCCCTGTCTAAGCCGGTTAAATAAAGTGTTTTAACTCCAGGAACATTTAAAGAGCCGGCTAAAGCCTGACGCATTGTTACTGGCCCCCGAAATTTTTCATCATAGTTTTGGGGAATATAGTCTTCTCTTTTGGGTCCGGCTGGGCCAAAATTTGTTTCAACGTCAAAAAGGACTGTTTCAGGAGTAAATCCTTTTTCAAAAGCGGCGGCATAAACAACTGGCTTGAAAGAAGAACCAGGTTGACGTGGTCGCGTAGTAACATTAACCTGTCCGTCAATTGATTCGTCAAAAAAATCTTTTGAGCCAACCATGGCAAGAATTTGTCCTGTTTTAACATCCAGGCTAACTAAAGCGGCATTGGTTGCTTTAAAAATTTCTTCGTTTTTTTCTGACTGATTAGCAATTGCCTGTTCAGCAATTTTTTGTTTGGTGATATCAAGCGTGGTAATAACTTTAAGGCCGCCTTGTTCAACTAAACGTTGTCCATATTTTTCAGTTAAAAGCCCCTTTATATACATGATAAAATGGGGAGCAGTGATATTTTCATAACGCGGAGTGATTTTTTCTAAACTATTTATTTTCTTTGTTTGATCAGCCAGTTCCTGAGTAATTTGTCCTTTTTCTGCCATTATATTTAAAATATAGTTTCTTCGAGCAATTAATTCTTCTTGATGATTACCTCGGGGAGAATAATAGGTAGGAGCTTTAGCCATGGCCGCCAGAAGAGCGCATTCGTCCAGAGTTAAATCCCGAACAGACTTTCCAAAATAGATTTGACTAGCAGCTTCTGCGCCATAAGCGGTTGACCCATAAGGGATTTCATTAAAGTACATTTGCAAGATTTCTTGTTTTGAAAATCTTTTTTCCATTTGATAAGCTAAGAGAAGTTCCTTTATTTTTCGCTGATAGGTTTTTTGTGGTGTCAGGAAAGCATTTTTAATAAATTGTTGAGTTAAGGTCGAGGCCCCCTGAACCTTTCCTCCTTGTAAAATATCAACGATTAAAGCCCGAATAATAGCTTTAAAGTCAAAACCAGGGTGTTGGAAAAAATCTTGGTCTTCAGCTGCTAGGGTAGCGTTAATTAAGTTCTGGGGCACATCATCAAGTTTAATCAGGGTTCTTCTTTGTTCAGCAAATATTTCATAAAGGACCGCTTTGCCAGTGTGGTCATAAATTTTTGTGCTTTGGGCAATTTTCCTTTCTAAAAGTTTTTCTGGATGTGGCAGATTATAGTTTAACCAGGTTAGTGTCCCAATTATTAGCACACCAACTAATAAGACGAGAAGAATTAAGGTAAGTAAAAGTTTCCGAACTAAATGCTTTTTTTTCTTTTTAGTTCGCTTTGACTTTTTTTGGCCAATTGGCCGACTCTGCCAAGTTGATTTCTTTTTTCGTTTTTTACCTTTAGTGGGCATAGATAGGGATATTTTAACAGAAATAAGCAAAACCTTCAATGGATACTTGATTTTTTATTTTTTTCTATTAAACTAAAGATATGGAAATTAATAAAGAAAAGATAGAGCAAATTCTTTCCCGAAATGTAGAAAAAGTAATTGAGGCCAGGAATTTAGAAAAACGGCTTTTAAGGGGTGGCAAATTAAGGATTAAACACGGGATTGATCCAACTGGGCCACAAATCCATCTTGGCCGGGCCGTTGTCCTTTGGAAGCTTAAAGAATTCCAGGACTTAGGGCATAAAATAGTTCTGATTTTAGGCGACTATACTGCTCAGATTGGCGACCCATCTGATAAGCTTCATAAGCGGCCTTTTCTTTCTGAGAAACAGGTAAAAGAAAATTTAAGAAAATATCAGCAACAGATTGGTCGGATTTTAGATTCAAAAAAGATTGAATGGCGCAAGAACAGTGAATGGCTGAGCAGACTAAGTCCTCGTCAGCTAGATGAGTTAGCTGATTTGTTTAGTATTCAACAAATGGTTGCTAGAAGAAATTTTAAAGTTCGTTGGAACAATCAGGAGGAGATTTCTTTAAGAGAGCTGCATTATCCTTTGTATCAGGGCTATGATTCAGTAGTGATTAAAGCCGATGTAGAAGTTGGCGGAAACGATCAGTTATTTAATTTATTGGCTGGCCGAAAAATACAGCAAGCTTATAAGCAAAAACCCCAAGATATTCTAATTGTAGAAATGTTAGAAGGTCTTGATAGAGAAAAAATGAGCACTACTAGAGGTAATGTGATAAATATTAATGATTCATCTCAAGACCAATATGGGAAAATAATGTCAATGCATGATGATTTGATTATTAAATATTTTAAACTCTGCACTTTACTTAAGAAAAAAGAAGTTGAGGGTATGGCCGGGCAAATGAAAAAGGGGGCTAATCCGCGTGATTTTAAAGCTAAATTGGCTTATGAAATTGTTAAATTATACCATGGAGAAAAGCAAGCCCAAAAAGCAGCAAAAGAATTTGATCGGATTTTTAAAGAGAGAAAGACCCCAAAAAATGTTCCAATTTTTAAAACAAAGAGTGAAAAGGATAAACTAATTAATTTTTTAAGCAAAAGCAAGTTGGTTTCTAGTAAAGGTGAGGCCAGAAGATTAATTGAACAAAGGGCGGTGGAAATAGATGGTCAAATAATTGACGATTGGCGTTACGAATTAAAACCAAAGACTGGAATGATTATTAAAGTAGGGAAAAGAAGATTTCTAAAAATAGAAAGCAATTAATTAATTTTTAATTTTTATGATTACTAAAGCAATCATTCCCGTAGCCGGGCTGGGAACTAGGTTTTTGCCAGCCACTAAAGCTCAGGCAAAAGAAATGTTGCCTTTGGTTGATAGGCCGGTTATTCAGTATGTTGTCGAAGAAGCTGTGGCTTCAGGCATAAAGCAGATTTTTTTAATTACTAGTCATACCAAGCGGGCAGTTGAGGATCACTTTGATTATAATTTTGAATTAGAATATCGTCTTCGTCAGGCTGGCAAGAAAAAAGCTTTAAAAACTGTTCACCAGATTCATAAATTAGCCAAATTCATTATCATTCGTCAAAGAGAACCAAAGGGAAACGGTGATGCGATTCTTTGTGCCAAAGAATTTGTCAAAAACGAACCTTGCGCTGTACTTTTTGGTGATGATGTAATAGATAGTAGAAAACCTTGCTTGGCTCAATTAATTAAAGTTTTTGAAAAATACGGTGATCCAGTTATTGCTGTTAAGAGGGTGAGGAAAAAAGAAATTCAGCACTTTGGTTCGGTTAAAGTGGTTGGGCTTGAGAAAAACGTTTATCAAGTCCAGAAAATTGTTGAAAAGCCTAAACCAGAGAGAGCTCCTTCTAATCTAGGCATAGTTGGTCGATATATTATTACTCCAGAGTTACTTCAAAAATTAGCTTTAGTCCGCCCTGGAAAAGGGAAAGAAATTTTGCTTACTGATGCCTTTAAGGATTTACTTAAGAGAAGACCAGTCTACGCTTGCGAATTTGAGGGAGATTGGTATACTTTTGGCAGTAAGCAGAATTTTTTACAAGCTAATATAGTTTTTGGTCTTAAAGATAAAGAGATTAGAAGAGGATTAAAGAGATTTTTGGAAAAGATAAAATAATATTTTGTTATGCAGAAGAATAAAAAAATAAAAATTTTAATTGGACTCTTGATCGCTGTCTTTTTACTGACCTCTGGCCTGGGTTGCAAATGTACGCCAAAAAGATTAACTGAAAGGACTCAACCAGTAAATTTAGTTTATTGGCGGATCCAGGACGGGCAAGATGCTTTTTCAGCTATTATTCAAGGATTCCAAGCACTCTATTCGCACGTCTCCATTACTTATAAATTAATTCGACCAGAGGAATATGAGCAAGCTCTTCTTGAGGCCTGGGCTGAAGACAGGGGTCCAGACATATTTTCTATTCCTAATACCTGGTTAGGAAAGTACCAAGCAAAAATTTTACCCATAGGTTTATCAAGTGAGGTAGTTGTGGCTCGACAGATAATGACAGGGATAACCAAGAAAGAACCAAAAATTATTATAGAAAGAAAAAAAGCTCCGAACATGAGGCAGTTAAGAGAGATTTTTATTGAAACAGTGCCCAAAGATATTATAATTAACAATCAAATCTATGGCTTACCTTTATCTTTAGATATTTTAGTCCTTTATTATAATCGAGATTTTTTAAACAGCGCGGGAATTATTAGTCCCCCTCAGACCTGGCAGGAATTTGTTAATGATGTTAATCTTTTAATCCTTCAAGATCGTTATGGGAATTTTATCCAATCTGGAGCTGCTTTGGGGACAGCAGAAAATGTTGCTAATCTAACTGACATTCTTTCTTTGTTAATGCTTCAAAACGGAACACCAATGGTTAATCAGAACAACCGGGTAGTTTTTGGCGAGCCGTTGGCTGATGATTTAGGTTATTTTCCTGGTCAGGAGGCCCTGAGATTTTATACTAGTTTTGCCAACCCCCTTCAAGAAATTTATACCTGGAATAACCAGATGCTTAACTCTTTAGACGCTTTTATTCAGGGTCGAGTTGGATTTATTTTTGGTTATTCAGATTATTTACCAATTATTAAAGAACAGGCTCCAAAATTAAACTTCGATATTGCCAAGGTTCCGCAAATCAGCGGTTCACTTAGAGAAGTAAATTATGCCCAGTATTGGTTGGAAACAGTTTCTAAGAAAACCAAACATCCCCATGAGGCCTGGGCTTTTATACTCTATGCTACTGAGGCGCAAAATGCCAAGACATTTATTGAAAGAACCAAACATCCAACTAGTCATCGGGATTTAATCAAAGAACAATTAGAAGATTTTGATTTAGCGCCATTTGCCAACAGTGTATTAACAGCTCAAACCTGGTATCGAGGGAAAAATTATTCTTTGGTTGAGGAGGCCTTTCAGGAAATGGTCAAAGACACTTTAACTGGAGAGAAATCTATTGGCGAGGCAATCAGTTATTGTGCTCAGAAGATTAATTTGACGTATTGATTGTTGATCGCTTATTGCTGATTGTTAAAAATTCTAACAATTAACTATCAACAATTAACAATTTTATCTTTTTAAAAATAATCAAACGATGTTCTCCAAAAGGATAATTGTATTAATTCTAACTATTTGTTTTCTTGCTTTAGAATTTAATTTTGTTTTCGCGCAAGAAGGACCCGATTATATTGGCGATGGTAGATATTCTAACTGCACCTTGGCCGAAGGAGAAACAAACGTATATCACTGTATTTGTCAGTCTGTTAACGAGGTTGAGGATTGTCATGTCGGAGAATTAATTAGTCATCCAGTTTGTGCTTGTTGCGGCGATTGCACTTTAAATGATTTTCTTAGACTAGGAACTGGCGTTGCTGATATAATTTTAAGATATTTAGGGGTTGCCGCTTTGCTACTTTTTGTTGTTGGTGGTATAATGTGGATAACTTCAGGCGGATCTTCAGAAAGGGTTCAAAAAGGAAAAAAGATTATCACCGGCTCAATTATTGGTATGGTTATAGTTTTATTTGCCTTTACGCTTACTAGGTCGTTAATGAAAGCGCTTGAGATTGAAGAATATTTACCCGAGGAGAAAAGTCAAATAACAGAACTTCCTAAAATAGAATGGCGAGATTGTTGGAAAAATTGGCCCATGTGCCTCAGGCCATATAGAAAAAATTGTAAAGGCCTGGGGGTGCAGAGTTTACAGGGGAGACTACAGCAACTGAATTGTTTGGAGGGAAGAAACGAAGAAATAGATGGTTGTTACGGCCCAAAAACCTATGCAGCTGTTCAGGCTTTTTGTCTGGCGAATTCAATTTTTTCCACTGATTGTCAGCCAGGTCTAAGTAATTCCGAGTTTGAACAAAAGATATATAATGACCCCGGTGCAAATTCTTGCTCGCCATAAAAAAGTAATTAATTATTATTGATTAATGACTTTTCAAAGAAAAAAAATTTATTTTGTCCTGATTTTAAGTTTAATTATTATTGGTTATTCGTTGTCAGCCAATTTTTCTCAAGCTGCAGATCAAGCAGCAGAAACTGTTACTTTAGATGATCCCCTAGGTGAGAGAGATATTCCAGAATTAGCCGGCAGTATTATTCAATATATTTTAGGAATAGTTGGGGTTTTAGCTTTGGCAATGTTTATTTATGGCGGGATTATTTGGATGACTTCTGGCGGGAGTCCAGAGAAAATTAAAGCTGGTAAGGACACAATTGTTTGGGCGATTTTAGGTTTGGCTTTTATTTTCTTTAGTTATGCGATCTTAGATTTTGTTCTTAGAGCTTTTATTGAATAAATAAAGAGTTTTCTCAAAAATTTCAAGGTTGAGTTTATTAAAATCGCAGAAATTTTTGTAAGAAAACCTTTACTCCCTCCTTTTGCGCAAACGCGAAAAGAAGGGGGTTCTCGAAAATCTAATCAAAAATTTTTCGGTCTCAGACCTCCAATTTTTGAAAATTTTCGGAAAAAGATATCCACACCCTAAGGTTGACCCCGTGGAAGAATTTTGATAGTCTAAGTGTATTAGTAATTATTAAGGGCTGTTGTTTAGTTGTTGGTTAAAAGCAACTGAATTGACAAATTATTTATTTGTGTTTTAATAAATAGATAATTAGTCCCTCTCCCCGCAGTGATGCATTTTTCTTAGAAATACGACAGTATTTTTATCACTGCTGGGCGAGGGATTCAAGGTCGTTTGATTAAAATTCGCCTCCAAGGGGATTAAGGGGCGAAAAAAAGGTTTAAAATGAAAAAGTATTTACCCTTTATTTGTTCAGGATTGTTAATAGCTCTACTTTTATTGCCGTCTGTTGCTCTTGGGCAGCTATTTGGTAATGAATATTTGAATGAATTTGGCAACGAAGCTGGTTTTGGAACTGCTGGTCTAGCTGAAATTATTGGGAAAATAATTAGAGCTGTTCTAAGTCTTCTTGCTTTAGTAGCAGTTGTTTTAATTATTGTTGGCGGATTTCAATGGATGACTTCTGGCGGGAATCAGGAGAAAATTGAAAGCGCTAAGAAATTAATGGGATCCGCTCTTATTGGTTTAGTAATTGTTGTTCTTGCTTACGCCATAGCTGCCTTCGTAATTAGCAGTCTAACCGGGGTGACTGATTAGAACTTTTAATTACAAACTTATGGAGCATCTCGACTGGAGAAGGCGGGCTTTTTGTTTTTTTGTGATATTTGTTTTATTAGCTGTTTTTATTGGCCCTTTAATTCAGGGCCAAAAAGTTTTAGCTCAAGATTCTGAAACTTTAAAAAAATTAGAGGATACAGCTAAGAAAGCAGGATTAGGAGAAGAAACTGATATTTCCGTTATAGTTGGTCGAATAATTAGCGTTGTTTTGGGCTTGATAAGTATAATCTTAGTGGTTTTGTTAATGGTTGGCGGATTTATGTGGATGACAGCTGGTGGCAATGCTGAACAAGTAACTAAAGCCAAGACCATGATGACTAATGCTTTTATTGCTTTAGTAATTATTGTTTTAGCCTTTGCTATTACTCGTTTTGTGGTTAAGGAAATGATTGAGGTTACTGCCCCTCCTTCCAGCCCTCCTCCCAGCTCTTAGGTAGATTAAAACTCAACTTTAAAAAGATTACGCCTGATTTTTTATCAGGCGTATTTTTAATTTCTTCTCAATCGCCATTTAAGTTTTATCACCTCCCTCAAATAGGTAAGCGAGGTTTTAATGATTTTAATTTTTGTCTTTCGATCTTTTTCCTCTCGCCAATTAACAGGAATTTCTTTAATAGGGAGATGATAATGACAGGCTAAGATTAAGAGTTCAGTGTCAAAAAAAAGATCATTACTTTTTATTTTCGGGATAATTTTTTCAACTACAGATTGGGAAACAGCTTTAAACCCGCAGTGGGTGTCAGTTAATTTAAGGTTAAAAAATAATTTAAGAGTGAGATTATATGCCCGGGAGCAGAAAATTCGAAAAAAAGACCATTTTAATTGACTTTGTTTGTGGTGCCGTGAACCAATAGCTACCTGATAATTTTTTTCAGAGATAGCTTTAATTAACAGAGGAATAAATTTTAATTCTGTTGACAGGTCAGCGTCCATAAAAATGTTAATGTCAGCGGAATGTTTTTGCCAGGCCTTTTTAATAGCAGCGCCTTTGCTTGGATAATTAAGGTGAAAATATTTTAGATTGGGATATTTTTTCTTTCTTTGTTGAACAATTTTTAAAGTTTTATCAAATGAGCCATTATCAGCAACAATAATTAGCCATTGATAACCTAGAAGTTCTTTTTGACAAAAGTTAAAAAGTTGATCAAGTTTTTGACTAATAATTTTTTCTTCATTATAGGTAGGTAGGGTTATATTAATAGTCATAATATAGTTTGATAAATGCTTACTTTTTTATTTTCAAAAATTTCTTCCAAATATTCTTTTTTTTGAGGCTGGAAAACCTCATTATTTTCTTTGCGAAAGAACAGATAGTCTATTTTATTTGTTTTTAAAAAGGCTTGTTTTTCCTGATCATGATTATTAGTTTCAAAAAACCAAGAAGTTTCTTGCTTTTTCTTTTTAAAATCAATAGTTTCAACCCCGTGGCCAACATAGGTCTTGCGAACAGCAAAAGCCGGGATAAGATTAGCAGCTCGAAGGTCATAACGACTTAAAATTCTAGACTCTTCTGAAGAATTTTTCTTCAACCAGGTCATGGCTTCTATTATCCCTTCAGGAACAGAAAAATATGGATAAGGAAAATAGGTTAGGTCTTTAGCAACAATGAAAATGTTTGATGAGAAAAAAAGAAAGAAGAACAATATACTCCAGAGAAATTTATTTTTAAATAGCTTTAATTTCTGGTAGGAAATTCTTTTTTTAAGTTCTTGGTAGAGAAAAAATATACCAGAAGTGGCTAAAATGCAAATAATAAGATGCAGCCCCTCAGACATTTTTCTTTGTAGGGGCAAGGGGGAGTAAATGAGAAAGATTTGGGCTCCCAGCCAAGTAATTAAAAAAAGAGTTGCCTTATTTATTTTTCCACATTTTAGCAAGTTATATATGCCAATTAAAACTAAGGGTATAAGCAAACCATAGCCGATTAAAAAACTAAACCAGGGCGGGGTAAAACCAGCTGGGGCCGCCTGACTGATTCGGTGGATGGTCAGCCAATGAGTTGAACTCAGCCACCAGTAGTAAAAAAGAGAAGGTAGGGAGACAATAAAGAGGATTAAACAATATTTAAAAAATAACCAATTAATTTGTTTTTCTTTAAAAAAAAGAATTAACCAAAAAAGACTTAAGACTAAAAAAACAGTTGGAAAATGATAAGGATGAACCTGGAAAAGAAAGAGTCCTAACAAGCCGGCTATTAAGGCATATTTGTAGTTTTTGTTTTCAAGAGCTAAAAGCATTAGAAAAAAGATGAGAACAATCAAGATTAGAGAAAAAATAAAAAGAGGATTAGTATAAAGGGTTAGAAAGGTGATTGCTTCCGGGGGCCATAGATCCATTGGCTGTTGCCGGGGTAAAAAGTTTGATAATAGGGGCAGGAACCAGACGCCCAGGCCGCTTGAAAAACAAACTAGAAAAAGACAAATCTTTCGTTTTTGCTTTTTTTTAAATAGAAAACTAATAAAAACATAGAAGATAAATAAAAAAACTGGGATTAGAATGATTCTTGAGGCTTGAAAGATTTGAAGAGCTGAGAGATGAAATGCTTTAGCAATTAACCCCAGGGTTAAAAAAAACAGATTAAGAATAATTCGTGGTTGTGTTTCAGTGGTATAAAGATCTTTAAAAAGCCAATGACCTGATTTGGCCTGTTCAATATAGGAAAAGTAGTTTGGGTAGTCGACTCGGTTGAGAGTGGAGACAGCCAAGAAATAAGTGTTTTTTGGAGCAGTCAAATAACCATAGAGATAGGGAAGGGTGGTGACAATAATCAAAAGAACAGCTAGAATAACAATAAACAGCCTTTCTTTTTGATTAATATCTTGGACAATTTCTTTTATTGTCATTTAAAACTAGAAGAGACTATGTTAAAAAATAAATCTTTTCAAAATTATCTGCTCTGGTCTATTTTGATTATTGTTATTTTACTAACAATAGTAATTCGGGTTCGCTTGCTTAGCGTTCCCCTTGAACGTGATGAAGGACTGTATGCTTACATGGGGCAGCTTTTATTACAAGGGGTTCCTTTATATGATCAGGCTTATGGAATTAAATTTCCGGGGATTTATTTTATTTATGGATTAATATTAGCAGTATTTGGGCAGACTCATGTTGGCATTCATTTTGCCTTGTTATTGGTGAACCTTGCCACAGTGTTATTGCTTTATAGATTAGGCAAACGTTTATTTAATAATTGGGTTGGTGTTATTTCAGCCAGTGCTTATGCTCTTATGTTGCTGGGGGTTGGGATCCAGGGTTTTTGGGCAAACGCTGAGCATTTTGTAGTATTTTTAGCTTTGACAGGAGTTTTATTAATGGTGAAAGCTCTAGATTCGAGCCAATTAAAACATTTTTTCTGGAGTGGTGTGTTTTTTGGTTTGGCTTTAATTACTAAACAGCCAGGGTTGTTTTTTTTAATATTTGCTTTCGGATATCTTGTTTTCAGATTTTTAAAGAACCGACAAGATTCACGGGTTTATTGGATAAGAAAAATTTGTTTTTTTAGTTTAGGGGTTGCTGTAGTAATGGGATTAACTTGTCTTTATCTTATTTTATTCAATGTTTTTCATCAGTTCTGGTTTTTAACAATTAGATATGTCTTGGAATATGTTTCTGAGATAACATTTTTCCCTGGATTAATTAATTTTTATCATAGCTTGATTTGGGTAGCTGGTCCTTATCTTTTATTTTGGTTGATTGCTCTTATTGGTTTGGTTTTTCTTTGGCAAGACAAGGAATTACGTTCTCGCCGAGTTTTTATAACAGGTTTTTTTGTTGCCTCATTTATTGCTATTTGTCCAGGTTTATACTTTAGGCCGCATTATTTTACCCTTTTAATGCCAGCAATTTGTTTGTTAATTGGTATAGGTTTGTACAGTATTACAAAGTTTTTTATGAGGCTCAATTTTCAGTTAATGAACCCGATAATACTAATTTCTTTAATTTTTGTTATTTTACTTCATCCAATATTGGTTCAGAAAGACTTTTTATTCCAGCTAAGCCCTGAGGCAGTTTGTCGACGGGTTTATCCAGCTCCTTTTCCGGAATCATTAGAAATAGCTAATTATATTAAACAACAGACTTCTTCTAATGACAAGATTGCAATTATCGGTTCAGAGCCGCAAATTTATTTTTATTCACACAGACGCGCGGCCACACCATATCTTTATGTAGATTGGTTAAGAGAAAAGCAGAAATTTGCCTTACAAATGCAGAAAGAGATGATTTCTGAAATTGAAACTAATCATCCAGAACTTTTAATTTTTGTAAATCATCCAAATTCATGGGGAGGAACGTCACCAGACCTGGCAGAATCATTAATTAATTGGTTTAAACAATACACAGAAAAAGAATACAATTTGGTGTATGAGTTAACTATAGATGGAAGCATTAAGCACGTTTCTCATAAGGGGCACCGTTTCTCTGTTTATAGAAAAAAGTCTAGTTGAGTTTTTTAAAAGAGATATTAAGTTTCAAGTTGATTATTTTATAAATCTAGGGTCTTTTTTTATTCTCCATTTTGATAATACAAAATCAAGTAAAGCTTTTAAAACATCTAGGCCGTATTGGATGCTTCTTTTAAAGCCAATCATTGAAGCTTCTTTAAAGTAGCGAGTGGTGATGGGGATTTCTCTGATTTTGAATCCATGGATTTTAAGCTGAATAATAATTTCTGTGTCAAAAACAAAATCATTTGAATTTAGTTTAAAAGGAATAGTTTTAAGAATTTGACGGCTATAAGCTCGAAAACCAGAATGATATTCAGTAAGCTTAAGACCTAAAACAAGATTTTCTATTTTTGTCAAAAGAATATTAGCTAAATATTTCCAAAAGGGCATTCCTCCTTCAAGAGCCCAGCCCTTGACCATCATCCGTGAACCAAAAACAGCGTCAGACCAACCCCTAATAATAGGGAGAACAATTTGAGGAATATAAGTTGGGTCATACTGATGATCAGGGTGAACCATAATCACAATGTCAGCTCCTAGTTTAAGGGCCTGTTGATAGCAGGTTTTTTGATTTCCCCCATAACCTAAGTTTCTTTGATGTCTAAAGGTGTTAATCCCTAATTTTTTTGCCACCTTAACAGTATTATCTTGACTGGCATCATCAACTAAAATTATTTCATTAACCCAGTTTTGATCAATATCATCAAGGGTTTTTTTAAGAGTTTTTTCTGCATTATAGGCTGGGAGGACAGCAATAATTTTGTAGTCAGGAGCTTTAATAGACATAGTTAGAATCTACTTCATAGATTATTACTTGTTCATCTTGATAGACCTCTTTTAAGGATTTTGATTTTTTAAGTAGTTTTCCAAATTTTTCACTGCCCTTATCAACTAAAACATAAGAAGCCTGAAATTTTTCTTTAAGAATCTGAGCAGTCTGGTCGGGACTAACTTTATGGGAAACTAAATCAAGCCAGGTCTGATAAAGATTCTTATTTTTTTCATACATAAAAGTCTGGTCAAGGCCGTTAATATAGTAATTTTGAGTATTAAAATAAAATAGTTCAGGGAAAATACTCCATTTGCTTTGAAAAACAATTTCTCCTTTTTGAGTGTTATTTTTAAGCCAATAACTGGCCTTTTGGAGATAATCCAGTGGCCGGCTTTGAACGTAGGAGTTATGGAGTTTTTTAATGCTAGAATTAAGATAAAATCCTAAGAAAAAGCAGATTAAAATTATTAAAAAAATTGTGGTGATAAAATAAAAAATATTTTCTGGACCTTGAAAATATCGCTTGAATCGATTTTTAATATTAAGCCAATTTATTTTTTCTGCTATTTGGCTAAAGATGATTCCACTAAAAAAAATGGCTGAAGGGACAAAGTATTCAATATTTCGTCTGGCTTTAAGGGTGTAAAGAAGGAAAAAGCTTGAAAGAAAAGCAAAGAACCAGGATGATGTTTTTTGCTGCTTTCTTGAGAAAATAAACCAGGCGAAGGAAATAATCCAGGGGAGTAAAATCGGCAAGGTACTAAGGAAGAATGTTTCTGGGCCAAACGGATACCATTCAGCTCCAACCCCAACTTTATTTTGATAATTTAGGAAAGCAATTTTTACTGTTTGAAACCAATAAAAAGGAATGGTTTTAGGGAAATAAGGATTGATGATAAGGCCGGCGCCTAACCCGAGGATACAAATGGAGAGTAGTTTCAGATTGTTTTTCGAAAAAAAGTAATAGATTAAATTTTTAATAGAAAATAAAAACTTGCTGATAGAAGTCGGAAATTGATTTAAATTTTTAACCGCATTGGCCAAACAATATATAAATACAGTGATTAACATTAATGGCCAGGTGCCATAGATCCAGACATAAAAGAAAGAAAGAATAAAAAGTCCTAAATATTTTTTTCTTAAAATAAAATAAAAACCCAAAATTAGAATAAGAAGAGAGATGGCTGGAGCACGAATTAAAGAAAGGCGGAGGAGAAAAGGGGAAACAAGGAAACCTGTTAGGGTCCAGGGTATGGGTTTTTTTATTCTCAAATAACGGCAAAACCAATAAATAATCAGAAAAACTAAAGCAGCAAAAAAAGCTGTTGCCAGTTTAGCTTTAATTAAAGGATCAATCTCTGCTGAAAAAGTATCAAGATTTTTAGGAGTTGGTAATTTAAGGAAAGGAATTAATAGAAAGTGATAGCCAAAATGATGGTCAACAAACAGGTCGTTATAGGTGGTAAATTGGGTCCAGGGAAAATCATGGATTAATCCTTGATCTTTTATCATCAGAGCCATTTTAGTGTGATAAAAGCTATCTGGGCCAAGGATTCCGGGCGGATGGAGAACATAAAGGAAGACAATGAAACCGAGGCCGAAAATTAAAAAATAGCCTAACCACGGCCGATTTTTCATTATAACATTATAACATTTTAACAGTTTAACAAAATAAGTCATTTAATTGTTTATTTGTTAAGTTGACTCTTAATTTTTTGGATTTGTCTAACTGGCGTAGGGTCAACTTTGTTGAGTATGGCTAAATAAAAACTTATCCAGTCTCCAAGCAGGACCAATGAAATAGTTTGAACAAATTTATGATCACCAAAAATTGGAATTTCTTCCCAGCGAATATTTTCTTGATCTAACAACTTTTCAAAAGTACTTATAGCTTTTTTGATTTTAGGTTTTTTTTCTAAATCTTCAAAAATTAGAAAAACAATTTCATCTTTTAAACGCCAGGGCAGACGGCTTTCAATAGAATTGTGGAAAATTTCCGGGAATGTTTCAAAAAAGCAAAAAGTTTTACTATTTTCCGCCATTTGTGTTTTAAAACGCCGACCAATGCCTGATAAATTTTCAGGGGCAATAATAATTGGCAAGTGATCAAAGATAAAATAAGCCAGATATTTAGCAATGTTCTTTTCTATTGGGGTTTCAGGGTAAAAAATTTGATTAAAATTTTTAAGCTGGTCTAGTGAAGGAACGATTTGAAAGTTTTTCAAATTAATCAGGTCAAGTTTTTCTAAGATAACTAGAATTGGTATAAAAACATAACCTAGGCTTGCTCGGGCTGGGCCTTGATATTGAAATTTAAAAACAGGTAATTTTTTTTCTTGAGCCAATTTTTTTAATTTTCCACCCTGAGTAATAATTACAATTTTTGTTTTTTTCTTTATTGCCCCTTGAACACAAGACAGAGTCTCTTGAGTCTCACCTGAATAGCTAACTGAAATAACCAGAGTATCTTTATCAACTAAGGACGGCAAGTGCCAGTCGCGAATAATAATAATTGGTTTTTTAAGTTGATCAGTAATTAGGTTCTTAATCAGTTCGCCGCCGATAGCTGAACCACCCATTCCACTAATAACAATGTTTTTAATATTTTTATAGGCTTGAGGCAGCTTTATTTTCTGGCTTAGATTATAGGCTTTTAGGCATTGATCAGGTAAATCAGCAATAAAATCAGCCATACCTGATTTATCCAGGTCTTTAATTTTTTTAAGGTCATCAAGAATAGTCATATTAAATCATTAGAACATTAGAATATTGACGTATGGTAACATTGTAACAGAAATAATGCCTATTGTCTATAATCTAAATTATGTTAGAATGTTAAAATGTTAAGATGTTAAAATGATTTTATGAGCGGGCATAGTAAATGGGCCAAGCTAAAACATTTCAAAGGGGCGCTTGACGCTAAAAAAGGCGCTATGTTTACTAAGCTTGGGCATGCTATTACTATAGCTGCCCGGCAAGGTGGCGGTGACCCAGAATCTAATTTTAAACTGCGCTTAGCTATTGAAAGTGCTAAAAAAGCGAATTTACCCAAGAATAATATTGAGCGGGCCATTAAAAGGGGGACCGGTGAGTTGGCCGGGGAACAAATTGAAGAGGTTGTTTATGAAGCTTTTGGCCCGGGTAAAACTGCTTTAGTAATCGAAGCCTTAACTGATAACAAGAATCGAACCGTGGCCAGTTTACGACGGGTTTTTAATAAATATGGAGGGAATTTAGGCGGTCAGAATTCTGTTTGTTGGATGTTTGAAAAAAAAGGAATTATTAGAATTGCCGATTGTAAATCAAAAGTCCCTAATTTGGAAGAAGTTGAATTAAAGGCAATTGATTTTGGAGCCGAAGACATTAAAATAGAGGGTGATGAATTAGCTATTTATACTAAGCTTGAAGATTTAGAAAAGGTTAAACAAAAATTAGAAGATGAGGGAGTAAAGATAGATTATGCTGAAATAGAATGGTTTGCTAAAGATCCAATTGAAGTTGATGAGTCAGTTCAGAAAAAGGTTGATAGTATTTTTGCTGAGCTTGAGGAAATTTCAGACATAAACGACTACTATTCTAATATTAAATAATTGTTAAATTGTTTAATTGTTAAGTTGTTATGATAATAATGGGTATTGATCCAGGAATAGCTACAGTTGGTTATGCATTTATTTCCTTAAAGGGTAATAAATTATCAGCGGTTGATTATGGCTGTATTAGAACTTCAAAAAAACAAATTTTTTCTCAAAGATTGGTTGAAATTTATAAAGAGTTGAAAAAAATAATTAAAAAATATCAACCAGATAAAATAGCGATTGAAAATCTTTATTTTGCTAAAAATGTTAAAACAGCAATAAATGTTGGTCAGGCCCAGGGTGTGGCTGTTCTGGCTGCTGCTGAGAACAAAATTCAGATTTTTGAATTTACCCCCCTTCAGGTTAAGCAAGCTCTAACAGGTTATGGTCGAGCTTCTAAAAAGCAGGTTCAAGAGATGGTTAAAGCAGTTTGTAATCTTAAAACCACGCCAAGGCCTGATGATGCTGCTGACGCTTTGGCCATTGCCATAACTTGTATTCAAACCAAATCATTTTGAATCACTACTGAATACTAAGTAGTATGAATACAAAAATCAAACAACTTATTAAAACTTCCAGGGAGGTTATTAAGGATTGCGCCCTTGAGAACGGGGCCATTGTTGCAGCTAACATTGACAAGCCTTATGTTCACCGGGAGGCAGCTAATTATCGCTGGGTTTGGCCCAGGGATGCAGCTTTTGTTTGTGTTGCCGCTGACATTTTAGGAATTCCAATTCAAGAATCATTTTTTTCCTGGCTCAACCAGGCCCCCCAAGACTTTCAGCGGAGTAAAGTGCTTTATGCTAATTATGCTACTAATGGTCGTTTAGGGAGCATGGGAAGATCTTTCCAGCCGGATCAAGCAGGTGAAGTACTTTGGGCTATTCATCACCATTTTAAAGAAGATTTAAAAAAGGTCTTAAAATTTAAAGACCTGATTGAACAATTGGCTGACGGAGTTAGTCATCACTGGGACAAGACTCATTTTGATTTACATACAATAGATATTTGGGAAGAAACTCATCGCCACACTTCTGTAACCATGGAAAATAATTTTACCTATTCCTTAGCTGCCTGTGCCAAGGGGTTGTTATTAGCAGCAGAAATTCAATCAGTTTCTCTTTGGAAAGAAACAGCTTCCCAGATGATTGAACAGATAAGAAAAGCCTATAATCATCAAGATGAATATTTTTACCGAACAGCAGGCAAGATTAATGATCCGAATATTGATGCTTCTTTACTGGGCCTGGTCTGGCCCTTTGAGACTTACAAGCCTCAGAGCGATGAAATGATTAAGATGGTTAAAAAGATTGAAGAGAAGATAGTGATTGATGGAGGAGTTCATCGTTATCAGTTTGATTATTATGATGGAGAAGGGTCGTCCCAGGAAGGGGGTGGAGCTTGGCCAGTTCTTAATTTTTGGCTGGCAATTTATTGGGTTTTGGCTGGTGATAAAAAGAAGGCTCTTAATTATTACACCTGGGTTTTGAAAAGATTAGATCAAGATGGTTATCAGAATTATATCCCCGAACAGATTTTTAATGATTTTCGTCAAGGGATTTATCCTTTAGCTTGGTCGCACGCAATGTTTATTATTGCCAGTCATTATTTAGGATTTGTCTAAACTTTTCGAGTTTCGACTTGTCGAGACGAAGAAAATTTAGGAACAAATCCTAGACCTCCCTCCTTTTGCGCGCTTGCGCGAAAAGAAGGGGGTGCTCAAATTTATGGTAAAAATTTTTGCATTATGAATAACTTAAAATTTTTAATAAATTTGGCATGAAAAGGCCTTTAAGAGTTGTTCATATTAGCTCTGAAATTTCGCCTTATTCTAAGAGTGGAGGCTTGGCTGATGTGGCTCGATCTCTGCCTCGGGCCTTACGCCGGTTGGGCCATCAGGTGATAGTTGTCACCCCTTATTATGGTTTTATAAAAAAGAGAGACTGGCCCTTAGAAAATTTGAGCGCTCGATTAACCCTGGAATTTGCCGGCCATCAATATAAGTTTGGTTTTAAAAAAGTTATTTGCCCGGATAATTATCCGGTCTTTTTTGTCTGTCAACGAGAATTATTTGGTTCGCGCCAGAGAGGGGGTTCAGGGATGTATGCTTATCCGGATAATGGTTTAAGGTTTTTATTATTTGATTTAGCCGCTATTGAGCTGATAAAGATTTTAAAATTTGAGCCTCATGTTATTCATTGTCATGATTGGCATGCTGGCCTGGTTCCTAATTATTTAAAAATAAGGTATAAGAATGATGAGAAATTGAAAAATATCGCTACTCTTTTTACAATTCATAATTTACTTTTTCAAGGCCCGGAAGATTGGTGGAGGATTTCACCAGAAAAAACAGATAATGGCAGGGGCTTGCCGAAAGAAGACTTGGAGAAACTAAAATGGCTTAACTTTACTAAAAGAGCAATTTTCCATGCTGACCTGATTAATACTGTAAGTATGTGTCATGCTCGAGAGATAATGACGCCAGAATTTGGTTGTCATTTAGACGATTGTCTCCGGAAACGCAAAAAAGATGTTTACGGAATTGTTAATGGTGTTGATTATGCAATTTTTAACCCCCAATTTGATTCAGATGTTTATATTAACTATGATGCTGATTCTTTAGAAAAAAAGGTTGAAAATAAATTGATTCTTCAAAAGAAGTTTGGATTAAAAATTGATCCAGAGCTTCCTTTAATTGGCTTAGCCAATCGTTTAACCGAGCAAAAGGGATTCAAGTTAATTATCGATCTTTTAGATTATCTTTTGAAATTGGATTTACAAATTGCTATTATTGGTAGTGGCGGGGGGATTTATGCTGATGCTCTCCGGGTTACCAGACGAAAACATCCTAAAAAGATATTATTTGTTTCTCCTTTTAGAGAAGATATTGCCAGGAAAATTTATGCCGCTTCAGATATTTATTTAATGCCTTCCCGTTTTGAGCCTTGCGGGATTTCTCAGTTAATCAGTCTGCGTTATGGGTCGATTCCAATTGTTCATGCAGTTGGCGGACTCGCGGATACAGTCAGTGATTACAACCCAAAAACTGGAAGAGGAAATGGTTTTGTTTTTACTTCTTATAATTCAAGAGACCTTTTATTTGCCTTAGCCCGAGCTTTGGAGAATCATCGCCGGCGAGGGGCCTGGCAAACATTGGTTCGTCGAGCTATGAAAGAGTCTTATTCTTGGACTTTGCCAGCTAAAAAATATGCTGTCCTTTATCGCAAGGCAATAAAGAAACATAGAGACCAATTAAACAATTTAACAATTAAACAAGCAGATAGAAAATAGAAAAATTAACTAATTTCCAATTTCCATTTTCTATACCAATTTCTAATTTCTAATAACCAATTTCTAATTATGTATTGGGCCAGCCTTTTACACATTTATCAGCCTCCAGGTCAAAAAAAACAAATTATTAATCAGGTGGTTAAAGAATCCTATGAGCAGATTTTATCCATTTTAGAAGCCCGACCTAAGGTGAGGATTAGTTTAAATATTTGTGCTTGTTTAACTGAGCAATTAATTGAATATGGTCATCAAGGAGTTGTTGAGCGAATTAAAAAATTGGCCGAGAAAGGTCAGATTGAATTAACTGGTTCAGCTAAGTATCATCCTATTTTACCTCTTTTGCCAGAAACAGAGGTTATTCGCCAAATAAAGCTTAATGAAGATTTAAATCAAAAATATTTTGGCAAAATTTGGCGGTCAAAACCAAAGGGATTTTTTCTTCCTGAACTGGCTTATAATAAAAAAACAGGGCGAATTATTCAAAGCTTGGGTTATCAGTGGATTGTTTTAGATGAAATTGCCCGTAATGGAAAATTTGGCCAGGTTTTGTTTAACCAGGTTTATGAAACAAAAGATTTATTTCATGGACAAAAAAAACCAGAACTTAAAATAATTTTTCGTAATCGAGGTTTAAGTTTATTATTTTTTGGTAAATGGCTGGACTCTTTAGATAAATTTTTTTCAGCGGTTAAAAATGATAAACGTTCAAGCAAATTTTTAATTACAGCTTTTGATGGAGAAAATTTAGGTCATCACCGAAAGCATTTAGCCGCTTTATGGGCTAAAATTTTAGATCAGCCAGAAATACAAACTATTACCTATTCTGACTATCTTCAATTCTTACGGGTAAGACCGGCAATAGATGTAATAGGGGTTGAGCCCCTTCCTTCAAGCTGGTCAACAGAAGTAAAGGATTTAGAAAAAGACATTTTTTATCCTCTTTGGCAGCATCCTAAAAATCAATTACACCGATTACAATGGCAAATAACCAATCTTGTTATTAAGATGATGAAAGAGTCTCAGGATAATCCAAACTACAAAAAAGCAAGAGGTTTTTTAGATCAGGCCCTAGCCTCAGATCAATATTGGTGGGCCTCAGCTAAACCTTGGTGGAATCCAGGAATTATTGAAAGGGGAGTGCAAAATTTTGTCCAAATTAGCCGCTTGTTAGAAAAGAACGTCAGTCCTGAGATTAAAAATAGAATTGTGAAAATAGCTCGAGATATTTTTAATGAATTAGAACGTCGAAAAAAATCCGGGCATTACAAAATTATTGAAAAAATCGGATCATGGAAATAACTAAAGACCATAGAAGCTACTGTCTCGAATTTCACGGCCGTGAAAAAGTGAATAGTAATTTTTCCTCTCTTGTTAAATTGTTATATTGTTATATTGTTAGAATGTTAAAATGATTATCTATGACCTAATCCATGGCTATCAGCCATTTGATCCAGGCGATCCAGTTCCTGAGTGGATAAAAGGGAATTTAAAACAAATTTTTTTACCTACTTCCTTGGCAATGAAAAAAGGTTTAATTCCTCGAGGGGCTCAGCTTCAAGGCTGGACTATTGATGTCTGGTTAGCAGCAAAAAAACCAATAAGGGATTTGGCTAAAAAAACTTTTAATAATTTAAAAATTGCCAATCAAAAAGGAAATATAGAAATTGGCATTAGTGCTTATAGCCATCCGATTTTACCAATGCTAAGCAGTGATTTAATTCAAGCCCAGATTCTCTTAGACAAAGAGGTGGTTGAACAGTATCTTGGTAAAGCAACCTGGTTTTGGCCGCCAGAGGGAGCAATTGATAGACGAGTTTTAAAAATAATTCACCAGACCTTTCCTAATTTAATTTTACTAATTCCCGACAAGGCAATTGGCAGGTATAATTTTAGTGGACCAATAAAAATTAAGTTTCCTGACTCGCCCTGCCTGCCTGGCGGCCGGCAGGCGGCCGGCAGGAAAAAGGATTTTCAAAAAGCCATTGTTTTTAATACTTTGTTGAAGGATTTATTTATGAATGCCGAGGATTACCGGAAAAAGCCAAAATATATTAAAAGACCAAAGCACTTGCCTGATAAATTAGTCTGGTCACAGGTTCGTCGGATGGTTCATTCTCCTAAAGTATTTTTACAAGTTTTAGAATATTTGCGCTCCGCGCAAAATTCTCTTACCAATTACGAATCTAAACGAATTACGAATAAATTTAAAAGTGATTGCTTTGTTTTAATGAGGGACTGGGAGAATGCTGGTTCTAAAAGAGGGCTGAGAAAAATAAAGGGAGCTGTCCCTGAACAGAGATTGCCCCCAAAAGAGATTGGTAATTTTTTAAAATTTAGAAATCAAACCGGCCCGTCTGGCTTTGCCAGGCCAAGCGGGCGGATAAATTTTTGCCTGCCCAGTCAATTTAATTGGCAAAGAGCAGAAATTATCCCAATTTCTAAGATTATCCCCTGTTCTTGGGATATGGAATCAACCCCCAAAGATCCTTTTCCCTGGTGGCAGCCAAATAAACATGGGGCAGTTTGGCGGAAATGCAAACCTTTTCGGAGAAAGAGAATGATTGAATGGCAAGAGTTAATTAAAGAATTTAATCAGATTTTTCAACAAAGGATTAAACAGCAAGGAGGGCTAAAAAAAGCTTTGAAAAATAAAGAGTTTAAAGATTTGTTAAAAAGGACTCTGCCAGCTCTTCATTCTTGTATTGGTTGGCATTATTTTGCTAAACGAGCCTGGAAACCAGATTATCAATATTCTCAGCAGGCCTTGAAGAATATAGTTTTACCAGGTTTAAAAAGGTTAAAAAATTTATGAAATGGGCTAATTTTTTACATTTTTATCAACCATATAATCAGCAGCCTGATATTTTAGAAAGAGTTGTTAATGAAAGCTATCGCAAAGTTATTGCTGGATTGGCCTCCAACCCAGAGACAAGAATTACCATTAATATTAATGCTGGTTTGACTGAGCTTTTAGTAAAAAATGGTTATGCTGATTTAGTTGAGCAAATTAAAACTTTTGCTCAAGGGGGCCAGATTGAATTTGTTGGTGGAGTTAAATATCATCCTTTTTTGCCTCTTTTACCTAAAGATGAGATCAAGAGGCAAATTAGACTTAATGATCAAACAAATAAAAAATATTTTGGTCAAGCCTGGAAGCCGCGAGGGTTTTATTCTCCAGAACTAGCCTATAGTAAGAAAGTCGCCCGGGCGGCCAGAGAAGCGGGCTTTAAATGGATTTTAGCCGAGGAATTAGCTTGTGCTAAAAAGGCGGGTTTTAAAAAGATATATAATATTAAAGGGCTAGATGATTTTAAAATCATTTTTCGTGATAAAAAAATTAGCGTTTTAATTCTCTCCGCAATTGTTCGTAATTTAAAATCTTTAATTCAGGAAGTTGGTCAAGAAGAATTTAAAAAGAATCGTTATCTTTTAACCGTAATGGATGCGGAGACCTTTGGCCATCATCGGCCAGGGTTAGAGAATTTTCTTTTCCAAATATATCAGGACAGAAAAATACCCAAGGTTTTTATTTCTGACCTAGTTAAAGAGTTTGGTGTTAATGAAGAAATTGAGCCTCGAGATAGTACTTGGTCTTCTGAAGAACAGGATTTTTGGTTGGAAAAGGAAAAAGAACATAGTTTTACTCTTTGGAATCATCCAGAAAATCCCATTCATCGGATTCAATGGGAATTCACTTATTTTGTTATTGATTTGGTTAAAAGAATTAACACTCAAGTTCCTTGGTATAAAGAGATTCGTCAAAAGTTAGATCGTGCTTTGCAGTCAGACCAATATTGGTGGGCTTCAGCCAAGCCGTGGTGGTCTTTAGAAATGATTGAGCAAGGAGCTTTTATTCTAAAACAAGTGGTTTTTTCTATTCCGGATGTTAGTCAAAGGAATAAGAATAAGGCCGAAGAATATTACCGCCAGATAATTGACCTGGCTTTTCAATGGCAGCGGAGTGGAAAAATTCGTCAGGCTTATCGTCAGGCCATGGATACAGTCAAGTTAAGACCTTATAAAAAAAGAGTTTTGGTTGGCCAGTTTAATGCCATGGTTTTAGAATTTGAAGATGAGATGAATAAAGCAATTAAAGACCAAGAATTTGAAAAAGCCATTAAATGGCGTGATGCTATTTATAAGTTAAAAAGCGGGATGGATATTTATGATGTTTTACATGTAGTTGATGATTTGCGCCAAGTGAGACATTTACCTTCACTTAAAGATTATTGGGAGCATGCACCTGAAGAATTTTCCAGCTTTGCTAAAAAATCTTTTACTAGTTTTCAAAAGAAAAAATTTGTGCAAAAACAACCTAGCCATTTTTTAAATGAAATAAAAGCAGCTTTGTTAAAAAGGAAAATGGGTCATCCTTTGGGATTTTTTAAAGATGAATATAATAATGTTTATTTCTGCGAAGTACCCAGTCAACATATTGAACATTGGCCAGGAGAAAGAGGATGGGATGCAATGAGTATAATCAAATTTTCTCGTTCAGGAACATATCATCAACCTCATCAATGTTTTTATCAATTTAAAAAGGGAAAACTAAAAATAATAGTTAAACCCCAAAGTTTGGTTAATCAAATTTTAAAGTTTCTTAAACAGCATGACATTGGTCAAGGCAGGTCATTAAAATTAGCTATTTTAGCAGAAAGCCAGAGATGGTCACCAATCTTTTTTAAAAAAGATAAGAAAGGAGAGTTGGTCGCCACTATTCCGTATAGAGTTTCTGCCCAAGGGCAGGGTTTTAAATTCAAGATATCAGGCTTTAGCCTGAAATAACCTCACTAAACTACTAATCTATATAAATACGAATATTAGTACTATTAGTAGGGATTCGTAATTTCGTAAGGTCCCATGATATTTATTAAAGTTAAAACAAGGATAGACCCAAAAAAAACCCTTGATAAAGAGTACATGTTTTCATTTTTTAAAAAAAGAGGACAGAAATTTTTATCTATAAACGAGAAATTAATTGATTTGAAAATTGATTTGATTAGAAATTTCCAAGGTAAATTCAGGAATATGGGTTTGAGATATGAATTAATAATAACCCCTGCCAATTCCCCCTTAAAAAGGGGGAGAAAAAGAAGGGGCGTGAGGAAAAAGATAGTTCGAGCCAGAATTCACAAATATCAAGATATCCCCAGAAGAGAATGGCGAGTTCTTAATTATTTTAAAAAAGTCGGTCTAGAAAAAATTACTCCTCGACCCTTAGATTATTTTAAGCCTTTAAACATACTTTTTTATTTAGAAACCCCTGGATACTCTTTTGAAGGAATACTTGCCCAAAGAAAGCCAAACATACTTTTAAGATTTGTTCCTTTAATTGCTAAATGGTTAAATCGGATTCATGGTTTAAATAAAAGACTAGCATTTTTACCTGTTAAAACCATTCAAGAGGAAAAACGCGAGCGTCAACATTGGTTTTTTTTGGTAAGAAAATGTATGCCGAGTTTTTATCCTTTATTCAGCCAACTTTTAAAAGAGCTTTGGGGTTTAAAACAAAAAAACAAAGGCCTGTTTTTAAAGCCTTCTCAATATAGGTTGGTTCATGGAGATTTTCATTGGGGGAACATTATTAGGAACAAAAATAATTTCCGGATAATAGATTTTGGCACAGCTTTTTTAGGAGATCCTTTGGAAGATATTGGTGGTTTTTTAGCTCAAAATGATTCAATGTTCCGCTATTATGCTCCTAGATTTATAAAAAAGAGCCGGGAAATTAGAGAGGTTTTTTTAAAGAATTATTTTAAAAAGCCTTTTTTAAAGAGCCAGAAATGCCGCTTGCTTTATTTTGAAATTCAGAAAATATTAGAGATGGCCGCAATTTTGGCCCTTATTGAATCAAATGAAAAAAACAAAACAAGAGGCGTGGCAAGATTATTAAGAGAGGCAGAAAAAAAAATTAAAATTGTTAAAATGTTAAAATGTTAAATTGTTAAATTGTCCTATGATTGATTTACATATGCACTCCTATTTTTCTGATGGGATTTATTCACCAGAAGATTTAATTAAAAAAGCAAAAAAAGCTGGTTTTAATTTTATTTCCTTAACTGATCATAATGGAATTGATGGGGTAAAAGAATTTTTAAATAAAGGAGAACGAGCTGGATTAAAAGTTATATCTGGAGTAGAAATTTATACTCATTATCCCGCTCGCCATCGCTACGCCCAGGCGTCAGCGGGCGAGCAAAAACAAAACCTTCATCTTTTAGGTTACGGATTTGATTTAGAAAATAAAGAATTAAATTCAGCCTTAAAAGAACTTCAAGCTCAACGTATTCCTCGAATAAAGCAAGCAATTAAACTTTTACAAGCAGATAATTGGCAAATAACCGAAAAAGAGATTTTCAGTTTTCCTTCTGTTTATCTTGGTTTATTTCAATTAGCAAGTGTTTTACAAAAACACCCTCAAAACTGGGAGCGAATAAAAAAAGATTTTAATTGGTTTAAGGGTAAAATTATTCCAATTACTGAGATTATTGTTAAGTATTTTATAAAAGATAGTCACTCCATTTATGGCGGCAAATCAATCTGCCCAGAAACAAGAATTCTAGTTGACCAGGCAATTAAATTAATTAAACAAGCTGGAGGTAAAACAGTTTTGGCTCACCCGGGCGAGCATCTTTCTTGGAAACATGATGTTTTAATTGCTGAATTAAAAAAAATAGGATTGGATGGGCTCGAAGCAGTTTCTGCTCATCATTCTTGGCAGGAAATAGAGCATTGGCAGAAACTTGCCAGGGAATTAGATCTAATAATTACACCTGGTTCTGATTTTCATGGAGATTTACCCCACGAATGGGGTTTTCCAATTCAAAGTCAATGGGAATATTTTACCCCTAACATTGTTGTTGAAATTTGATTTCAACAGATTTCAACAGATGTAAAAAGTGAAAAAGCAGCCCTATTAAAAGCAGCTGCTTTTTATTTTGCTTCAACATCAATCTTATTCAGAAGTTATTGGTTTTAGGCTGCGAAAGATTCCGCCAATGGCTGCGGCAAAGATATGCCCGCTGGGGCTGATTGCTAAACCAAATACTGTTGGCTTGTCACTTTCTTCCAGAGGGGGTATCCCGCCATTAATTTCTTCCCAGGTATTTCCATTATCTATTGAATGAAAAGCTCCGAGATAGGCTCCAACAAAGACATCACTGCTTGAGCTGGTGATAATGGATTTAACACTCTCATTTAAGTCAGTTTCTACCCAGGTGTTTCCATTATCTGTTGAACGAAATAGTCCCCAATCATTTCCAGCAAAAATATGCCCCAGTGAGTTTGTGGTAAGAGCCGTAGCAGACTTCTCCAGACCAGTATTGGTTTCCGTCCAATTGTCGCCATTGTCCATGGAACGGAAAAAATCGCCATCAGAGCCACTGGCAAAGATGTGTCCATCGGGGTTAATAGCAATAGAATAGATTACAGTGTTTGTCAAGCCATTATTTATTTCCGTCCAAGTTTCGCTATTATCTGTTGAGCGATATAACATACCTTTTCCTGCTCTTGCGACAAAGACATTATCAGCCGAATTAATAGCAATGGAGTTAACGCCAGCATATATATCAGGCCTAATTTCTGTCCAAGTGCCCCCATTATCTATTGAACGAAATAGGTCCCAGTGGGTTCCAGCGAAAACATACCCCAATGAGTTAATGGCAAGACATTTAGCGAATACGTCTGTTAAACCAACCTCTTCCCATGTTTCGCCATTGTCCATGGAACGAAGAACACCTTTATTCCCGCTTCCAGCAAAAATATGCCCTTGGGAGTTGGTAGCAAGAGATAATGTGAGGACATCGATTTCATAGACTTGCTCCCAGAAGTCTTCTGGCTCACCATTTCCATTATCTCCATCAGAATCAGTTGGCGATTTACTACAACCTGAAATGACAAGGACAGCCGCAATCATCAAAACCAAGAATAGCAACGGATATTTTTTGCTTTTCATTTTTTACTCCTTCCTTTTTTTGTTTGTTTTTTCTTCTTTTTTAAGATTTAAAGAGCTCCTTTATTGTTAAATTGTTTAATTGTTAAATTGTTTAATTGCTTTTAGGGTAAATATAGCCAAGGATTTTCCAGCCGTTCTGCCATTGTTTAGTAATATTTTTAAGAGAACGTTCTGAATATTGTCGACGTTTTAGTCCATTCATTTCAGAAATAGTTACTGTGCTCTCATCAAAACTTTCGACATAAGCCACGTGGCCATAATAACCACAGATCCAACTAGTACAGGTTAGGGTCATAATTGCTCCCTGACGAGGAGAGGATCCTGTTTCATAGCCGTCTTTTTGGGCTTTTCTGTACCAATATTTAGCATGACTCCAGGAGGGGACACATTGACCCTGTTCAGTTGCCCATTTAAAAGCAGCCCAATCAGTACATTGTCTAGAAACAAATCTATGACATTTAGTGTTGCTCCGCCAGTCCCAATAGTTTGAATAATTTTCTTGGACCAACTGAGGGGCAACTGACTGGTATTTAGGTGCAGGCGGAGGTGGTGGGGTTCCTTCAGGGATAATAAGAATCTCGCCTGGTTTAAGAATTGACTCCTCTGTTAAATTATTGAATTCAGCGATTTGTTTGGTTGAAGCTTTGTATTTTTCTGCTAAATAAGAAAGGTTTTCACCCGTTTTTACTTTATGGGTTATTCCATTTATCGGCAGGATTTTTAATTCATCCCCTGGTCGGATAACAGACCAATAACCAAGATTATTTTCCCAGAGAACCGTACTCCATTTAAGGCCAAAGTTTTCAGCAATTGTACTGATTGTATTACCAGGTTGAACTATGTATTTTTCTATCTCCGTTCGGGTTATGCTTAAGAAATCAATCTCATTGACTTCTGTTTCTGGAGCCACTAAAATACTGCCCCCGAGAATCAGAGCGATTTCTGAGTCCTCGCTTATGTCTATTATATCATCCTCACGCCAGGCGGCGATTTGAAAGTCTTGTTTTTGTTGGTCTTCACTTTCGTCAGAAATAGTCAGTAAGCCAGTTTCAATAATTATCTCTTGTTTTTGGAGAATTAATTTAGCCAGAAAACTTTCATTAGTTATTGCTGTTATTTCAAAATAAGAGAAAATAGTGAAAAGAACAATAATTACAATCAAAGGGGCTTGTTTAAAAGAGAAAAGTCGTCTTTGACATTTAAAATAAAAGCGGAAGATATAAATGAATCTTAAAATAATCTTTCGTCCTAGGCCTGCAGGCATTAATCGACTAAAATTTTTTGGCAAACTAATTTGCATAAACAAAAATTTATGCTATGCTTAGTATGCGAATAATTTATTCGTAGCATTCGCATATTATTCGTAGATTAGCATTATTATTACAATTAGTCAAGTATGGGTTATCAACAGGGGCAAAAAGGCCATAATTATCAAAAAATTAACCCCGCACCAGGGCAGAGCTCGATGCGGGGCAAGAAAAAAGCGGCAAGTGATTTTAATAAGATAGAAAGGAAGTGGCAACGTGTCTGGAAGAAGTTAAACCTTCATCAGGCTAAAGATTTTGATAAAAAACCAAAGCAGTACATTTTAATTGAGTTTCCTTATCTTTCTGGACAAGGACTTCATGTTGGTCATGTTCGAAGTTATAGCGCCTTAGACGCTTTAGCCAGGAAAAAGAGAATGGAAGGTTATAATGTCCTTTATCCCATTGGTTGGGATGCTTTTGGTTTGCCAACAGAGAACTATGCGATTAAAACCGGTCTTCACCCAAAAGAAATTATCAGACAAAATATTAAACTTTTCAAGCGTCAATTAAAAAGTTTAGGCCTTTCTTTTGATTGGTCAAGAGAGATTAATACTTCTGACCCTAAATATTACAAATGGACGCAATGGATTTTTTTAAAACTTTTTGAAAAGGGACTAGCCTACCAAGCGGAAATTCCGATTAATTGGTGTCCAAAATGTAAAATCGGCCTGGCTAATGAAGAGGTAGTTGGCGGTAGATGTGAGCGTTGTGGAATTGAAGCAGAGAGACGGGAGCAAAAACAATGGATGCTGAAAATTACTGCTTATGCTGATAGAATGCTTCAAGATTTAGAAAAGGTAGATTATTTAGAAAAAATAAAAGCTCAGCAGATTAATTGGATTGGCCGAAGTCAGGGAACAATTGTAAAATTTAAGTTGGCAATCAACAATCCCTATGGGCCGTTGGCCCCGGGCCAGAGGCAACAATCAGCAATCAATGATATCGAAGTATTTACTACTCGAATAGATACACTTTTTGGGGTAACGGCAATGGTTTTAGCCCCAGAGCACAGAATAATTTCAGATTTAAGATTGCAGATTGAAAATTGGAAAGAAGTTAAAGAATATATTAAAGCCTCAAAGAAAAAAAGCGAGTTAGAAAGGACAGATCTTGCGAAAGAAAAGACAGGCGTCCCCTTGAAGGGGGTATTCGCTATTAATCCCGCGAACCAGGAAAAAGTTCCCATTTGGATTGGTGATTATGTGATTGCTACTTATGGCGGTGGAGCAGTAATGGTTGTCCCGGCTCACGACAAACGGGATTATATCCTGGCTAAAAAATATGGGCTGAAGATTAAGCAAGTTATTAAATCAGCAATCAGCAATCAAGCTTTTGTTGACTATGGGGTTTTAGTAAATTCTGGAGAATTTAATGGATTAAGTTCTGAGCAGGCAATTAAAAAAATAACTCAGTGGTTAAAAAAGAAAAAGCAAGGAGATTTTTCAATTCATTACAAGCTTCGCGATTGGGTTTTTTCCCGTCAGCATTATTGGGGAGAACCAATACCAATTATTCATTGTCAAAAATGTGGTCCAGTTCCAGAAAAGGATTTGCCAGTTGAGCTTCCTTACGTCAAAAGTTATAAGCCAACAGAAACCGGCCAATCGCCTTTAGCAGCGATTAAGGATTGGGTTAATGTTAAATGTCCAAAATGTGGTGGTCCAGGAAAAAGAGAAACAGATACTATGCCGAATTGGGCTGGCTCAAATTGGTATTTTTTACGTTATCTTGACTCCAACAATGATCAGGTCTTAGCTGATTTTAAAAAATTAAAATATTGGTTGCCCGTTGATCTATATAATGGAGGGATGGAACATACCACCTTACATCTTTTTTATTCTCGTTTTTGGCACAAATTTTTATTTGATATCAAAGTAGTTCCAACTCCAGAACCGTATGCTAAGCGCCGGTCTCATGGTATAGTTTTAGCTGAAGACGGGAGAAAAATGAGTAAAAGTTTTAATAACGTTATTAATCCTGATGAAATAATTAAATCTTTTAGCGCTGATACTCTTCGTCTTTATGAAATGTTTATGGGGCCATTTGATCAGGCAATTGCTTGGGACACAAAGACCATTGAAGGAGTATCCAGGTTTTTAACGAAAGTTAAGAATTTAGTATTGAAAAATAAGAATAAAAAGAAGAAAACAGCAAAAACTCAGAAATTAGAACAAATAGAACATCAAACAATTGGAAAAGTCAGCCAGGACTTAGAAAACATGAAATTTAATACAGCAATTGCTGCTTTAATGAAGTATACGAATGCGTTGACATTGGAACATGAGAACATTAGAACATTGGAACATATTAAAACTTTATTGTTGTTGTTGGCGCCGTTTGCGCCACACTTGGCTGAAGAGCTTTGGCATCAAATCCAGCCGGAATTGTCAGAAAAGCAAAGTATTTTTCAGGAGAAATGGCCAAAATTTGATCCAAAATTAGCCAAGGAAAAACAAATTGAATTAGTGATTCAGATTAATGGCCGGGTTCGGGGTAGAGTTTTAGCTCCAGCTGATATTTCTCAGGCCGAAGCAGAAGAATTAGCTTTAAAACAAAAGAACATTCAGCGTCATTTGACTGGGGAAAAGGTAAGAAAGATTATTTTCATTCCCGGGAAACTCATTAACCTAGTAATTGAGCAAGAGGAAAATAGAAAATAAAAATTAACTAATTTCCAATTTCCATTTTCTATACTAATTTCGAATTTCTAATAACCAATTTCTAATTTCTTTTACTTTTTTAAATTCTGCCAGTAATCGTTAGTTATGATACTCTTAAGGGAAGTTAAGGCTCTCTGTAGAGAGTATAATATCAAGCCTTTGCGGAGGCGAGGGCAAAATTTTTTAATTAACAATTTAGTTATTAAAAAAGTTTTAGAAGCAGCTGATTTAAAAAAACAAGATGTTGTTTTGGAGATTGGAGCTGGTTTAGGTACTTTAACAAAAGAAATAGCAAGGAAAGTAAAAAAAGTTATCGCAGTTGAAATTGATAAAGAGTTAGTTAAGGCTTTAAAAAATGAATTGAAGGGCTACAAAAATGTTGAAATAGTTCAGGAAGATATTCGAAACAATCGTTTAATCGTTAAATTGTTAAATTGTTATCCTGAATATAAGGTGGTGGCTAATCTGCCTTTTAATATTACCGGCTTGGTTTTAAGACAGTTTTTAGCAGGCGAAAATAAGCCCCAATCCATGGTTTTGATTTTACAAAAAGAGGCTGGTGAAAGAATTGTTGCCCGGCCCCCCAAAATGTCTCGGCTAGCTCTAACAATTCAATTTTATGGTCAAGCCAAGATTATTGCTCAAGTTAAAAAAGATAATTTTTGGCCAAAACCAAAGGTTGACTCTACGATTCTTCGAATCGTTCCTACGAATTATCCTAGACCCGTTCTGGAACGGACCGAGGGCGAATCTGATACCAATATAAATGAGGACAGGTTTTTTCAAATTATTCGGGCTGGATTTTCTTCACCTCGTAAATATTTACTTAACAATTTAGCAAAAAGTGGTATAATGGGGACTGTCCCCGAATGGGGACTGTCCCCAAAAGAGACAGTAAGACAAGTTTTTAAACAAATAGGGCTGAGTCCTAAAGTAAGGGCGCAGGAATTGTCAGTTGAAGAGTGGATAAAGCTTGCAGAAACATTAGAACATGAGAACATGAGAACATGAGAACAAAAAAATAAAAGAAAATTTTGTGAAACAAAATTTAATGTTCCAATGTTCCAATGTTAAAATGTTAAAATGATTTTTTATGTCATCAAAGCCCAACTTTCGTTTATTAATACTTCTTGTTATTTTTGGCGTTCTCGCCATTAGCTTGGGCTATCTTCAGATTAAAGGAGCGATTCATGCTCCTTTTAGGCAGACATTTAAAGAGCAAGAAGCGCCGAGCCAGGCCGAGGTTTTTGCTATTTTGGCCAATCAAGACACAGATAAAGACGGACTTTCTGATTTTGATGAAAAATTTGTTCACCAAACGTCTGTTTATATTGCTGATTCAGATAGTGATGGATATTCTGACAAAGAAGAGGTCGACGCCGGCGGCAACCCCCTTGATCCAGAATCAACACCTTATCGTTCTCCTCCTAATTCTTCAGAAGAAAAAGGCATTTTGGAAGAAGTTGTCCCCGCCCCTTCTCGTCAAGGCTATGGGGAGCAGACGCCTGAAGGCCAGTTGCTTGACAGCGAAATCTCAATTAAGGAAATCAGGGATTTATTAGTTAATCGAGCTGGTTTGGGTCAAGAAATTGTGGATAAGTTGGATGACAAAACTCTTAAGAACCTATATAATGAAACTAAACAAGAAACCGGAATAGATCTAAGAGAATTAAAGGAGCCAGATGATCTTATGCGTCAGTTTTCGGATTTGGATATTTCTCAACTCCGACAGCTTTTAATTAGTCAAGGCGTTAATCAAGAAATGTTGGACTCTTTTGATGATGAGACGTTAAGATCAATGTTTTTACAATCATTAATGAATTTTGAATTAAAATAATCATTTATGAAATTTGTGGCTTTATTCAAAAAATTAATACTCACTAGTTTACTAATCACATTTTTGATAGTTAGTTTATTTTTCCCCAAAGGTGTTCAGGCCCAACTTGTTGTGACTGATATTCCTCATCTAGTAGCTCGGACAGGGATAAGCATTGCCGAGCATGTTTGGGAATTACTTAAATTAGCCTGGAAATATGGCGGAGCTGTTGCTTATAAAAATACTATTAATTTCTATTTAGGTCAAATGGCCAAACAGACCGCTGAATATGTAGCTACTGGAAGTCAAGGTCAGAAACCAATGTTTATGACTGATCCAGGTTATTGGAGTAAATTAGGCGATCAAGTATTAGGAGAATGGATTAATCAAACCGCTCAGTCGTTTACTGGTTTTAGCGGCCGAAGTCTTTGTGACCCAATTGATCCAACTATTCGTTTTAATATGTTGGTTGGTTTAGACCCTAAATATAAAGAAATGATGTTTGACGCTCAACTGAGATGTTCTTGGACTACACTCAAAAAACGTTACAAAGAGTTATCTAAGAAAAAATTATTTGAATTTAGCGCAGAGTTAAATGAAGGCCGGGCTGGCAGATACAAAGCCATGTTAGCAGCTCAAGTAGAGGGAGAGCCTTCTTTAGCTGGACCGGCTAAAAAGAGAATATTACAACATATTGAAAAGTTAAAAGAAAGCGATGAAGTTTTTAGGCAAAATGTTGAAGATTTGAAGAAAATAGCTAAAGGCGCAAAAAAGGTCTCTGATGTTGTGATGAATGCAATTAAAAAAGGGTTAGAAGAACAGCGCGCAGAGGATCAAAGAGACCTAGAGGCGTTTAAGAATTCAAGAGTTGGTAAAGGGGCGATTTGTAGCGCAAAAGGCGCAGATGATTTTTGTAAAGATGAAGTTTGTCGGGGTCTTTGTAGTGAAACTTATACTGAAGAGGAGTGTAAAAATGATTTTGGTTATTGTACTGAGGTGGCTAAAAAAACAGCCAAATTTTTTAAACGAGCAGAGGATTGGACTAATGAGTTAGTTGACGGAGCAGGTGGTATTTTAAAGAATTTTGCTGATTTTAAACCAACCCCGCCGCCAACTTTAGAAGACATCAATAAGCAGTATAATCCTGAAGCAAGTGATGTAGCGGTAATGTTTAAAATCCAGAGTGATTTATTTGCCAAGCAAGCTGAAGCAATTGAAAAATCTAAATTTATGCAGGCTCTGCAGGGAGATATTAAGCGGTTAAAAACAGATATTTCTGATTTAACTTTAACGCCAGCCAGTGGCATTAGAAAGACATATGAAGAGGCAATAAAAGGCGGGTCAACAAGTCCAGTCGCTTATACTGGTGTAGCTGTTGCTGACGCCCTTGGTATTTTTACTAATACCTTAATGAGTAAACTTTTACAACAAGTTTTTGAAAAAGGAATGCACCCAGGTGTAACGCCGGAGATTGCTAAAAGAACTGCACCATTTCTTGGTGATTTCGAAGAATTTCTCCACCCCACGCAAGAAGAAAGTGAGGTGCTTTACGCTGATTTAGCTGTTGTTGAAGTTAAAAGGGGTGGAGAAGTAAGTATTTATGACGAATTTGCTGTTTGCCCCAAAGACCCAAAATATGCTTTGCCAACCAATTGTTTAATGGACTATAAATTAGTGCGGGCAATTGAAGAGAACTTAACAATTGATGAAGCAATGGAAAAGGGCTTACTTGATCCCAGTCAATTAGTTGGTGTGCCAGATGATTATGATAGTCTGTTGAGTTGGCCCAATATTAAGAAATTGCGCCGAATAAGAATTTTCCCCCTGGGCTTAGAAATTGCTGCCGATAAGCTTTTTCATCGCTTGCTCGATGATGTTCAATACAGCTTAAAACAGATTGTTGATG
>CAZXPA010000001.1:39559-54737 GCA_964642485.1 uncultured Gammaproteobacteria bacterium
TGATGTTCAATACAGCTTAAAACAGATTGTTGATGATTTTCATAAAAATGGGGATGATGATATTTGTGGGACCGATGACGATGGAGAAAGCCCCTTTTGCCATTTAGTCGACCCAAACTGGGTTCTTAAGGCGTCAACCTATCAGTGTGAAGCAATGGGCTATTCAGCTGTTCCAATGCCAGGTAGTACTCAGCGCCAGGAAACCTGCACTGATCTCAAGGACTGTATTCATGAGGACGAAAATGGTGGGTGTGATACCTGGGCTTATTGCGTTCGGGAGAAAAATATTTGGCGAATGGGCGGCAATCCTTGTGATGAACAATATGCAACTTGTCGAACATATCAACGAGCTGAAGATAAAGTCCAGTTTTCTTATTTAACCAATACTTTGAATTTTAGTAATTGTGACCAGAATAATGCTGGTTGCCAGTGGTATTGTTCTCATTGGGGCGGAGATTTAAGCGATTTAGGGGCTTGGGCTTGTGTTCAGCCAGGCCTTTCGCGTCAATTTGACCAGGAAGTAACTTGTAATTCAACTTGTGCAACTGCAGGAGGTTGTTTATGTACTACAGCAGAAGGAGGCTGTCTTGTTCCTGAAAATGGGACTTCTTGTACTTTTTCTGTTTATAGTGAATACTCTCCTAATTTTCAAAACGCCATTTTCTTTAATAACCAGGTAAGTAAATGTTCTCCAGATACTCAAGGTTGTCATGAATATATTAGAACCGCTCCAGGTTTAGGCACGAATTTAGTATTTAATGGAAGTTTTGAGGTGAGTGAGGACGGGGCCGTACCTGATGGCTGGGATGGAACTGGAACGGGAAGCTTGGCTCAGTTGGCTCAGGAGGAGGGGATTGCTGGGTCAGATGCTATTTTAGCTCGAATAAATGATTCTTATTTCTATCAAACAGTTTCTGTTCAAAAAAATACTAATTATACTGTTTCTGTTTATGTAAAAAAGAATAGTGAAGCAGATGGGGATGCCGGAATTATGATTGATGGCTGTGTTGATGAAAATGGCGCTGATGGCGGCATAACCTCACCAGATGATTCAATGACCCTACAGAACGATACTATTGGTATGGCTCCTTGGGACGAAGCAAATGTCAGTTTAAGTGTTTCAGAGCTTAGTGAGGACTCGTATGTAAAGCTTAAAGGAACTTTTAATTCAGGTGATAGTGTAGTTTGTAGTGTTGTTTCTGTTGGCGCTAATTATGGTTCAGGTCTCCATTATTTTGATAATGTTCAATTAGAAACTGGAGAATTTACTTCATCATATCAGGAGTATGGTGAGGTTAATAAAATTTATTTAAGAACAGCACCGTGGCAGAATTGTTATGACGATGATCCATCGAATAATATTCCCGAATGTGATGATTATATTTTTGAGTGCCAGCCAGAAGATGTTGGCTGCGAACTTTATACTCCAACCAATATTGATCCGGCTGTTCCGGGAATAATTAAAAAACAAGATCAATGTCCAGGATCTTGCTTGGGTTATGAGAGTTTTCAGGAAATGTCCAGCAATTTTGATGCTAATTCTCGCTGGGTTAATTTAATTCCTTCTACTGGTCAAACCTGCTTAGCGTCAGGCTGTGAAGAGTTTACTAATTTAGAGAGCGAAGCTCTTGAATATTATACTTATTTAAGAACCTGCGCTAAATTACCCGATGAAGCTGATGCCTGTAAATATTATTATACCTGGATTGGTTCAGAAACCACTGGGTACCAATTAAAAAGATATTATCTTAAAAAAGCAACTACAGTTTATGAGGGTGATCCTGACGCTAATGGACCAGTGAAAGTTAGCCTTAGTCCTAACCCAGAATGGGATGATTGTTTAAATGCTGACGATGCTTTAATTAATCCTCACTGCAAACAGTTTTATGATGCTGATGGTAATATTTACTACCGACTTTACAAAAATACTATTACCTGCTCAGAGGATTGTCATCCTTATCGGCGAACAATTGATCAGGGAGCGTCTATGGCAATTCCTTCGGAAGGCGAGACATGTTCTCAAATAGATGCTGGCTGTCGAGAGTACAAAGGACCGGCAGCTGGTAATGTTCGTCAGGTTTTTTGGGATGATTTTGAAGATTTTGCTTGGACAGGTGGCGAGATTTCTGCCGAGTCAGTTAATTTCCCTGGTCGCTCAATGTATGTTGGTTCAGGATCCATTTCTCGCTCAGTTGCTGGTTCAATTAATGAAAATGGAACCTATCTTCTTTTATTCTGGATTAAGGGAGTAGACAGCATTGAAGCCGAGTTTACTTCAACTAACAGTATTTCAAAGATTGGCCTTGATTCTGCTGAATGGCAAGAGGTCAGGTTAGGACCATTTTACTTTGACCAATCACCAGCCAGTGATGAAGAATTAACAATTGGCAATACCACCAGCTTTTATATTGACAACATCCTCTTAAAAGAGGTCCAGGATGATCTTTATTTAATAAAAGATTCTTGGTTTACGCCTGAGGTTTGTGACCAGGACGAGAATGGCAATTCTAGCCCAGGTTATATGGTTGGTTGTCAGACTTACCAAGATCGAAGCGGTCAGCCGCATTATCTTAAATCATTTTCTTATCTTTGTTCAGAAAAAATGGTTGGCTGCGAGGCCTTAATTAATACTCAGAATTCTCTTTGGCCAGATACGGAAACATTTAATTCAGGTGGGGATGGCGAGGATGATGTTATAGTCTTAGCTGATGAATTGGTTTATTTAATTAATAATCCTGACAAAGATTGTCGGTCTGAAAATAAGGGCTGTCAAAAATTTGGGTCGCCAACACTAGACAATGACAAGAATGTAGTTTCCTGGTCTGATGTTTATTTTCTCAATGATCCAGACCTATATACTAAAACGCCCACTCTCTGCCTTAAACATGATTTGGGCTGCAAAGAATATGAACAAGGTCCTTATTCTTATTTTAAAGATCCAGGCGAAAGGGTTTGTGAATATCGAGAAAATGTTGCTGTTGGTGATGAGGGGTATAAGACTGGTTGGTTTAAAAAACACACTGATCAGGCCTGTTATTATGAGTCGAATGGCATTACGCCTTATTCACTAGATGGAATAACTTATGGTATTAGAACAAACGACGATCCTGATTATGATCCCATTAATCATGACTGGGTTGGTCTTTGCCCAAGGGCCCAATCTGGCTGCACCAGGTTTATTGATCCAATGGGCGAGAATTTAGTTACTAACAGCGGGTTTGAAATAGACGAAGGTGTGGATGGTGTGCCAGATGAATGGGAGCCGTATAGTGAACCGGCCACGTTTTCTTTAGAATCAGCAAATTGTTTAAGTGGGAATTGTTGGAAAGCAGGCCGTAGCAGTGCGGGCACTTCAGCTGGAACTCAATATATACGTGTTCAGCCGGGATCTACTTATATACTTTCAGTTTGGGTCAAGATAGTTGGTGACACAGATGCCGTAAACAAAATTTATCTTGCTTATGTAGATAGTAAGCCAAGTAGCACCTGGTTAGATACTGCTTGTTCAGAACAAGTCGGCTCTACAGATGGAAAATGGGTAAAACATACTGTTACCTTAGAAGCGCCGTCTAACGCGCTTTATGCCAGGATATTAGCGCCTTATCTTATTTACGACACAATGGCAGGGGAAGTTTTGATTGATAATGTTAAATTAATTGAAGTGAATTCTAATAGAGGAAATTATTATTATTTAGATAATGAAAAATTAGATAAATCTTCTTGTCAGTACAGGGCCGGCTTAAAAGAGGCTTGCGTGTTGTTTAATGACACTTTTCAGTCAGAACAAACCCTTATTTATGATTCAGCCTTAAGTTATGCAACTAGTCAGGCCAGCAATGATTTATTGGTTTCAGCCGCAATAACTGAAGGTGAAGGTGGGCAGGGAGACGCTAATACAGTTTTAAAAGTTAGGCGTGATCGGGTTTGTGGTGAGTGGTTGAGTTGTATTGGGTCTCGGGTAGTTTGGGATCCTACGACCGGCTCTCCTCGTCAGGAGTGTGAGTTTGTTGGTCGTTGTGATAAATTAATTGGTTCAGGTGAGTCCAGCAGTTGTGGACACCTTATTTATCAAGCAGAGCCGCGAGTTTTAACTGAAAGTTTATATCAAGACCGCGACGTTTCCTGGTCAGGAATGGATTACTCGGGTTATTCACTTTATAATATGTATCCAGTTGAACGGTTGTATGCTGAAGAGGATCCCGCGGACCCAGGGATTTATAAAGTGACTTTTGACGGGTTTGATGGAGAAGGAGTTGACGGGAATGAGACAACCCTTGATAAAACCTGTTGGATTTATTCAGAAAAAGATTCACCATTTTCTTCTAGTGTTGGTGGTGAGGGTCATAAATATCCTGATGTTAATATTTGTAATGACCCTAATCCTGAAACAGGATTATATCCTGATTGTCAATGTTCTTATATCAAGGCCGAGTATTCAGGAATAACTAAGTACTATAATTATAATAAGGATAGCTCGCCACCTTCTGGTTTTTGTGTTGGAGGGACTGGTAGTAATAAGACTGAATGTGAAGGTGACGATGGCCATTGGATGACTAAAACTAAGCAAACACAAGTACTTGGTGCTCGTGGTTGGTGTTTAGAAAAAGACAGATCCAAGCCAGATGAGGTTAATGCTTGTATTACTTGGTGGTTGGGACCAAGTTTAGGTGATCCAGACATTCAGCACCAGTATACAGAAGCTGGCCGAGCCCCTGATACAGATATGTATTATTGTCTTTATACAAAAAACAGAAAAATCCTAGAGGATGATTTTTATTGTATTCTTTCAAATGACGGATCACATTGTGATCGGATAGCTTATATTCCAGCTGACACTTTATTAAAGCCAGCTGCTTCGGGCTATCCATATGGACCGACTTTTGGGAATAAGGTAGGAGTGGGCCAATTACCAGGTTTAGTTATTACTACGACTACGAATGGGACTGATTTAATTTATGAAACCTCTAAGTATACAGTGCCAGGCAATTTTCCAGCTGTAGTTGGAGAAACTGCTTTACAGAATTATTATACGTATTATAAAATTTTTGACTGGCAAATGTTTGACGCAGGGAAGGATTACCTTCAGCTAAATACAAAGGGTCCGTATGGTCATCAATTTGGCGGGTCGGGTTGCAGCCGTGGTTATAATTTAAACGGTTCGGGTTGGTATGACACACCACCACCTACCTTAAGCAGTGGCAGTGGACATAGTTCACGTTGGCTTTGGGACTGCCGCAAAAACGGTGGTGGAGCAGGTGTTGTAAATTGTGAAAGTTGTCCTTTTGGTGAGTATGAGCGATGGTGTTATGTGGACAAGTGTGGCAACTGGGATTGTGACGGCATTGCCTGTCTTGGCAGTGAGTGGAAAATTGAAACTTATTGTTATCTTGCCCCAGAAAATAAAGGTTATCTTTATAATACTTATTATAATGATATTAATCCTCCTTACGCCCAATATTGTAAGCAATTAGCTAAAATTCCAGTTAATGGAATATTAGCCACGAATAAATATTATCAATGGGAAGCAGATCGTTCTTGGAACAGTGATTTGTTGACCTGTCGAACTGGTAATAACACGTATCTTGGCCAAGGGAAAAAGTGCGGTTATGATTCACGTTATGATATTAGTGGTGGAGGGCAAGAGAGTATTTGTGAAAAATTTTCTGAAGCTAAAGTGGGGTCGCTTGATGAGCGAGTCCCGGTAGGTCCAGATTATGCTTGTGATGCGGTGGTTGGCGCTAATGATTTTTTCAGTTGTGGAGAAGATTGTGCATTTAATTCATCAGATTCAGCTTCTGCTGGCGCTAGAAGACTTGATGATCTTTTTATTAAATTTGATGTTTATAATTGGAGCGGGGGTATATATAATTATTCTAGTACAGAGAACATAACAAATGTGTCCCCTCCTTTTGTTGCTGGATCTTATCCTCAAATAGCCTCAGTCCAATGTACTGCAGCTGATGTGTGTAGTAAATTAAGGGATAATCAGGTTACAGTTGGCAATGGAGATAACTGGATTATTGTTCGTTCCCAAACTTATCCGGCTGTTTTAAAATTCTATGCCTGGGCTGATGGAGATCATATGCCAATTAGAAATATTACAGTTGATTGGTCAGGGTCTGACCAGTCGGGCATGAGTATTGGGCAAGGCGTAGATATGAAAGCTAAAAATCATAAAGAGGCGTGTACGGGTACAAATTTTGGCGATAGTAGTGATGCCTGCACTGAGGATTATTTTCAACTTTCTTATATCTATCGCTGTTCTGGTTCAGGTAGCCCTGGGTATGGAGAATTTACTGGTGAGGATTCAAGATGCTCAACTGCTTGTTGTTTTAAGCCGACTGTTTATGTTAAAGATAATTGGGGCTGGTGTGACAATGATTATTATGTTGGGCTTGGAAATTGTGAGGATTCAGGCGCTGGTGTTCCATACGATGGATTAATTATTATCACGCCATAATTTAAGATAAAAGATTGTTTATTGTTGCTACTTGTTGATTGTTTGTTGAAACCAGGTTTCAACAGACAGACTATTTATATATCATGCGAGTATGCGAGTAGAATTATTTACAGTAGGAAATTATGTACATGTTTTTAATCGAGGAAATCGGAAAGCAGAGATAGTTCGCTCAGAAAGAGATTATTGGCGCTTTATGCAGGGATTAAGATTTTTTAACGATAGTCATTCTTCGCTTAATCTTCTTCGTCAATTGAGTTCGTTGAAACCAGGTATCAACGGACAAGTAAATTCTGTATTTGAATTAGGATGGCCTGCAGATTGGCCGGAGAAAGATCCTTTAGTAAAAATTCTTTGCTATTGTTTGATCCCCAATCATTTTCATTTGCTCTTAAAAGAAATTCGCGAAAGGGGTATTAGTAAATTTCTGCATAAATTAGGAGTTGGTTATACAAATTATTTCAATACTAAATATCAGGAGACAGGAAGATTATTTCAGGGCCCTTATAAAGGGAAAATAGTGGACGGAGAAAGATATTTAATGTATTTAAGTGTATACATTCAGGTGATAAATGTATTAGAATTATTCCCCGGGGGGATAAAAGAGGCTTTTAAGAATCTTGATAAAGCTTTAAGGTTTACTGAGGAATATCCATTTTCTAGTTATCAAGACTATTTGGAGCTTAGGAAATCCTTAATTATTGATAAAGATATTTTAGGTGAAGCATTTAATAGTCCTGAGAATTATAAAAATTTTGTTCGCGATGTAATAGAAAAAAAAGAGTACGAGACGTTAGAAGATTTAACGCTGGAATGAGAGATTGTTGAAACCAGGTTTCAACAGATTATACATATATTTGTTTTTTATCTTTTATATTTGATTTTTAGTTTTTAAATGATGAAGCTTAGATTTAAAAAATTCAGGATTTTGCCAAAAAGCAGGGGCTTAATCTTATTATTACTTTTTATTATTGGCCTCGGTTTTTTAATCCCTCAATTAGTTTGGGCTGATGCCTGGGGCCCAGTAGCAGCAGTTTTAGGAGCAGTTCTCGTGCCTATTATTGGTCTGATTGGCAAGTTACTGACTGTTATAATTAGACTTTTACTTGTAGTTGTTCAGTACAATGATTTTATTAACTCAACAGCAGTGTCTAAGGGGTGGATTATTCTTCGCGATGTTTTTAACATGTTTTTTGTTCTTGTTCTTTTAGTTATTGCTTTTGCCACCGTTTTAAAAATTGAAAAATATTCTTATAAAAGGCTATTAGGAGCTTTTTTATTAGCAGCTGTTTTGGTCAACTTTTCTAAATTAATTTGTGGTATTTTTATTGACATTGCTCAAATATTAATGCTTACATTTGTTAATGCCTTTAAGGCTGTGGGCGAAGGAAATTTAATCCAAATGCTTGGAATAGAAAGTTTAATGAATTCTAGAAAAGAAGTTGGTGGCCAGGATTTAGACAAAGAAATGGTTGGCGCCTTGCTTTTAGGCTTGATAATGACCCTCATTGCTTTAGTTGTTGTTGGCATTATTACTATTATTTTTGTTTTTAGGATTGTTATTCTTTGGTTTTTAGTCCTTTTATCTCCTCTAGCTTTTATGGCTAGTGTTTTGCCGGTTTTTCAAAAATATGCTAACCAGTGGTGGGAAAAGTTTACTAGTCAGTTAATAATTGGTCCGGTTTTAGCTTTTTTCCTTTGGTTATCCTTTGCCATGACTTCAGAAGGAGATATTTATAAAAACGTGACTCCAGAGGGCAGTAGTCAGGCTAAACAAATTGAAGGCGTAATTGCTGAACAAAAATTAGGGGGAGAGGCAGGCGCGGGAGCGAGTAAATTAGCCGCTAGTTTTTCTAAGGCCGGAAAACCTGAATTTGTTTTAAATTTTATTATCGGCATTGCCATGTTAATTGGTTCATTAATGGTTGCTCAACAAATGGGAGTTGCTGGCGGAAAGCTGGCTGGTAAAGCAGTTAATACAATGCAAGCTATTGGGGCCGGCGTAGCTAAAATGCCGCTTAAAGGGCTGGGCTTGGGTGTCAAAGCCGCGGGCATGGGGTTAAGAAGGGCAGCCACTACTACTGGCCAAGTAATTCAGGCTAAAACAGGTGTTCCTGTTTTGCCTTCAGAAATAAAAACTCAATATAAGAAAGCCAGGGCGAGGGTAGATCGGCGAAGAAGGTCTGAATTTTTAGCCAAAAGATCCGAACTTTCTGATCAACGGGAAAAACATGGTTGGATTGGAGGAACGGCTCGTTTTGCTGGAGACGTGGTCCATTTAGGTCAATTGCAAATGAAACGAGGAAGAAAGAACATAGATAAAGCAAAAGAAATAAGAGAAAAGAATGAAAAATCTATTACTCAAGCAGAAAAAGATAAAAAAAGAGGGAAGCAAGGAGACATGGTTAATAAAAGGAACCTGCATAAAACTGATTTAGACGCTTTAAACAAAGGGGCCTTATTAGATAAAGGAAGGCTTATCCCTCTTCTCAATAAAGCGGTTCAGGAAATGGAAGGACGAGCTGATGAGTTAGACGGGGGAGCTGAAGTAGAAAAAGACAAAAAAAAGGGTCAATCCATGAAAGAAGAGGCCCAAGAATTACGTCAGGAAGCCGAGCGAGTTAAAAAGAATATTCCAAATATTTCAAAAAAAGATAAATTTACATGGAACGAAGCTTTCCAGGGTAATCAGAATTTTGAAAATCTAGTTAAAGAACAACTGCAAACCAATTTAGGCAATCTACAAAAGGAAATTAAGGGCATTGATGTTGATTTAAAAGCAAAGGTCATTGTTTCTCCAGAGGAAAAACAGAAACTAGAAAAACAATTAGAAAAAGCGAAAAGGCTAGAAAAGATTGGTATGGCTCAGATGAAAAGCGGCAAGGAAATTAAAGAGCCCTATGGCCCTTATCAACGACGGGTGGCAGAAGCCGCTATTATTAGCGAAAAATTAAAAGAATTACCAGAAACATATGAGCAATCAGAATATACTGCTTTAGCTCAAAAAGCGAGAAAAGACGAAAATGACTGGGCAAAGTATAAGGCAGTTCTTGGAGAAATGTCTAAACACGGAGATTGGAACGAGATTCTTTTAAGAGATAAAGCCGATTCAGACACTGAGGGTAAGGACGGCTGGGCTCATTTTATTGCCAAATCATTTAACAAGCCCTATGAAGATGTTCAGAGTTTTGTTCATGAATTAGGAACAATTGCCATGAGCATAGGGCAACACCGTTTAGATTCTCCTTATATTTATTCCGAAGTGACTCCTGGGAGCGGCGTTTATAAATATAAGGTAAAATCCCCTGCAGAAGAGCAAATGTCCTATCTCTATTATTCAGGAACACCAGATCAGGAAACTCGGGCTCGAAAAGAGAGTCGTTTAGGCACCTTTAGTGAAAGGCCAATTATTGATGCTGAAGGAAATGTTGTTGGTCGAGCGCCGATTCTTGACCGTTTATCAAAAATAGAGGTTTTACGTAGCTGGTTTTTGTATGGTAAAGAATGGGACAGGGGGAGATTAAATAAAGATAAAGTGTATTATTTAGGGGCCCCCAAAACCGTAGAATGGATGAAAAAAGATGTTATTCAAGATATTAAACCAGCTTTTAGAAAGGACTTTAAGATTGTAGTAAATAAATTAGAAAGAATGTGGAAAGCGCTTGGTCGGCCAGATCCAGAAAAAGTCCCGCCAGGTAAAATGGCCGGACCCTAATTATTATAAAAATGGCAGAAGAAACTTCAAAAAATTTATCAATTGAACAATTGCAAGAAGAAATAAAAGAAATAATTTTGTTTAATGATTTTCAAAATGGCTTGATTTTTTTGCAAAAAATTAATAAGTTTTTGGCAGAAAATGAAGGATTAAAACAAACCCAGCCAAAAGATTATCATCAAGCCAAAATTTTAAAGGCTAAAGTATCTTGGGTTGTTCTTAATACTTTAAGACAAGACCAGATTGTTGATTTATTTAAAAATCATTTAGCCGAGGCATTTCAAATAGAGGAATTTGATCCTTTAGAGGATATTTTTAGTAAATTAAAAACAGTTCTTTTAACATATTATCTTTTGGAAGATCGAGATGATTTTAAAAAACGTTTACGTGAAGCAATGAGAGACAATAATCAAGCATTTTTCTCCTCAATTACTGGAAAACGAGAAAAAATAATTAGCGCCTGGATAAATAATTATGTTCAGGCATTTGGCGCAGGACCCGTAGAAAGAGTAAAGTTAATGCAATATTTGACCAAAATTTCCGGAGAAGAAAAATTAAGTTCTGAACAAAGAGAAAAGCTTTTAAAATTGTTTAGTTTATTTGAAAGATTAAAACTCTCCTCATTTAGTCCTACGGGGTTAGAAGAGAGCTTATTAGTTGAAAAAGATGGTCAGCTCAAAAGCGTTGAACAAGGAAAAGAATTTTTTTTAACAAAAGAGAAGGTACGCAGACCGGAAAGGGTTTCTTCAGAAACTAAAATGCTTGAACAAGAGGCTGAAGAGATTGCTAAGATTAAAGCGCAAAAGGCTCCGCTTCCCCCGCCTATTGATTTAGACCAGGCAATGTCTAATGTTATAAATAAGACTGGATTGAGTTTCCCTGACAAGGCTTTAAAAAATCGTTTTCAAAATATTGTTACTTCATTTTTCCGAGATGTTCGGACTGATATTGAGATCAAGATTGTTTTAAAGAGAGAGCAAAAGATTGGGGGCCTGGGATTTGACCAGGCAACGGTTGATAAAATCATGCAGGTTTTAAAACAAGAAAAACCGCGAATTCACCTTGTTAAATCCGACGAAGTCGGTGCGGAGCAATTTAACAGGGTTAAGGTTGAGCCAATAAAAAAGACTTTCCCGCCAGATCTAGCTGAGGGCCTAAAAGTTCCTGAGGAAATAGTTTTAGCTGAAACTAGAGCCCGAAAACCAGTTCCTCCTCCTCCGCCTCCGCCTAAACCAGTTCCTCCACTTCCACCTAAGCCTGAAACTCCTCTTCCACCTAAGCCTAAGCCTAAACCAGCTCCTCCGTCTCCACCTAAACCCGAGCCCAAGCTAGAACCTAAACCAGTTCCTCCTCCTCCGCCAAAACCTGAGCCAACTCCTCCGCCTCCGCCTCCACCTAAACCAGTTCCTCCGCCTCCGCCTCCACCTAAACCAGTTCCTCCGCCTCCACCACCTAAGCCCGAGCCCAAACCAGAGCCAGCTAAAGAGCAGGACTTGGCTGGTAAAGGAGAAATCCCAGTTCATCGGCCAGGAATGAAACCGACTGGGGCTGTTGTTGAAGAAGTAAAAGTCAAGCCAAGAATTTATGGGCCAATTGATGAGTTACGAACAATAGTCTTAGCTAATTGGCGACGTTGGGGGACAACTAAAGAAGCGGCCCAAAAAATTCAAGATAAAATAAATTTATTAGCTGAAGAGTCGTTAGTTAAAAAAGCTGAAGGAATTAAAGCCTGGAAAGAATCAGAGATTAACCAATTGTATTTGGATATTGGAGCAGAATCGATTGATAAAGGTAAGTCAGTGATAGAAGTAATTACTCAACGTCAAAAAGCAGGTCAGCCAACTTTAACTGAGGAAGAATTTAATGCAGTTGTAGAATTAAATCAGAAGCTAAGATTCTAACATGAAAACATGGGGGCATTAGAGCATGAGAACATTCTCCGCCTGCGGCAGATAAGGAAAATTTTGCAAAACAAAATTTTAATGTTCCAATGTTCCAATGTTAAAATGTTATAATGATTTTATATGCAATTTGTTGTTCCACAATTTATTGATGTCGAAACCAAAATTATCGGGCCAGTTACCCCTAAGCAGTTTATTATTCTTATTGTTACAGCTGGTTTGATTTTTGTTTGTTATAAATTAGCTGATTTTACCTTGTTTATTATAGAGGCTGTAGTTTTGCTTGGTTTAGGGGTAGTGCTTGCTTTTGTCAAGATTAATAGTCAGCCAGTTTATTATTTTCTTTTGAACCTAATTCAGGTTTTTAAAAAACCCAGTTTAAGAGTTTGGCAAAAAGAGGTCATCCCTGTTTTAGTAGAAAAAGCTAAGAAGAAGAAGAAAGGAGTAGCGGAGCCGATTGTCTCTCGTCGACCACTTTCTTTGTCCAAGCTTTCACAAGTTGCTTTATTGGTTGACACTGGCGGTCGATATGAGGAAGAGTAGTCATTGGAACATGAGAACATGGGAATATAATAACATTAAGATATAAGAATATTTTAAAATTTAAGATAATGTTCTAATGTTAAAATGTTAGAATGTTATAATGAATTTATGCCTAAACTACCATCAACTCAAAGATATTTAGACATTTCTGAGATTAAAAATGATTGTTTGGTTCTGAAAAATGGCACTTTATGTGCAATGCTTTTAGCTTCCTCAATTAATTTTGCTCTTAAATCAGAAGATGAGCAGAAAGCAGTTATTCAAAATTATGTCCGATTTTTAAATGTCCTAGACGCTCCCATGCAGATTGTCATTCAGTCCCGACCTTTTAACATCAAACCCTATCTTACTCATTTAGAAGAATTAAAAAAAGCTCAGCGGAATGAACTTTTAAAAAGTCAAATGGGCGATTATTCAGATTTTATCAAAGAATTAGTTCAACTTGGTGAGATAATGACCCGACGTTTTTATATTGTTATTCCTTATAATCCTTTGGGCGATAAAAAGCGAGGATTTTTCCCTAGAATTTCAGATCTTTTTAGAGCCGCTACAACAGTTAGACTTAAAGCGGCAAGATTTGAAAAATATCGGGAAGCGCTTCTCAGGCGAGTTGATAACATAACGGCAGGCCTAAAAGCCATGGGGCTTAAAGCAGCCCCGCTTGACACCCAAAGTTTAATCGAACTTTTCTATAATATTTATAACCCAGCAGAATCTGAGACCCAAAAATTACCTGATTTAAAAGACTTAAGAGTAGAGAAGTAGTTCATTAGAACATGTGGACATGAGAACATTAAATCATTAGAGCATGAGAGCATAAGAACATGAGAACATAAATAATTTTTATACGATAAAGATTATATTCTTTGTCTGCTAACAGCAGAGAATGTTCAAATGTTGAAATGTTCAAATGTTAAAATGAGTTTTGTTCCAATGTTCCAATGTTAAAATGTTAAAATGATTTTGTATGGCTATTCAACCATCAGCTCTTGATGAGCCAACAATTGAAAAAAAAGAAAAGAAAATGAGCGCTCGTGAGATACGAGAGATGAAAGCTCAACAACAAGAAGAAGCCAAAGAGGTCTTAGGAACCGAAGAGGCTTATCGTCGGGGTTTAATTTCAGCCCGAGATTTAATTGCTCCTTCAGCTTTACGGGTGACCCCGCGATATCTCCAGCTAGGAGATCGGTACTTACGGACTGTTTTTACTACGGTTTTCCCGCGCTATATTGCAGTTGGTTGGTTTGTCCCAATTATTAATTTTAATGCTTACTTAGATGTGGCCATGTTTTTTTACCCGGTGAAGACAAAGGTGGTTCTTAAACAACTACAAAAGCAGGTTGGCAACATTGAGGCAGAGATTAGTGCTAACAGGGAAAAGGGGATGCCCCGCGATCCAATTCAAGAAACAGCTTTAAGAGACATTGAAAAGCTTAGAGACGACTTAACAACCGGAATTGAACATTTTTTCCAGTTTGCTTTATATGTAACTATCTATGCTAAAAGTGAGGAAGAATTGGGCATGTTAACTGAGAAAGTAGAAAGTTTGTTTGCCGCTAAGCTTGTTAAAGCGCGTCGAGCATTTTATCAGTCTGAGCAAGGATTTACCTCTACCCTGCCAATTTGTCAGGACGAATTAATGGTGGCCGTTAATATGAATTCGTCTCCTTGTGCTTCAAGCTTTCCCTTTATTTCAGCTGATTTAACTTCAGATAATGGTGTCCTTTACGGTATTAATCGTCATAACAATAGTTTGATACTTTTTGACCGGTTTTCCATGCCTAACGCGAACTTTGTCGTATTCGCCACTAGCGGTTCTGGTAAATCCGTTGTAGGGTCCAGTCCAGTTTTAACAAGAAATAAGGGGAAGATTCGACTGACAAAAATCGGACCTTTAATAGAAAAAATTATTAAAAAACAGGGGTCTATTCAAATAGAAAAAGAAATTGAAGGGGTAGTTGATCCTGAAGTTGAGGTTTATAGTTTTGATAAAAATCTCAAAGGAAAATGGTCAAAAGTTACTGTAGCGGCCAGGAAAAAGGCACCGGAAATTTTATATCAGTTTAAAACTCAAAGCAGCCGATCAATTACTACAACAGGAGATCACAATATGTTAGTTTTAAGAAACGGGAAAGTAATTACTGACAAAAGTGAACAGATTAAAAAAGGAGAATATGTGCCGTTAGCGCGAGAGATTCCTGAGCCAAAGAATCCGGTTAAATATTTTAATTTATTATCTCTTTTAAGAATCTCTAACAGGATTTATGTTGATGGCGGGCAGAAGATTATTCAGCAGAATTACCAGGTTCTTAAAAAAGCACAAATTAATCCGCGTTTAGACAAATATCTTTATAAGTATCGCCAGGACAGGCGTATACCAATTAGTTATTTCTGGCAGATTTTAGATTATCTAAAAATAAAGCCGGATAAGCGCTTTATTGAAGATATTAGGCTTTGTTCTTGCCAAAATCAGAAAAGAAAAGATACAACCTTACCCGCTTTATTTAAAATTACTCCTGAATTTATGCGGATACTTGGTTATATTATTAGTGAAGGCACAAC
>CAZXPA010000001.1:54747-57160 GCA_964642485.1 uncultured Gammaproteobacteria bacterium
TACAGAAGTTCAAAATGACATCAGGCAGTGTTTAAAGAAATTAAACATTGCTTATTATATCCGGGCTAATAAAACATTTGCTATGACTGGTCGAGCATTTATTGAATTAATCAAGGCCTTAAAAGCTTTTGGTAAATCAGGTGAGAAAAGAGTTCCGCCATTTATATTTAACGTTTCTAATCTCTATTTGACCGAGTTTCTTAAAGCTTATTTTGAGAGTGATGGAGGCATAGAAACCTGTACTATAACGGCTGTCTCTAAGTCTTCAGGTCTTATTTCTGACCTTTGTTATCTTTTATTAAGGTACGGAATTGTTGGTCGTTCCACTTCCAGAAAAAAAAGGGCTACTAATAGCGGCGCTTCAGGAATTTATCAGTTTTTAACGATTTCTGGGAGTGAGAATTTAGCTAAATTTGCTCAATATATTAACTTTGTCTCTGATACTAAAAAACAAAGATTATCAAATATTTTAGGTAAAAAAGCAAATACTAATGTTGATATTATCCCTAAAACGCAGGAGATTTTCAGAGAGATTTATAGATTGTTTCATCCTCAACTCCACGGAGTGCAAGATATTATCGAATTCAAAAATGGATCTTATAAACCATCTCGAAGGAAATTAAGAGAAGTAATTAAAAAAGTTGAACAAAGAATAGAGCACTTTAAAGGACTTGGCAGTAAGTTTGAGACCTTAAAGGTATTACCAACCTTAGATTCAATTATTAGTTTGGGTAAAAATAATAAAGGTTTAAATAGCGCTCTTTGGCAAACAATGGGCCAGAGTTGGCGGTTAATGAAAAATCAAGAAGTTCAACCGCGTTCAGCTAATGTTTTTAAGGCAGCTCAAATAATAGATGAGGCCTCATATTCTTTAACTAATATTAAAAGGGCAATTCATACCGGATTTAAAGAAATGAGCTTGCCTATAAAATATTATAATCTTTCCCTCCAAAGCGCATTGGTTAATCGTCCAAAAAGTAATACTCGTTATGATATAATTCAGGAGGCAGCCGAATTTATCTGGCAGAATTATCAAAAAATGTTAGCGAGAATTCCCCAGGTTAAGGAGAAGTTAGCTCAGCTTAAGATACTGGCCAATTCAGACCTATTCTGGGATCCAATTATTGAAATTAAGAAAATTAAGAACAAAGATAAATATGTATATGATTTAATGGTTGATAACGAGGTTTTTTTAGCTGGTCAAAGCGGACTTTTTGTTCATAATTCCTATTTTTGCAAGTTAGAGGTTTTACGTTCTTTAATGCTGGGGACAGATGTGATTATTATTGATCCAGAAAAAGAATATAAACATCTTTCTGATGCAGTTGGCGGAACTTTTATTAATATTTCTTTAGCTTCAGAGAGCAAAATTAACCCCTTTGATTTACCGAGATCGGGCGCAAAAGATGTAAAAACAGCTGATATAATTCGATCCAGTGTTATTACAATTAAAGGATTACTAAAGATTATGATTGGTCAGCGTCTTAAGGGCGGAGGCGGAGGATTTAGTCCTCAGGAAGATTCTTTGCTTGATCGAGCTTTATTAGAGACTTATGCCAAAAAAGATATTGTCCCTGGTTGTGATTTAACTAAAGTTGAAGTGCCAACCTTAAGCGATCTTCAGGATGTTTTAGGAGGAATGGAGGGCGGAGGTGATTTGGCCGAGAGATTAAAAAAATATACTGAGGGAACTTTTTCTGGTTTTCTTAATCACCCGACCAATGTTAAGATGGACAATCAATTAGTTATTTTTTCAGTTCGCGATCTTGAAGACGAACTAAGACCAATGGCTGTTTATACAATTGTTAATTATATTTGGAATGTTGTTCGCGCAGAATTGAAAAGAAGGATTTTGCTTATTGATGAGGCCTGGTGGTTAATGCAGCATGAAGATTCAGCTAAATTTATTTTTGCCCTGGTTAAGCGCTGTCGAAAATATTATTTAGGTGTAACCACAATCACTCAGGATGTTAATGATTTTTTAAACTCTCCTTATGGTCGGGCAATTGTGACTAATTCTGCTATGCAATTACTTTTGAAACAGTCGCCAGCAGCGGTTGATTCAGTTGTTAAGACTTTTATGTTGACCGAGGGAGAGAAATACCTACTCTTAGAGTGCGGAGTTGGTGATGGAATATTTTTTGCTGGGGCTAAACATGCAGCCATTAAAGTAGTAGCTTCTTATTCCGAAGATCAGCTGATTACTTCAGATCCAAAACAAATGTTAGAAATTGAGGAAGCTAAGCGCGAGTTTGCTCAAAGTATGGGGGAGAAAGCTGGGTAATTCGTTACTTGGTTAATCAGGTAATTGGCATCTTAATCTTGAGCACCCAATCCCTAATCCCCAATCCCCAGTTAACTTAATCAAATTAAATTATGTTATATTCAAAGATATTGTTTATAACATGAAGGT
>CAZXPA010000002.1:0-34250 GCA_964642485.1 uncultured Gammaproteobacteria bacterium
TTTGCCTGAAATTCTGCCTAAAACCAATGACCTAGACCAATTAATAAGCTGGCGGAGAAGATTCACTCCTAATTCAGAACCAGCAAAACTGATTGAGGCTAGAATGGCCAAGGTTTTGCCAGAAACCAATGACCTGGACCAATTAATAAGCTGGTGGGGAGAAGTCCCTTCTAATTCAGAACCAGCAAAACTGATTGAGGCTAGAATGGCCGAGGTTTTGCCTGAAATTCTGCCTAAAACCAATGACCTGGACCAATTAATAAGCTGGCGGAGAGAAGTCTCTTCTAATTCAGAGCCGGAAAAACTGATTGAGGCTAGAATGGCCAAGGTTTTGAAATTAATTTCATCAGAATCAGTTCCTCAGTGGTTTGTCAGAAGAATAGAGCAAGGCAAAATTCCAGGCTTTCTGCTTGAAGAATTTAAAAACAAAGCTGCAGATATCTATCAGTCTTTATAGCCTATGTCACGAAGCAAGGCCCGGCTTAACAATAGCTGGGCCTTCTTTCATTTTTATCTCTATCTAACCTTTAATTTACAATGACATTGCTGGCTCGAAGTTAGTGAAAAAAATTTGGAGAATAGAATTAAAAGGGGTTAAAATTTTTCTATCTCAGATTTCCTGACAGCAGCTTTAATAAGCTTTTTTATTCTAATCTTTTTTTCAGCTTTTTCTACATCTTTTAAACGAGCTCTGGTTTCCGGGTGTTTAGGCAAAAATCGGCTGCAGCAATCTTGATCAGGTAAAATAGAGATGTCAAAAGTATTAATTTCTTTAGCTTTTTTTATTATTTCTTCCTTGTCCTGGCCAACTAATGGCCTTAAAATTAATAATTCAACCGCTTGATTAATAACACCAATATTTTCTAGGGTTTGTGAAGCCACCTGACCAAGGCTTTCTCCAGTTACCAGAGCCCGGGCCTTTTCTTTTTTAGCAACCTCTTGAGCGACCTTAAACATTATTCGACGGTATAAAATAATGCGCAACTTAGCCGGAGCATTTAAAAGAATCTCTTTTTGAATATCAGCAAAAGGCATTAAATAAAGTTTGGATTGAAACTGAAATTTAGTCAAAATTTTAACCAATTTCTTAGCCTTTTTGATTGAGTCATCATTAGTATATGGATACGCATGAAAATGGATAAAAACCATTTTCAATCCTCTTTTAATGAGATAAAGGGCCGCAACTGGTGAATCAATCCCGCCAGAAAGCAACACTAAACCTTTACCGCTCACGCCAACTGGCAAACCACCCAGGCCTTTAATTTTCTCTAAATACAAAAAAGCGAATTTCTCAACAATTTCAATAAAACAAGTTAAATCTGGATTTTTTAAATCAACTTTTTTATTTAACCTTTCATTCAACCAAGCACCAACTTTTTCATTTATCTTTGGAGAGGTTAAGTAAAAATCTTTTTTTGATCTTTGAGTTAAAACTCGAAAACTTTTAAATTCTTTATGCTCTAAAAACTCTAATGCTTTTTTTTGAATTGATTCAATGTTTTGCTCAACACTTTGGGCAAAACAAAAATAAGCTAAACCAAAAACATTCTTCAAACTATCCTGAATCCGTTCTTGTCTTTTTTCCCCCTCAGGGCTTAACTCAATAATAATTCGGCCTGAGATCCGCTTTACCCTGTTAAATAATTTCGCCTCTGGCGAAATTGCCGCTTTGCGGCATTTAACAGGGTGAACAAATTCAAAAAAGCAAGAATCTAAAGACTGTTTTAAATTCTCAACTAGTTTTTCTTCAAAAAACTTTCGATTTTTTCCTTTTAAGCCGATTTCGCTGTAATGACAAATAATGTAATTCATATTTAAAATAATACTAAAAAAATAAGATTTTCTCAATAGAAGTTCTTGATTTTTTTAAAAAATCTTATAAGATTAAATAAGAATTTTCGGGGTATAGTGTAATGGTAGCACGAGTCCTTTGGGAGGATTTAGCCCGAGTTCGAATCTCGGTACCCCGACCATTCAAGCAGACTAGATGATCTGCTCTTTTCTTTTAATTATTTCTACTTTATTAAAAATTATTCATACCTCAAAGCCTCAATCGGATTTTTTTTAGCCGCCTGCCGGGCAGGGTACATTCCAAAGGCAAGGCCAATAACAACTGATACGCTAACTGCTAGGACTATACCCGGCCAGAAAATTACAAAATTCCAGTTAAGGCCTTGCGCCCTGGCCGCAATTGAGGCCAACCAGGAGATTAAAATCCCGAGAATTATCCCAATAACTCCGCCAATTAAAGTTATGATAATCGCTTCAGATAAAAATTGCCATAATATGTCATTATATTTTGCGCCAATTGATTTACGTAAACCGATTTCAAAAGTACGTTCAGTTATCGACACATACATTATATTCATAATTCCCACACCGCCGACAATTAGAGAAATTGAGCCCAGCACAATAAGCAGAATTTGAATTCCATAAATTACAATATCCATCATCTCCACCATTTGATCCATGCTGATAACAGCAAAGTCGTCTTTATCGGGGTCAGAGATTTTGTGCTGCTCACGTAGAATTAAAGTTAAATCTTCAACAGTTTGATCTCCCTCATCTTTATTAATCATTTGCGCAAAAATAAAGCTTATATAATCAATGCCGAGCAATCGTTTTTGCAACGTGCGCACCGGCATGAAAATCATATTATCCATGTCTAGAGAAAAAGTGGCGCCTTTTTCTTTTAATGTACCAATAACTCTGAATTTTTCATTACCAACCTGAATTGATTCATTTATAGGATTCTGATCGCCGAATAATTTATTTTTAAGTTTGGCGCCGAGCACAGCAACTTTGGCCAGGGATCTATTTTCTTGCTTTGAAAAAAATCTACCAGTTTCAATTTCCGATGAATCAATATCAATAAAATCTGTATTAGTGCCAAAGAGCATTGTTTTTTTAATTTCGCTTTGGTAAGAAACCATTTTTTGGCCCATCACTCCCGTATAAAATTTAGAAATATTAGGGTGTCTAATAATAACTTCGGCGTCTTTTTCTTTAAGTGTTGTAATCACTGATCCGCCAAGCATGCTGAAAGCATTTTCCGTAGAAGCCTGCTTGGTTTGTGGGGTTTTAACTTCTATTTCAATAAAGTCTGAACCAAAAGACTCTAGCTCACCAATGATTAATCCTTTAATTGCTTGGCCGGCTGAGAGCACGACAATTACAGCCGTAATTCCAATTACAATACCAAGAATAGTGAGCGCAGTTCGGCCTTTATTTTTGCGAAAGGTGGATAAAGCGATTTTTATGGGCAATAATAATTTATTCATATCTTAAAGCTGTAATTGGATCAAATTTAGCAGCCTTTCTGGCCGGATAAAGTCCAAAAATTATTCCTATTAAAAAAGCAAAAATGCAGGATAGTAAGACTGAGAAAAGAGTGATTATAAAATCCCAGCCATAGCCGAGTTTATTAACAACAATTGATATTAAATAAGAAATTATTATTCCAATAAAAATTCCAATTAATGCGCCCAGGAATGAAATGACAATTGTTTCAGCCAAAAACTGAGCAATAATCTGGTTTTTGGTGGCGCCGACTGCCTGGCGCAAACCAATTTCCCTGACGCGTTCAGTTACGGCGGCCAGCATAATATTCATTATGCCAATTCCGCCAACCACCAAAGCGATTGCCACAATAGCGATTAGAAAAAATTGCAAGGCGCTGGTAACTTTTTCAAGCATTTGCATTGCTTCCAGCATGTTTCTGACAGTAAAGTCGTCTTCTTTGGGGTCATTAATATTATGCCTAGCGCGTAGCAACAAAGTAATTTCTTCGCTGACGCTAGTAAGATTTTTTTCTTTATCAACGCGAACTCGGATAAAACCTAGATAGTTGATTCCTAATACTTTTTTTTGGGCAGTGGTCACTGGCAGAAAAACCATGTTATCCACGTTTTGGAAGCCAGCAGATCCGAGCGGCTCCATAACGCCGATAACTGTAAATTTATTCTTTTTAATTTGAATTTTTTGGCCGATTGGATCTGTATTTTCAAAAAGATCATCTTTTACCTGTGAACCAATAACAGCTACTCCCGCATTAGTCCTTTTATCTTCTTCTGTAAAAAAACTTCCCGTCTCAACTTTGGAATTAGCCAACTGTGGGTAGTCGGGGGAAGTGCCATAAATCGAAGCGGTAATTTTTTGATTTCCCCAATTTACAGTTTCAGTAGCGCTGACATAAGAAGAAGCCGCTACAACGTGGGGAAGTTTTTTAATTGCTTCGGTATCTTCGTCTTTTAAGGTTGTAACAACAATTCCAAACATAGCGACTGGTGGCCCCTCCTCGTCTGTCCCGCCTGGCAGGATGCCAATTATATTAGAACCAACACTTTTGAATTGGTTGGTAATCAAACTTTGCGCGCCAGCAACGACAGAAGTGATTATGATTACTGATGAAATGCCAATGATGATTCCTAGCATTGTCAAAAAAGAACGCATCTTTTGAGTGCGCAGGTTCTTGATGGCCATTTTGATTGTGGTGCGAGTGAACATTATAAAGAATGAATAATTTTTAATTGATCTAATTACTAATAAATTTCTAATTTGTAATAACTAACGACCAGCTTCACCATTGGAACCTTGGACATTAATTAGTAATTAGAAATTTTTAATTAGAAATTTTTTATTTTGCTAAGGATTCGCCATCTTTAAAGAAATGTCGATTCTTAATTTTCGTGTCTTTAAATACGGCCCCGTCCTTGATAAAAATAATTCGTTTGGCCGCTCGGGCCACATCTTGTTCGTGAGTAACAATAATTATTGTTTTGCCTTCACGATTAAGATCTTGTAAGATTTTCATGATTTGGGCCCCGGATTTTGAGTCAAGATTACCGGTCGGTTCATCTGCCAGAATTAAATCCGGATTATTAACTAGCGCGCGGGCAATTGCAACGCGCTGTTTTTCTCCACCAGACAATTGGTTGGACATGTAGGTTTTGCGATATTCCAAATTAACAGCTTCAATGGCTTTGTTAGTTTTCGCTTTATGTTGAACATTCGGAAGTTTACTATAAATAAGCGGTAGCCTGACATTATCAAAAACTGTTGTTCGCCGCAACAAATTAAAGGACTGAAAAACAAAGCCAATTTCTGTATTGCGCACTTCAGCCATTTGAGTTTCAGTTAATTCATTGGTATTTTTTCCTTTGAAAAAATATTCCCCTTTTGAAGGTCTATCCAGAAAACCAATAATGTGCAGTAAGGTTGATTTACCAGATCCAGATGGACCTATGATGGACACAAATTCTCCTTGTTTAATCTGAAAACTTGCTTCTCTGAGAGCAACAGTTTTGATTTCTCCGTTTTCGTAAACTTTTTGTAAATTGTTGGCTTGGATTAAATCCATATGTATCGACACTAAACCCTCAACAGGCCCAGAATAAATATACTAATCTCTACTAAGGATATTAATCATTGAAGTTAGGCGAGATTAGTATATAATTAGTGTCTTCAAAACACTACCGGGAAATGATTAGTATGGCATTATTGATTATTCTCCGCTTCTAATACGAATGACGATTTTATCTCCGTCTTTTATACCTTCAGTTATTTCAATACTACCGTTACTCCCTCGCATTCCAGTTTTAACTTCAACTTCGCGATAACTAAGACCATCTTGATTTAAGATCCTAACAATTTTTTTCCCACCCTTTTTTAAAATTGCGCGTTGGGGTATGCTGATGACGTTTTTCTTTATGTTGGTTAGAATATCAAGATCTGCCGTCATGCCCGATCTTATTAAGTCGCTTTCTTCTGCAAATTCAAAACTAACTTCATAGGTCGGAATATTATCAATTATGGTTTCAGCCGGAGCGATTTCAATTACTTTAGCTTTAAACTCCGTGTCACTGCTGTAAGCATCCAAAGTAACAGTTGCCAGATCGTCAATCTTAATATTAGCAATGTCAACTTCAGGAACATTAGATTTTATTTCAAAGTCCATCTCAGAAATAATCGAAAGGACCAGAGCATTAAGTGAAACAATTTCGCCAATTTTAGCTTTTTGTTCAACAACTACGCCACTGATCGGTGCCCTAAGAACTGTTTTTACTAATTGAGCCCGAACATTTTCAATTTTAGCCTGAGCTTGTTTAATCTGAGCTCTCTGAGATGTAATGTTTATTTCGGCTTGCTTGACCTGGGCCTCCTGAGCTCTAATTTGTTCGTCTGTAGCCCCGGATTTTTTAAGAGTAAGTTCGTCTTCAGCTAAAGTCAGGGCATTTTGACCTTCATTAACCCCGGCCTGAGCTGAATTAATATTATTTTGATTAGTTATTTTTTGAGCAGCAATTGATTGTTTTTGGCTATTAACATTAGAAATAGCTGTATTTATATTAGTCCGAGCCGTATTTATATTGGTTTTGTAAGTATTAAGTGTGGCCTGAGATAAACCAGTACTAGCATTAACTGCTTCATTTAACCGACTTAAAAAATTTCTAATTATTACTAAATAACCCTCTCCATTAATCAAAGCTTGATCTAGGCCTGAAGAAGATAAATTATCAATCTCTGTTTTAAATGTTTCAAGTGTCTGACCAGCTAACACCCTTCCGTTTTCAACGTCTATTTTAGCTTGAGAATTAGAGGTTGAAAAAGTTATTTGCGGATCTTCAGAAGAATCATTGGAAAATAATTCATCTATTTGTTTGTTCACCGCGTCGTCAGCTTTGGTATAGGCATCTTGGAGAATATCTCCAACGTCATCATAAAGGTTGTTTAAATCAATCCCTGCTTTATTCTTAACATTTTCTAAATTCACTTCTGCGTCAGCCAATGTCTTTTTTGCGTTGGCAACCTTTGTCTCCACCACCTGAATCTCTTCTGGTTTAGCTCCTACTTTTAATTCATCTAACTTTGCTCTCTGGGTTTCTAAAGCAGCTTGATATTGTTTTAACCCAGCTTGAGCGCTTTCTAAAGCAGCTTGGTCCTGAGCTAACTGAGCCATTAAATCAGCGTTGTCTAAAGCAACTAATATTTGGTCTTTTATTACTTGGTCACCAACTTTAACATTAACCTCTGAAATTCGGCCACTTTTTTCAAAGGCCAAATCAACACTCTCAACTGGGTCAACCCGACCAGTAACACTTACTTCTTGAATAAGGTCGCTTTTTTGAGCAATTATAAAATCATAGATTGGTTTTTTCTCCCGGCTAAAATAAAAATAACCACCAACAAAAACAATAACTAAAATAATAATAAAATTATATTTTTTCTTTATTTTCATACCTTCATATTATGATTTAAAAATAAGCTCATGTCAAGCCATGTCTTCACAAAGCTTTAAAATTCTGTATAATTAAAAAAACAAGCGGGTATCGTATAGTGGTTATTATCTCAGGTTTCCAACCTGATGACGGGGGTCCGATTCCCCCTACCCGCTCCAACACAAAAACAGGCTAATCGCCTGTCTTTGTGTTTTAAAGTAAAGCTTGTCTTAGACCCAACCCAAAACCATGGCCAAACCTAAGATAAAAATAATTATTCCGGCAATTAAATGTAAATACCTGATGTTTTTATTTTTCCAGTCAGAAATATCTTGAACCTTAGCAATGCTTAAATAAACAATCCCAATAATAACCAGCATTGGTAAAACAAAAACTAAGTTATAAAGCAACAACCAGGGCAAAGACCTTAACAACCCTAAAGGAGATAAAATTCCTCCACAAATCACATAAGGACCAATTGTACAGGGTAATAAAAATATTGTCACAAAAGCGCCAACAACAAAAGCTCCAACAGGTGAAGTAATGCTAGAAATTATTTTTTCAACCTTTGGCCTTAAGAACATGGGCATTTCTGTACCAAAACTACCGGGTTTGTATCTAAAAAAATCTCTGATATTTAAAATTCCTAAAACAATTGCCAAAACACCTAAAACCTTATACAGCCATAATCGAATATTGGTTAAAGCTTGGACTAATTGAAAAAACTTAACAATTACTAAACCATAAAAAAGATACATGACAAAAACAGAAAAAACAAAAGCCAGGCCAGCCAACAAAACCTTCTTCTTGTTTTCTGGATTATAAGTAAGAATAGTAATTAACATTAAAATTAAAACTGCTAAAGCGCAGGGATTTATTGCATCTACAGCAGCCAAAGATAAAATCTTGGTTAAAGTAAATTCGAGCTGATCTTGTATTGGCCCTTCATTAATGGAGCCAAGAGACAAAATTTCTCCGCCCTGCCAAACATTTGGTTTACCCGGTAGAACATTGGCGCCTAGATGTTCAAAATCAATAGAGGTGCCATCAACCAGGGGGCATTCGTTGTTTTTTAAATCCTTAATAACTGTCTCCATATCTTGCAAGATCGACCGGGCGCCAATAAGATGTTCTTTCTCGTTAAAAATAATTAAAGGAACGACTAGACCCGAGTTATAATTTGCATTATATTGAAGAATTAAGGGTGAGTTCTCTTTTTGTTGTTGGACTTCGTATTCAATAATAACTAAATCTGGATACTTTTCTTGTAAATCCCCTAGGACGACTGGACTAACCTTGGCACAATGGGGACAATTAATACCAGTAAAATAAACTGCGCAAGTAAAATCTTGTTCAGCCTTAACTAGGTTGGGAAAAAGAAAAAAACAAACAATAAGAACAAAAATAAAAAAACCTTTTCTATTCATAAACTATAATATTTATTTTACCATTGAAGCTATTTTTTTTGTCAAATTCTTTTCAAAAATATTAGGAATAACTTTTTGCGGTCTTGGATTTTTCACCAATGAGGCTAATTTTTTAGCCGCAGCAATTTTAATCTTATTGGTAATCTTTAAAACTCCATTATCTATGGCCCCTTTAAAAATCCCCGGGAAAACTAAAGCATTATTAATCTGATTTGGAAAATCAGAACGACCAGTAGCAACAACTTTTGCTCCTGCTTGTTTAGCTAAATCTGGCATTATTTCTGGAACTGGATTAGCTAAAGCAAAAATTATAGCATTTTTATTCATTGTTCTGGCCCACTCTTTTTTTAAAACACCAGCGCAAGAAACTCCAATAAAAACATCTTTGCCAAAAATAACATCCTTAAGCTTACCTTTTGCTCTCTTATGATTAGTCATTTTAGCAATCTCTTTTTTAGCAAAATTTAAATTAGGCCTTCCTTTGTAAATCGTTCCTTTACTGTCTAAAACAACAATATCTCTGGCCCCACAACTTAAAAAAATTTTAGTTATAGCAATCCCTGCCGCTCCAGCACCATTAACGATAATCTTTACTTGCTTAATATTCTTATTTACTATCTTTAAAGCATTAATTAAAGCAGCTAAAACAACTATTGCTCCTCCATGCTGATCATCATGAAAAACAGGAATATCAAGCTCAGCAATTAATTGTTTTTCAATTTTAAAACATTCTGGAGCCGCAATATCTTCTAGGTTTATGCCCCCAAAACCAGGAGCAATTGCCTTAACAGCTTTGACAATTTCATTGCTTTTTTTCAAATCCAAACAAATTGGATAAGCGTCAATATTAGCAAATTTTTTAAATAATAAACATTTACCTTCCATAACTGGCAAAGCTGCCTGAGGACCAATATCACCAAGCCCTAAAACTGCGGTTCCATTAGTAACAACAGCCACACTATTTCCTTTTATAGTATATTTATAAATATTTTTAACGTCCTTAAAAATCTCTCTACAGGGCTGAGCTACTCCCGGAGTATAAGCAATGCTTAAATCTCTTTTATTTTTAAGAGGTAGTTTTGGTTTTATTTCTAATTTACCTCTTTTTTTTCGATGTTGTTTTAATGATTCTTTAAAATAATCCATAAGAATAAAGAAGTTTTTACCTATAACCTCCCTCAAAATAACATTATAAAGTCTGACACAATTCTATAAAAAATCAATCTCTTATACACTATTTACAAAATAAAATTTATATGATAGAATTGTCCATAGTTAATAATTACAACTTTGTCGCAAAAGCCGAGGTAGCTCAGTGGTACCTGCCTGCCGGCAGGCAGGCCTGCCTGCCGGCAGGCAGGGAGCAAATGGCTGGTTTCAAATTTCTATGACTTATAAAGTCTACGCTATTAAAAATAAAAAGGGAAGGATTTATATTGGACTAACAAAAAACATAAATCAACGATTAAAAGATCATAATAGTGGAAAAGTTTTTTCAACAAAAGGTTATAGACCGTGGGATTTATTTTATAATGAATTTTGTACAGATAGGATTAAAGCGCGGAAACGCGAAAAATTTTTAAAATCAGGCTGTGGTAAAGAATTTCTTAAAAAACTCATGCCGAGGTAGCTCAGTGGTAGAGCAAAAGACTGAAAACCATTGTGTCGGCAGTTCGATTCTGCCCCTCGGCACCTATTGATAACTATTATTAACATAAAAACCCACTTTTAAGTGGGTTTTTGTTTTGAAATGGGCACTGAGGAATTTGAAACCCCGACCTACTAAATCAAGTATACAAGTTACTGTGACTGTCTATGACGACAAAAATACATTCCTCTTCACTAATAAATTTATAAACAGCCCTTAAGTCTCCTGTTATATTAATACTCCGATAATCAGTATATTTTCCTTTTAAAGGGTGGTTATTAAGCCGAGAATTAAATGGATTTTTTAAAAATAATTCTAATCTTTCGCACACTTTTTCCTGTTCTTTTTTCTTTGGTTTCTTATATTGCTTTTCAAAATTCTTGTGAAAACGGATCTTCATAAGGAAGTCAAATGTTTTTTAAATTCTTTTTTAGAAGAAAAATCACGTGATATATTTCTGTTTCTCTGAATATCAAATTCTATCTTACCTAAAAGCTTTTCCAGTTCCGGAGACATTTTAGGAGTAATGCTAAAATGAACCTCTTTATTTCTGACAAACTGCTTTAAATAGGCGTTAATAACTGCGCTCAAAGAAAGTCCTATTTCCTTAGCAAGTTTCTGAGCGCGAGCCTTTACCTCTTTTTCTGTTTTTATATTAATTACTACTCTCATATACCTAAAGTATATACAATGGTTAATAGATGTCAAGAGACTATTTGTGGAAAACTTTAAGAACCTGCTCTAAAAATTTTGGCTTCTTTTTGTTATTTTTACTCATTTTGCAGATTGTCGTAGTTTATCATAATATAGAAGTGGACGGCATAGGATTCGAACCTATAACCCTCGCGATGTAAGCGCGATACTCTACCATTGAGCTAGCCGTCCTTGGTGGGCCCCGTTAGAAGCGGCTCGAACCGACAAAATAGCGTATTTTGAACCATCTGTCGAGCTCAAGATACTTCCGCTTCTAACGGGGTGGACCCAGGGAGAGTCGAACTCCCGACTCGTCCATGCCGAGGACGTGTTTTACCACTAGACTATGGGCCCGTAATTTGCCTTGCAGATTAACTGTAAACTATAAATGTTAAACCTTAGACCTTTATTTATAGTCTACTGTTTAAAGTTTAAAGTATTTTCACCTACGGCGAAAAAGTACACTATATTAAAGATAGTTAGAACCCTCCTTCGCTAAAGCTTCAGACGGGCACAGCTCATTTCGCCGCCTGCCTGCCCGCCAAAGCCTTGGCGACAGAGGGCGGCGGCGAGCAAGCCCCCAAAATTGAACAGCCTGTCCGCCTTTGGCGCGGCTCCGCCGCGCCGATGACAATTTCAAGTTTTTCTTTAGCGGCAAATTCTTAAAAAAATTATGAAATATCAATCTTTTTTAATAGCAACTTCTTCTAGCGGCGAATCTGACTTTAGATTTTCTACTACTCTCTGTGCAACTATTTTAGGATCTAAAAACGTCTCATATCCTTTCGGCTTCTCCTCATCAAAAAAGTTGGTACGCATTCCACCCGGGAAAACTCCAACAACAAACACATTTGCATCCCTCGCTTCATTGCGTAGAGATTTTGTAAAACCGATGGCGGCAGATTTACTGGCAACATATCCAGATTTGCCAGTGGGACCTTCGAGCGCGCTCGTGGAAAGGATATTAACTATTGTACCGGACTTTTGTTTTCGCATTTGTACTAGCGCAGCTTTCGCGCCATACATAGTGCCAAACAGATTTACTTCTATCATTTCATGCGCTCGCTTCATGTCCATTTCTTCTAACGTCGCCAGCGGTATTCGGATACCAGCATTATTGACCCAAACATCAATCCACCCAAATTTATCTAAAGCTGTTTTAGCAAGATTTTTAACTTGGTTTTCGTCTTCTACATCCGCTACAACAGAAACCGCACCCACTTCTTTAGCAACTGCTTCAAGATCTTCCTGTGTGCGTGAACCTAAAACAAGTTTGGAGCCCTCCCTTGCGAAAACGCGAGCCAACTCTCTGCCAAGTCCACTACTTGCACCAGTAATTACTACAATCTTATTTTTCAAATCCATAAAGATTAAAAATTTTCTTACCCCAAAAATTAAAACGCAGTTCAAGCCGATATTTTTAACAGATTCTTTGGTAGTTTTTTAAGATCGCGGCAAGCCCGCCGGCAAGTGGGCGACCCACCAATCGTTGACTTTTTCTCGGTGGTGCCCAGGGCGGGACTCGAACCCGCACGCTCCGAAGAGCACGGCTCCTCAAGCCGCCATGTTTTCCAATTACATCACCTGGGCTTGTATTTTAAGGATGTTTTCTACTTTCTTCTGCTTTCTCAAAAGACATGGAACGCCCTCTTTATAATACATTCTTTTCCAAAGAATCTGTGAATCTCTTTTAGCATATTCTAATTGCCACGATCCTGTAGCTTTAGATATGCCACCTCCTTTAACTTCTGCCAATTGTTCAATTTGATTATGCAGCCATTTAAGATAAGATAAGCTAGCGGAAGTAAATCGGATGTTAAACATAAAACTATTTGGCCACCTTTCATCCCAAAAAGAGTGGCAAGAGCCATCTCCGTCAAAGTATCCCCGTAAAAAATCGAAAAAATATTTATCAGAAATCTTCAACTCGCCAAGCGTCTTACTTTTAGCTGGAGTTAATCCGATTGTGAGAAGGTAGTTATAAAGTATTACGTGGCTAAATTGAAGCCGAGGACACCTTCTTCCATGTCCATCTGATTTATATGCTATTTTAACATCTAAATTCAAACACTCTTTAAACGTTTTTATTAACTGTATATCTTTAGACGTAAAATCAATATGTCTGCCGTCTTTAGATAAACATCCATCTGCTGTTAATAAACCAATAGCATAAGCAAACTCTGGCGTCCATTTTATTACATAATCTTTGTTCTTTTGATTACCCCTCATTCTTTTATTTCTTTCAGCTTTTTTTTATACTTACTTCGTAAATAATATAGCTTTGCCCTTCTAACTTTATGTTTTTTTACTATTTCTATTTTTAAAATACCTGGCAAATGCAAGGGGAAAATCTTTTCTACTCCGACCCCACCAGTAGCAATTTTCCGAACAGTAAAAGTAGCACCTGGAGTACTACCACCACGCCGAGCAATAACAATGCCCTCAAATATTTGAACTCGTTCTTTCGGCTTGCCTTTAGCGTCTAATTCCTTAATCTTTTGATGAATCCGCACTACCATTCCAGGCCTAATTTCAAATAATTCATTTTTTTCTTGTTTTTTTTCTTCGGTCATATTTATCATGTTTATTCTTTAAAAAATTTTTAATCATTTGAATAGCTTTTTTCTTAATTTTGCTGATACCCTCTTTGTTGTTATCAACAATAAGATCATATATCTTTTTTTGTCTTAAATTAATTCCATAAAGTTGCTGGTAACGCTTTTGATCCCCGTTATCTCTCTGCTCAATCATTTCTCTGGCCTGGGAAAGTGTTAAATTATTTCTTTGACTTAGTCTTTTAATTCGAATTGATTTCCTACAATCAACAAAAATCTTACAATCAGAAAAATCACCAGACGCCCAACCAGCCAACCGGCCAGCAATAACGTAGCCCCCTTTCATAGCAGTCTTTAACATCTGCTCATCTATAAAATAATCAACCTTTGCTGGTAAAGTTTTAGATGCCTTTCCTAATGAAATCTTTCTTTTTCTAGCAAATTTTCTCAGGATATCGCCGGCATTTATGAATTCTAATTTGAAATAACGAGCTATTTCTTTAGCAATTGTATCTTTGCCTGAAGCAGCAAATCCTGAGACAGTGATGGTTAACCCTTTTTTTCTAATTACTGCTTTTTCGTGTCTTTTTAGAAATTTTAAATATGTTCCCATTATTGACTATTTTTTAATTTTTTTAAAAAATCATCTAACTCTTTTGGTAACCCACTTTTAAACTCTTGCCACCTATTATTTAAATCATAAAAACCTAAATAACAAGCATGTAAAAATATTCTCCCTAATTTTTGTTTGGTTGTTAAATTGTTTAATTGTTTAATTGAATATCGCCTGTCCCCAACAATTGGACAATTAATTGATTTAAGATGAACTCTTATCTGATGAGTCCGGCCAGTTGCCGGTCTTACCTGCAAAAGGGTAAAATCCTTAAATTGTTTTTTGATTTTATACCTTGTAAATGCCGGCTTCTCGTCTTTTATCTTTTTTCTATACTGAACAGCAACAATTTTCCCTTCTCTAGTTCTAGCTAAAGGTATATCAATTATTCCTCTTTTTTCTAAAGGCCTGCCATGAACTAAAGCTAAATATTCTTTTTTTATCTTACCCTGTTTAAACTGCTCAATTAAGACTTGATACATTTTTTCCGTCCGGGCCACAACCATTAAGCCAGAGACATCTCTGTCTAGACGATGGACAATCCCCCATCGTCCTGGCTGACCAACCCCTTTTATCTCTGGATAATATTTTAAAAGCAAGTCAACTAAAGTTTTGTCTAAAGAATATTTAACAGGGTGAACCCTGTTAAATAATTTCGCCCTTGGCGAAATTCCTGCTCCGCAGGATTTAACAGGGTGAACCAATAAACCGGCTGGTTTATCAACTATTAAAAAATTATCATCCTTGGTCAGGATGTCTAATTTTATATCAAATTTAGGGAAAAAGTCAACTGGCATTAAAGACGTTTTTTTAAAAACCTTAAAGCCTGCTTTTTATTTTTAATCTTTTTGCTTAACTGTCGTTCACGCACTAATCCTAAAAGTCTACCAATCCGAGGCCCCGGAGATAGATTAAACTCTTTCATAATATCATCACCAGTAACTAATGGTTTAGGCAACTCCTTTCTGCTTTTACTTAACTCTTTTAATCCTTTAATTCTGTCAAGCATTTGATTAAACTTTTCAAAATCTGGCTTACCTTTTTGGGGGATCGTTGCCGAAATATCAATAAAAGATAATCTAAGTAAATCTTGACCTGGCTTACGGGGGTTAAAAAAGTATTTCTCAATTGTCCCCGGTCTCATCTTGGTTATATCTCCCCTGATTAATATCATATGTTGCCTTACTAACCAGGCCAAATTTTCTGGATCAACGCCTACCTCAGCCGGACTTGATAATTTTAATCGCTGACAAATCTTTTTTGTAATTTCTTCTCCGACAACATCATGCCCATTAAAACGGATTCGATCTGTACCATCTTTTTCTGGGGTTCGGATAGTATATGGTTTACCTAAATCATGAAACATAGCGGCTAAAATTAAATCTGTTGATAATGGTTTTTTGCCAAATTGCTTTTTAAATTCTGGAGAAGTTAATTTTTCTAAACATAGACGGGCATGATTCCAAACATCACCTTCTGAATGAAAATTTTCTGGCTGAGGACATCCTTTCATTTTTAAAATCTCTGGCATCAATTCTTTAAAAGCTCCACTTTTATCATATAAATCAAAAGCTTGAACTGGATTATGCTTAAAGGCCTTTAAAAACTCCTTGGCAATTACCTCATAAGGAATGGCCCGCTTTTCAACAACCTTGGACTCAACAGTTGGACCACTGGAAACTGACTCCACTCTCCGACCTATTTTATTAAGAAGTTCAATTCGTTTTTTTAAAGCCTGCCAGGTTTTTTCTTCAATTTTAAAATTAAGCTGACAAGCCAGCCTTATAGCCCTTAACATCCTGGAATAATCTTCCTTAAATCTCTCTGTCGGAAGCCCTACTGTTCGTATTAACCTTTTTTCTAGATTATCAATTCCCTTATAAGGATCAATAATCTGCCATTGACCAACGCCTTTTTTGCTGGATTTCTTCCATCTTAAGGCTATGGCATTGATAGTAAAATCGCGACGGCTTAAGTCCTTGTTAATTGACAAATCGGGATTACTTTGAATCTCAACGTCTCGATAACCACCAGTGCCAAAAGAAAAATCTCTTCTTGGTAAAGCAATGTCAAATGGATTATGAGAATCACCGTCCTTGGGAACAAATTTAAACACGCCAAACAACTGACCAACTAAATTAACCTTTCCCTGGTTTGCTAAAAATTTCTCTAAATCCTTTACTTTGACTTTTCGAACAACAAAATCATAATCCTTAGTTGGCTTTGATAAAAGTAGATCTCTAACTGCTCCGCCAACTAAAAAAATATCCGCTGAAGGAAATTTCTTTTTAAGTTTTTCTAAAAAACTAAAACCCCTCTCTTTTTCTAAAGATTCTAAATTCATAGCAGGACTATCTTTTTTCTTTAAGGGCATATAAATTATTTAACTATCTAGTTTTTTGTGCCAAAAAATTGTTGTCATCTGACGATAGAGCTTACTACCTGGCGATCCAAATGTAAAATAATGGCGAACTGGCGTACGTCTACTCTGACTATTACTAATTGCTTGTCTATTACCAACGTAAAAACCAATATGGCTATGGGTTTTGCCATCTGGATACAATTTTTTTTTCCAAACAATAACCGCGCCCTTCCTTGGTTTTTTGATTTTTATCCAACCAGACTCTTGCATGTCACCTATAGTGCTCTTTACTGTTAAATGAGATTTATTAATTAAGTCGAAATTATTTAAAATAAAAGAAACAAAAAAAGCACAGGAAAGCTCCCCGTCTTTTACCCCATCCTTCTTATTTTTTCCGTTGTAAATATAAAAATTTTGAAAAAGACGGGTTCCTAAACTATTTTCTATCATTTTAAGATATGAATCCTTGATAATAAAAACTGTTCTGGGACCAGATTTCTGTAAGGCCATAATTTTTCAATAAAATAGTGGGCGTACCCCGACTCGAACGGGGGACCTTCTGCGTGTCGAGCAGACGCTCTAAACCAACTGAGCTATACGCCCAACAAAAAGTAACCTCACTGCTAGCCTCCCAAGTGGTGGGCGTAGATGGATTTGAACCATCGACCTTTTCTTTATCAGAGAAACGCTCTACCCCTGAGCTATACGCCCAAAATCATTCTATCATTTTAACAATATAACATTTTAACAAAAACATTTCAACTATATGATTGCATAATAATAGAATAACAAAAAAACCAGTTAAAATCAATCCCTCACCCAGAATTTATGCATTTTTTAATGCGAAGCATATATCTCTAAAAAAATAAAGTGCCACTGGTAAAGAGGCACTTTGTTTTATATACACACTTTCAAAAATGCTGAGCATTAAATGAGCAGGTTCTTATAAATTCCGGGTAAGAGATGAAGAATTTGTCAAAGGCAGAGAGAGCCAACCTTTACCTTACCTTGAATCTTATATGATTCAAGGGTCGACCTCGTTACTGTTAAACAGCAACTGAGTCCTCTAAATGAGGTGATCCACCCACAGCTTCCGCTACGGGTGCCTTGTTCATGTTATTCCCTATGTTTCCATGGGCACGGACTATATCTTCACCCCCTTCTTTCGATCGAAAGGAGGGGGGCCAACGTATGATAACAGTTTGATTCTCTAATAAACTTAGAGCCCCTGCTATCAAAGGTATAAACCTTAAGTCTCTACGGGGCGAAGCACTCAACGCCTTGAGTGCTCGCTTCCCACGATGTTGCCTTCATGCCTTTATTTTAGCATAAAATGACTAAAAAATAAAGAGTAAGGGTTCACCGTTATAGTTGGGTTTTTCTTAAGGATTACTCCCTAAGGTCGCAATTTACAGGTTGTAACCACGACTTCGCCCCTGTTACCAATCCTACCTTATTCCCGCGAACGCGGACTTTCGGGTATTACCGGCTTCCTTGGCGTGACGGGCAGTGAGTACAAAGTTTGGGAACGTATTCACCGTACCGTAGCTGATATACGGTTACTAGCGATTCCAGCTTCATGAGGTCGAGTTGCAGACCTCAATCCGAACTGAGACCGGCTTTGATGGGATTAGCTCCGCCTTACGGCTTTGCGACCCTTTGTACCGGCCATTGTACCACGTGTGTTGCCCAGGGCATAAGGGCCATGCTGATTTGACGTCGTCCCCACCTTCCTCCGGCTCATCACCGGCAGTCCTCTTAGAGTGCCCAACTTCTTAAAAGAATGATGGCAACTAAGAGCAAGGGTTGCGCTCGTTTCCCCACTTAAGGGTACACGTCACCGCACGAGCTGACGACAACCATGCAGCACCTGTACTAGGTTCCGATTTTACGGTCAGTCAACCTTTCGGCTAACCTACAACCTAGCGAGTCAAGCCCTGGTGAGGTTCTTCGCTTAGCATCGAATTAAACCACATGGTCCACCGCTTGTGCAAACTCCCGTCTATTCCTTTGAGTTTTAGCCTTGCGGCCGTACTTCCCAGGCGGGATGCTTAACGCGTTAGCTTTTTTACTGCGGCACTGAAAGGGTCGACACTTCCAATGCCCAGCATCCATCGTTTACGGCGTGGAATACCGGGGTATCTAATCCCGTTCTCTCCCCACGCTTTCGTGTCTCAGCGTCAGAACTGTTCTAGCAAGCTGCCTTCGCATTCGGTGTTCCTGCCGATATTAACGGATTCTACCCCTACACCGGCAGTTCCACTTGCCTCTCCCAGTCTCTAGTTTAATAGTTTTTCTGGCGCTCCCAATGTTGAGCAAAGGGCTTTAACCAGAAACTTATTAAACCGCCTACACACGCTTTACGCCCAGTAAATCCGGATAACGCTTGTCGCCTTCGTCTTACCGCAGCTGCTGGCTGTATACTCATAATAGAGTAATTGCTACGGACTATATCACAATCCTTTTTTATAAATAAAAGGACCCTCGGCGTATGATAACAGTTTATAATTCCAGATTATCTGGCACCTGTTATCTCATCGCTTAATATTTAGCTTTAAGCGAATCAGTCTCTGAGGGGTTAATCCCGACTTGTCGGGACAACTTCCCTGCTGATTGCCTATAAGCTGTTTCGTCATAAACGAAATGCAGCAAAATCTTAAAGTTTAGATAAGAATTTTAACCTTTTCAAACTTCAAGGTTCTGGCAAAGCCAGGTTCTTATAGTTTGGCAATAAGATATTATACCTTTCAAACTTCAAGGTTCTGGCAAAGCCAGGTTCTTATAGGTTTCCAGCATATAAGCCAAGTTTTTCAACTTCGATTACTCGAAGAAGTCGCGCTCTTTGATAAGACGAAAATTAATTGCACGAAGTTAGCTGCGACTTATTCCTGGGGTACACTCAACCGAAGCTTGTTCCCCCAGAAAAGCAGTTTACACTCCGAAAAGATTCATCCTGCACGCGGCGTCGCTCCTTCAGCCTTTCGGCCATTGAGGAAGATTCTTGACTGCAGCCCCCCGTAGGAGATTGAGCAGTGTCTCAGTCTCAATGAGGCGGATCATGCTCTCACACCCGCTACCCGTCATCGGCTTGGTAGGCCATTACCCTACCAACAACCTGATGGGCCATAAGCTCCTCAGAAAGCGCGATTGCTCGCTTTACTAAGCACTCAATATGAGTGCTCAGCATATGGGGTATTAGCCTCGATTTCTCGAGGTTATTCCCCTCTTTCCGGCAGATTACTAATGTGTTACTCTCCCGTTTGCCACTGCCTGATAAATCAGGCCGTTCGACTTGCATGCCTTAGACACGCCGCCAGCGTTCATCCTGAGCCAGGATCAAACTCTCTTAAAAAAGATTTGATCTAATAAATAAAAGGAATAGATTGGCTAATTCTCTACCTTTGACAAATTCTTCATTTTACCCTGTTAAATGCCGCTTCGCGGCAATTTCGCCAAGGGCGAAATTATTTAACAGGGTGAATTGTTAAAGAACTGGTTGGGTACTTAGGTACTTAGTTAATTGGGGATTAATTAATTTGCTCTTCCCAATGACCCGATTACCCAATTACCCGATTACCTGATGTGTCCGCCACTCTTTTACTTTCTGATGATCGCCTGAAAGTAAAACCTTTGGCGCCTTCAGCTTCTTTAGCTTACCAAACTTATCTTTATATGTAAAGACCTCTGGACGAGTATATTGTGGATATTCAATATTAATTGATGATTTAAAAGAAAAGCTCTCTTCTTCTAAAGATTCTGCTTTAATCACCCCAGGAATTAACCTGGCAACCGCATCAACAATTATCATGGCAGGGATTTCTCCGCCTGTCAAGATATAAGAACCGATAGAAATTTGTTCATCAACAAACTTTGTTACCCTTTCGTCAACCCCCTCATACCGACCACAAATTAGAACCACTCTTTCTGTTCTTGACAATCTCCTGGCTGTCTTTTGATCAAGTTGCTTACCTTTTGGGGTTAATAAAATAATTCTTAATTTTTTATTTATATTTTTGGTTTTACTTAAACTTCTTATTGCTCTATATAAAGGAGGGAGTTTAAGAATCATTCCCGGCCCACCGCCATAAGGTTTATCATCTACTGTTTTGTGCTTGTCAGTAGTCCATTTTCTAAGGTTATGAACCTTAATTTTAATGAATTTCTTTTTCTGGGCCCGAGCAATAATCGAGGTATTAAAATAGGAATCAAAAATATGAGGAAATATTGTAATAATATCAAACTGCATAACTCGCTACGCTCGTTTTACTACTAAATACGAATTTGTACAAAAATACTAAAAATTATTTTCATTTCTTTCGTACTTTAGTAATATTTTCGTATTTCGTAGTAGTTAAGCAAAAATCGTCACCCAATAAGGCAACGACTTCTGCGCCCCTTTTATTGGGAATACGTTTTACAATTTTAATTCTTCATCAGCACTTGCCCGTGGGGCTTTCCTGGTAGACCCTTCAGGTTCTTCAATCTTAAGGTTAACCCGGGCATTATTTCTTAGGCCAACAATTCGCAAAAGACTTCTAACCGCCCGTGCAGTTGAACCCTGACGACCAATAACCTGACCCATATCTTCTGGGTTAATTTTTAACGAGAGGAGAACTCCCATTTCATCAACGTTCCGAGTCACTTTAACGTCCTCTGGGTGAACAACAAGTGCCTTAATGACATTCTCTAAGAATTCCTGATCTTTATATTTTTCAGCCATATACTTAATCTAATGTCTTGACTAATACACTAATAAAAATGTATATTAATCTACTTCTACTTATCTATAAAACCTTCCAGCCTTTCGACCTTTTCCTGAAACCGGAAAAAATAACTTAATACGGTTTCTCAATTTCTTCAAGACTGGCATTTCAGTTGTTATTTAAAGTGTAACAAAAATATATTTCTTGTCAACCCCCCTCTTTTTTTGGCTTCTTTTTTACTGCTCTTTCCTTTTTACCCTTTTTCTTGTGTACCCTGGTTACCTTAACTTTTTTGCCCTTAATAATCCCTTGCTTAATTAATAAATTATGAACTGAACCAGTTGACTGAGCTCCTTGAGAAAGCCAATATTTTATCCGCTCAACTTTAAGAACGGTCTTTTTTGTTAAGGGGTTTAAAAATCCTAAATCTTCTAAAAAATCCCCCCGAGGATCTTTAGCTTTTTCCAATAAAATTATTCGAAAAAACGGTTGATTTTTTTTTCCTTTTCGACTTAACTTGATCGCTAACATAACAAAATCATTTTAACATTAGAACATTGGAACATTTTAACATAATCTTTTAAAAAAGCAATGAGTGTTTTATTTATTCATAGCATTCGCATACATTCGCTCGCCTCGTCTCCGAGTCGGAGCGGGTAGATTGGCATTATTTTTGTGCTTTCTTGGCCACTAAATTACTGGCCCTGAGTAAAGAATCAAATGTGCCGGCATCTGACCAAAACCCTTTAACAACCTCAAAAGAAGCTGTTTTTTGGTTGATATAGAAATTATTTACATCAGTAATCTCTAATTCTCCTCTTTGAGAGGGTTTTAAGGTCTTAATTACATCAAAAACTTGACCATCATACATATAAAGACCAGTTACAGCATATTGACTCTTTGGTTTTTTCGGTTTTTCTTCAATCTTGATTATCTTTTTCCCTTTAAGCTGAGCCACGCCAAAACGTTCTGGATCTGAAACTTTCTTTAAAAAAACCTTAGCTCCCCATTTTTGATTTTCAAAATCCTTAACTGCCCTAGTAAAATCATCTTCAAAAATATTATCACCTAAAATAACCACTACCTTACCAGTGTCAGCAAAATCTTCAGCCAAGCCCAGGGCCTCAGCAATCCCCCCAGATCCTTCCTGATAAGTATAATGAATCTCTTTTAAACCAAACTCTTTTCCATTGCCCAAAAGTTTTAGAAAATCACCTGGGTTATTACCACCAGTAACAATTAAAACCTCCTTAATGCCCGCATTGACCAGCGTTTCTAAAGGATAATAGATCATAGGCTTCTTAAAAACTGCTAAACAATGTTTGTTGGTGACTTTTGTTAAGGGGAGTAACCGGGTTCCGGTTCCCCCGGCAAGAATGATTCCCTTCATATATTTATTGATTTAATCTTCTTTTTTATTAATAAAAACTTGTTATATTTCCTGCGCATCCTATTAACATTTCGACTATCCTTATATAACCATTCTAGAATTCTAAGCGCTTGTATATTCCCTCTATATCTTAATGCATAATGATCTCTATTCTTTATATTATTAGTCAATCTTGTTTCACCTACCTTACAATATTTAATCAAATAATTCTGGATACTTTTTAAAAGACTTTTTGTCCCTACAATCTGAAAACAAAGAGAGAAATGCCTTTCATCAAACATTATGCTGCCATCGCCCTCAAAAATACCCCGAATAAAACTTTTAAAAATATCCTCTCTGTCTTTTTCCTCTATCTCTTTTAAGAATCTTTCGTTTAGAGACTTCTTTTCTCTCAGACCAAGAGCGATCAATCTATCCACTACATATTCATTATGAATATGTAATGCCAGCTGACCAGAGCAATTGATCATTACTCCCTTAGAAGAGATTCTGCTATAGGGTGAACGTTTATATAAAGGCCCAGTATATTGCAAAAATTTTTTAATTTTTAAGAGCACGTCTTGATCGCTCATTCTTATCGCAATCCCAAAATATTTAATTGGTCTTAACCTTATAAAACCGTCGCTTAATAACCAGCCTAATACCCATGCAACATCAGGAGTAATTTTATCAAAAAACTTCTCATTTGCGCTATATTTAGTTCTATAAAGAGATAGCTTCCATGTCTTATTTCGAATTTCAATATCAAACCCTTTTAATCGATGACTGATCACCCATCGAGAACACCCAACTGTACGAGCTATTTCATCTTGACTCAATTTATTTTCTATATATTCATTAACCAAAAACTTTTTTGATATTTTATATTGTAATTCTGTTGGCATTTATATAATTTAGTGAGATTCTAAAAAATTATTTTATTCACAGCATCCACAAACACAAAATTGTTGTCTCTGATAAATCATAACATCCATGACTACCTTATAATTATAACAAATTTTCTATTTTCAAACAACCAAATTTCTGCCCAGGTCGCACCTGGGCAATTTTAAAATATCTTAATAATTGCAACCTTCGGCTCTTTTAAATCCTGCTACCTCGGCCTCTTCTTCAGTACAAAAATATCTGTCTCCTTTTTCCAAATCCACCTTCACTCTTTTATAATTGGGGCAACCAGGAAGAAAATATGTTTTTCCATACCCATGCTCTGAAATATTGCCCTTAATAACACATTCGGGATTTGGCGGAGGATCATTTGTTTCAAAAGTGGATGTTTTTTCTTTCAATCCCTGTTCGCAAGCGCCCCACATCCCTCTTCCCCTAGTAACTGCCTCATTACGACTATGTATTAAAATATTATTATACCGCCCCCTCTTAGACATAAACAAAGTATTAGCAAAACCCTGTTCTAAAAGATAATCATTAACAAAAACATCGTTTGTAAAATCTCCCTCAACTAAAAATACGTAACGGAGTAATCTACCAAATCTATCTGTTCCAAAAATATCTTTTTCCAGTTCTATATTTCTTCCTAAAACAAGCTCATTTAAGGCCTGTTTTGCTTCGCTGTAATAGCAGTCACCTTGCTCAGGAGAATCAATCCCGAGAAGACGAACAACATTTCCATCATTTATTTCTATTGTATCCCCATCAATGACTCTAACAACCTCTACTAATTCAGGCCCAAATTCTGGGGCAACATCTGAACCTGTTTCAGGCTCCATTAAACTACCTGTTCCAAACAGCGCAATCAAAATAATAAGCAATCCGCTTAAATATTTTCTTAATGTTTCATTGGATCCAGTTAAAGTCAGTACACCAATTACTGCGCCAAGAACAACAATAAAGCCTAAAAATAACTGTCTAAGTTTTTTAAATTCCTCTTTTTTCATAAATTTACTTGGAAACTTAGTTTCCAAATGGTTTATACTTTTACCAAACTACTTCATCAATTTTTGTATATTTTTCCTCAATTTTATCTTTATCCGGGCAGATGTTTCTATATTCACACCAGGGACATAGTTTGTTAATACGAGGCGAAAAATTATTATCATCCCTGGCTTCCTTTATAATGTTAACAATTTCATTTTCTATTTTTTTTAATTCATCTTTAGTCCATATTATATCATAAATCTTTGAATACTTAATATAAATCAATCCGGCTTTAATCTTTTTTGCAAAAGGATAAAGTTTAGAAGCTATAATTGCATAAACAGGAACCTGAAGGTCCTTTTCCATCATCTTTTCTACACTATCACGATAAGGCAATTTTCCAGTCTTATAATCCCACACTGAAATTGAAGATTCTGAATCTTGATCAATTCTGTCTATTCGACCCGCTATTACAAATTCATCTATACTGCACTGCATCCAATCTTCTAAAGATAGCGGAACTATTGATAAATCAGCTTTTGAAATATAATTGTTCAACATTGCAATTGTCTTTAGCCCAAAGGCTTTTTCTTGCTCCACGGATCCAAATAGCTTTTTTCTTTCTTTGGCGCTCCAGCAGTCACTACTCCAACTACTCTTGGGCGCTCTGGCCCATGAATATCTTAGCATCTCGCCTAAATCTTGATCTCTTCTTTTATTTATTGGAATTTTTCTAATATCAAAAAATTTTTCAAGAACTAGATGTATTACTTTGCCGATAAAGCTTTCAGGGCTTTCAACAAATTCTGCTTTTACCTCCCTGTCGTTATGACATTTAAATTTAAACGGACACTGAATATAGGTATTCAATGCATTAGGAAATATTTTTTCTGGAAATATATATGCCATAATTTATCCCTTAATTAAATTTTCAGGCTTTCCGCTACTTGGAACGCTACTTGGAAACTTAGTTTCCAAGTGGTTTAATTTACTTCTCAATTAAATCTTCGGCTTATTTTTCATCAAATCAGCTTCATTTTGAGAACCATCCCCTATTTTTTTACATATCTACATAATATCCATAATAATACCAACAATTAATGCCAGAACAGAAAGAATAAAAATAAAAGCTGAATTCCACCTTGATTTTGAGGTTAGACTGGTTTTGACAATATACTTCAGGGCTTGCTTTTGCTTCTCATCAACACAAGGGGCTTTTTCCACCACATCAACCAGCTTGTAATCCGCAACCAATTCTGACCGCTTTTTTTGAATATCAAAACGATGCCCAAAATAAATAATAAAACCAATGGTGCCGATATACCAAGAAATTTTCACCCATAAGGGGCTATAAAAATTTAAGACGATAATTATGCGATAGGCTAATGTTGCAATAACGCCGGCCCAAAAGAAAAATAAACGAATAGGTCTTGGATTAGGTTTTATAATTTCTAGAGATGAATTAAATGAAAAAATCATATTTTTTTATTTATGAAGCTCAAAAAAATTTCAAGCTTTGCTTATAATATCCATAAAGTTTTATTTAACTTATCTTTGTAATAATTCCTTTATCAGCATCTACTTTTATAATAGTATAATAGGGGACGGTTCTCTATTTAGCTTCATTTCTATAAAAACTTATTTCGTCCCACTTTCTCTTTGTAAAACTCATAAAGGGAAAGGGAACTGCCCTAAAAAACCTTGTTATTCGCTCCGCTCACAATAAGAAATATATAAATATTTCTTAAAATAAATTTATTTACAAACGCAAAAATCGGGTTGCCGAGAATCAAACTCGGGCTATACGGCTCCGATTTGTAATTTTAAAATCTTTGAAAGACGATTCACAGGGAATAAATCCTTGGGATATATCTCAACTAATTTAATGTTATATTTTCTGCAAATCTTTTGTTTTTTTCTAACTAATTTATCATATTCTTTCAGATCGCCTGCCAATCCGAAAAATTCTATAAAAATATCTTTGATAACAAAATCAACGCTTAAGGAATTATTCCCAGGATATGGGACTCTTCTCTCATGCCCAATATTTTGATCAGAAAGCCAATCGTCAATTATTTTTTCAGAAAAAGAATCGCATTTGTGTCCGTCATTGGCAATATGCTTTTTAGCAAACAATACTGGATTCGGATTAAAACCCGCTGCTTTAATTGCATTATTCCAATTGCCAAATCGGTTTCGGGTAGCACAATAGTGATGAAATTCTCTTTTAAGAGGAATTCGTTTATTTCTTTCGTAAAATTCTTTGATTAGCTTACAGATAGTTTCTTTACTTACGACTTGAGATTTGTGTTTACATTTTATCGAGCAATATATTTGGTGACCAAAAAATTCCTTACCACAATAATTGCATTTATCCTTCAGTTTTTTCTTTTTGGGAAATTTAGAGTTATTAAATGAAGCAGCACAAGAGAGAGAACAGAAAACGTTACCTGATTTAGATTTTCTAAATTGATTTAATAACCGAGAGATTTTCTTACTACAATTAGGGTTGGCACAAATTTTTTCTACCCTCCTCAACCTATATTGACTTTGGCATTTTATAGAACAATACTGATTCCAGTCGAATTTATTGGCTTCATTTACTCGGCCTAATGTTCTGTAAAATCTTTTACCACAAAAGTCACACTTAACTTTAACTAAATTCATAAAATTCCCTTATTATCGGGGTGACCGGATTCGAACCGGCGAAACCTCTCGCCCCCCAGACGAGCGCTCTACCCAACTGAGCTACACCCCGAAAAATATAAATCCTAAATCTTCATTTTCTTTTTTAAACTCTTTAAACACTTAGTACAGATCTTTATCCTCTTGCCAGATATTTTTTTTGTCTGTAAATTTAAATATTGCCATCTTTTAGTAGCGATATTTGAGTGAGATCTGGTAATGCTTGTTTTGGGCCCGCGGCCGCAAATTAAACAACGTTTAGCCATAATAAAAGCAATTAAACAAATAAACAACTTAACATAAAAATAGTTTAGCAAATTTCTAAATTAAAGCAATCTTTTTTATTATTGCTAAATTGCTAAATTGCTAAAATGATTTCAAATGATTAAACTTTTTTTATACATAGTTATTGTTCTCTCAGCTATCTTTCATGAATACGCTCATGCCTGGACAGCTTATCAATTAGGAGACCCAACTGCTAAAAATGAAGGTCGATTAACCCTAAACCCCTTAGTTCATTTAGACCCTATTGGCACAGTAATTCTCCCTCTTTTCCTGTTATTCACTTCAGGCATGTTTCTTGGTTGGGCTAAGCCTGTTCCTTATAATCCTCATAATCTTAGAGACCTAAAATACGGCACCTTAAAAGTCGCTATTGCCGGTCCTTTGGCCAATCTCTTGATTGCCTTAGTTTTGGGCCTAATTTTAAGGTTTTTCTCTGGCCCTATTTTAGCCTATAGCGCTACTTTACCAGTTTTTTTAGGTCTTATCATTTACGTTAATATTTTCTTGGCCCTATTTAACTTGCTGCCTTTTCCTCCGCTTGATGGTTCAAAAATATTTGCCGACTTGTTTCCAAATCAATGGCGACATCTTATGCAATTAGGAATGATTGGAATTTTTATTGCTTTATTCATTGCCTTTTTTATCCTTTCGCCAATAGCTAACTTCATTTTCCGTCTTATTATCGGCCAAGGATTTATGTTCTAGTCCCTGCTACTCTCGTAATGCTTGACATTTCTAAGAAATAAAGTAAAATACAGGTCATCATAATATATAACATGGCAACATGAGAACATTTCCTGCCTGCGGCAGGTAAAAAAAGAAATTTCTATAAAGCAAAATTTCTTATGTTCCAATGTTCCAATGCTAAAATGAATTAGTATGCCAACAATTAATCAATTGGTCCGTAAAGGAAGAAAAAAAATAAAGAAGAAATCAAAGACTCCTGCTTTGCAGAGCACTTTTAATATTCTTAAAAGAACAAGAGCTGAAATGCCAAAAGGACGTCCATTTTTGCGCGGCGTTTGTTTGAAAGTCACCACTCAAACTCCTAAAAAACCTAATTCAGCCCTACGTAAAATTGCTCGCGTCAGATTGTCTAATGGCATGGAGGTCACTGCCTATATCCCGGGCATTGGTCATAATTTACAAGAGCATTCAGTGGTTCTGCTCAGAGGCGGCCGAGTTAAAGATCTGCCTGGTGTCCGCTATCACGTTGTTCGCGGTGTTCATGATGCTGGAGGGGTTGAGAACAGGAAACAAAGTCGAAGTCTTTATGGAACAAAAAAAGAGAAGTCAGGTACTTAGGTACTTCGGTAATCAGGTATTAACCCAATCCCTAATCCCCAATTAACCAATTAACTAATTAACCAACTTATGCGTGGAAAACCAGCCCCCAAAAGAAAAATCTCTCCTGATCCCAAGTACCATCTTGTTCAAATGGCTAAATTTATTAATTACGTGATGAGAAAAGGCAAAAAAACTATTGCCTCAAAAACGGTTTATCAGGCCATAGAGATCATTAAGCAAAAAATTAAAAAAGACCCAATTGATATCTTCCAAAAAGCAATTAAAAATACTTCTCCCGTAGTCGAAGTAAGATCTCGTCGAATTGGCGGAGCTAATTACCAAATCCCCTTCCCAACAAATGAATCCCGCCGTTTTGTTTTAGCCTCACGCTGGATTATTGAGGCAGCTAAAGCCCGAAAAGGCAAATCAATGTCAGAAAAATTAGCTCAAGAACTTTTAGATGCCGCCTACAGGCAAGGCGCCGCCGTTAAGAAAAAAGAGGATATCCATCGAATAGCTGAAGCAAATAAGGCCTTTGCTCATTTTGCTAGATATCATTAAATCATTTTAATATTCTAACGTTTTAACATATTAACATGCCCCCCCCCTCTAATCTCCCCCTCCCAGAGGGACGGGGAGAAAATTGTTAAATTGTTTCATTGTTAAATTAGCTTAATATGTCTGATGAATTTTCATTAGAAAAAACCCGTAATATCGGTATTATTGCCCATATTGACGCTGGTAAAACTACGGTTACCGAGCGTATTTTATATTATACTGGAAAAAAACATAAAGTTGGTGAGGTTCATAAAGGTCAAGCAGAAATGGATTGGATGGCTCAGGAAAGAGAACGGGGCGTAACCATTACTGCTGCCGCCACAACTGTTTTTTGGGCTCCACTTAAACAAAAAGAAATCCGCATTAATATTATTGACACCCCTGGTCACATTGACTTTACAGCTGAAGTTCAGCGATCTTTACGAGTCCTTGATGGCGGAATAGTTGTTTTTGACGGTGTAGCTGGAGTTGAACCACAATCAGAAACAGTTTATCATCAAGCAGAAAAATTCAAGATTCCTTTAATTGCTTTTATTAATAAAATGGATCGAGTAGGAGCCAACTTCTATGCTGATTTAGCTTCAATTCATGAACGTTTAACTCCTAATGCTTACCCTTTACAATTACCAATTGGCGCTGAAGCAGATTTTAAGGGTATAGTTGATTTATTTACCCGCCGGGCCAAAATTTACTTAGACGAAATGGGGAAAGAAATTAAAGACGAAGAAATCCCAGCAAACCTTAAGGATAAAGTCGAGGAATACCGACATAAATTAATTGAGGCAATTGTTGAACATGATGAAAAATTAATGCATCAATATTTAGGGGGCAAAGAACCAGACATTAATGATTTAAAAAAAGTTTTACGGCAGGCAGTTATCAAGAATAAAATAGTCCCTGTCTTATGCGGTTCAGCTTTAAAAAATAAAGGAATTCAATTATTATTAGACGCTATTTGCGATTACCTGCCTTCTCCCTTAGACGTTCCACCAATTGAGGGAATTATCCCAAAAACTGGTGAGAAACAAACACGTCCTTCGGACAAGGATAAACCTTTTGCTGCTCTGGCTTTTAAAATTGCCACTGATCCTTATGTTGGTCGTCTATGTTACCTTCGAGTTTATTCTGGCGCTTTATTAGCAGGCTCATATGTCTTGAATGCCACTACTGGTAACAAAGAAAGGGTCGGACGGATTGTTCAAATGCATGCTAATCAACGAAAAGAGCTCAAACAGGTTCTTGCTGGAGAAATTGCTGCAATTGTTGGAATAAAAAACACAAGTACTGGCGATACTCTTTGTGCCTCCGCCCACCCAATCGTTTTAGAATCAATTACTTTCCCTGAGCCAGTTATTTCTGTGGCTATTGAGCCAAAAACTAAAACTGACCAAGAAAAAATGGGCCTGGCAATTACTAAATTAGTCGAAGAAGACCCAACTTTTAAGGTAAAAACTGATGAAGAAACCGGGCAAACGATCATCTCTGGCATGGGCGAGCTTCATTTAGAAATCATTGTTGACCGCCTAAAGCGCGAATTTAGTGTTAATGCCAATGTTGGTCAGCCGCGAGTCGCTTACAAAGAAACCATTACTTCAATAGTTGAAAGTGAAGGAAAATATATTCATCAATCAGGTGGCCGCGGTCAATATGGCCATTGTTGGCTTAAACTTGAACCATTAGAAAGAAATAAAGGATTTGAATTTGTAGATAAAATCAAGGGGGGGACCATTCCTAAAGAATATATTCCAGCAATTAAAAAGGGCGTAATTGAAGCCATGGCGACCGGGGTTTTAGCTGGTTATCCAGTTATTGACATGATGACTACTGTTTATGATGGTTCTTTCCATGAAGTTGATTCTTCAGAGGCAGCTTTTAAAATTGCTGCTAATCGAGCTATTCGTGACGGCGTCAGAAAAGCTAAACCAATCCTTTTAGAACCAGTGATGAAAATTGAAGTTGTTGCTCCAGAAAAATTTATGGGCGAGGTAATTGGTGACCTTAATTCCAGACGAGCTCAAATTCAAGGGACAAAAACGCGTGGGCAAATAAAATTAGTTGACGCCTTAGCCCCTTTAGCAGAAATGTTTGGCTACACTACTGCCCTACGATCAATTACCGAAGGCCGAGGCAGTTCAACTATGGAATTCTCTCATTACGCTCAAGTTCCACGTAATATTCAAGAAGAAATAGTTGGCGAAACAATTGAGAAAAAAGAAAAATAATTTGACTTTTACTCTAAAAATGGTATACTTACATTATAAATTCTAAATCCTAATTTCTAAATCCTAAACAAATTCAAAATTCTAAATTCAAATGTTCCAAACAAAAGATATCTATTCTTAAATTTGAAAATTGAGATTTAAATATTATTTAGAATTTCGGATTTAGGATTTCGGGATTCCTGCCGTAGGCAGGTCATAGGGGGTGAAAGGCATCGATAGGAAGATAGAAATGAAAGCGGCTCTTTGTCTTGAGAAAGACATAAAATTTCTCAAAGAAAATAATTGCCAACGAAAAGTTAGCTTTTGCTGTTGCTTAAAAAAGCTGCAGCCGCTAAGACTAAAGACTCCTACTATTTAGTTATTAGCGTCAATTCAGTGGGATCGGTGTTCTGAAGACCTGAACCAGAATACTTAAAAAAATCAGGCTAAGATTTTAGAGATTTGTCTGGTTTAAGCTCTAAAATCCGAAAAAAATTAAACTAGACTATAAGAGTAGATGCTCCTCATTAACACTTCTTAGACGGGAGTTCAATTCTCCCCACCTCCACCACAGAAACAAATTAACAACTAAACAACTTAACAATTAAACAAAGAATAAAAAAAACAAAATCAATTCCATGGGATTTTGTTAGAATGTTAAAATGTTAAAATGATTTAGTGAAGTACTATCGCTTTAACAATCAAATATCTGCAACCCAGGTTCGCTTGATTGACGAAAATGGTAAACATTTAGGTACAATTGAAACCACTAAAGCCTTAGAGATGGCTCGAGGAAAAGGATTAGATTTAGTAGAAATCGACCCAAAAGTAGATCCACCAATAGCAAAAATTCTGGATTTTGGTCGATTTAAATATGAACTAAAGAGAAAAGATCGACAACAAAAAAAACAACATAAGGCCGGCGGTATTAAAGGGATTCGTCTGACACCAAGAATCGGCAAACATGACTTAGAGCTCCGAGTTACTAAGGCTAGAGAGTTTCTTTTAGAAAAACAAAAAATAAAAATTGAAATGGTTCTCCGGGGCAGAGAAAAAGCCCACTTTGATCTGGCTGAGAAACTGGTGAAACACTTTATTGAATTGCTTGGCGAAGAAATAAAAATTGAACAACCGCCAAAAAGACAAGGTAGCCGGTTGATTGCTGTGATTAGCCCTACCAAGTAAGGTAATCTCTAAAATTATGACAAAAACACGCAAGTCAATTGCTAAAAGGTTAAAAATAACTAAAAACAAAAAAATCTTGCATCGAACCTGTGGACAAGATCATTTTAACGCTCGTGAATCAAGAAAAATCACTAAAAGCAAACGTCGGTACAAACCTCTAAGTAAAAATCTAAGAAAAACACTTAAACAACACTTAAAAAAATAACCTTACTAAAGTACCAATCCTTACTAATAGTACAAATAAATCTATCAGTGAAATTGGTATAAATCCGTACATTCGTAAGGTCCTACTAATTTATTGGTAAAATTAGTATTTATTTGTAATTTTGTAAGGTCCTATGTCAAGAGTTAAGCGGGGTAAACTCCACTTGAAAAAAAGAAAAAAAATACTTAAACAGGCCAAAGGTTATCGAGGGGGCAGAAAGAAAAAAATCAAACTGGCAAAAACAGCTATCCTCAAAGCTGGGGTTTATGCTTACCGTGATCGGCGGACAAAAAAAAGACAAGCTCGAGCTCTTTGGCAGATTAAAATTAATGCTGCCTGCCGAGAAAATGGCTTAACCTATTCTAAATTTATCTCGGCTCTTAAAAAGAATAAGATTGAACTTGATAGAAAAATTTTGGCTGACCTGGCAGAAAACCATCCGAAAATTTTCTTTGAAATTATTAAAATGGTCCGGTAGATCAATTGGAGGATCGTCTGCCTGTCACGCAGAAGGTTGCGGGTTCGAGTCCCGTCCGGACCGCCATCCACTGTTTAAAACTAAAATACAATAAAAAACCGTCTAAAAAACGGCTTTTTTTATTATGGTGCCCCCAGCAGGAATTGAACCTGCACTCTTGAGATCCGCAATCTCATGTTTTGTCCATTAAACTATAGGGGCACTATATTCTTAGCCAGCGATTCAGGCGATCAATTAAAGTTTCTTCTTCTTTACTTAAATCTTCTTCTAAATACTCTTTTAAAATCTTACGAATCTCTAAGGGGTTCTGGCCTTCTAAAGAAACAGAAAGATCTGGTATTAAAACACTTTTTAAATCAAGATAAAGTCTTTTTGTTTCTGGCGGTCGATAAACAAGACGGAAATTTCTAATTTCTGACCATTCATAGAACCTTGACCCGACCATTAAACCATCTTCAAAAACTTTGAACTCAACCTTTATTGGTGTGCGTCTAAGATGGAGAATAAAAATCAGGCCAAATAAAACCAAAAAAAGAGTAAAAAGAAAATTAGCTGTTAAAAAAGAATAAAAAATGGCGATCACCAGAACAAGACCAACAATCACATACCACGACTTACTTCTCTGGTACTGAGTATATTCTGGAAAGTGCCATTTTAAAATAACTTGACCGTGGTCTTCTTCTTTTTTTTCTTTAGGCATAGTAAATTAAATTATCAAAAATTCATGGCGGTGGGGGTGGGATTCGAACCCACGGTACCTTTTCAGGTACAGCAGTTTTCAAGACTGCCCGATTCAACCGCTCTCGCACCCCACCCGATAATAAAATTTTGTGGCGGTACCTTTTGGACAAAATCCGAACTTTTTTTGACGAAAATCCGGACTGCG
>CAZXPA010000003.1:0-24964 GCA_964642485.1 uncultured Gammaproteobacteria bacterium
ATTTATTTTTTCTTTAATTTTTTTCTTAAAAAGGCATGGATATCTAATTCATCTTCAAAATTAAACTCCTGTTCTTTTTGTTTTTTATCTTTTTTCTTGCTTTTAACATCAGTTTTTTGTTTTTCCCTATAAACATGGATTTTGCCCTTTTCTGTTTCTTTAACTATTGGTTCATTTAAATCTTCATTTTGGGCTATCTCGTCTAAACTAAATCCATAATCTCCTATTTGGTCATAATTAGTCGCTATTAAAGTTACTTTTATTTCATCTTTTAAGGCCTTGTCAATCACTGCTCCAAAAACAATTTTAGCCATAGGGTCCATTTCCTTGGTAATAATCTCGGCGATTTCATTAACTTCTGTCATTTTTAAATCAGAAGAACCAGTTATGATAAAAACTATCCCGTTTGCCTCTTTGGCTGAAAGGTCCATTAAAGGATTTTTTAACGCATTTTTTGCTGCCTGGGAAGCCCTGTCTTTGCCATGAGCTTGGCCAATGCCTAACATGGTAATGCCTCCTTGTTTAAGAACAGGCTTAACATCAGCGAAATCAACATTAATTAAGCCAGAAACGTTAAAAATATCAGAAATTCCTTTTACTCCTTGTTTTAAAACTTCATCAGCAATGTTAAATGCCTCTAAAATAGGGGTTGAGCGGTCAATCGTACGTAAAAGTTTGTCATTTGAAATTGTCATTAAAGCGTCTACTCGGTTAATAAGCTTTTTTAATCCTTGTTCGGCTATTGCCTTTCTTTGTAGCCCTTCAAAAACAAATGGTTTGGTTACAATAGCTAGGGTTAAAGCTTTTGTGTTTGATGCAATATCTGCTATTACTGGACTAGCTCCTGTCCCAACCCCTCCCCCTAAACCAGCGGTAATAAAAATGATGTCAGCATTTTTTAAAGATTCTCTAATTTCTCTGGTATTTTGCTCTGCTGCTGCCTGGCCAAGATCAGGGTCAGCTCCAGTCCCTAATCCCTTAGTTAAAGACCGGCCGATTTTGACTTTTTTAACTCGGCCGGTAATTGTTTGCAAGGCTTGAACGTCAGTATTAATAGCCACATATTCTATCCCTGGAATTCTGGCCTTAATCATCCGCTTAACAGCTGATCCACCAGCTCCACCAACGCCAACCACTTTTATCTTAGCAAGATTCCTTGCCATTAATCTTTTTTTGCTTTTTTTGGCCATATATATTAAAAATTCCAAGCACCAAATAACAAATAAATTCTAAACTCTAATATCTAAACCCCAAACAATACCAAAATTCAAATGTCCAAAATTCAAAACTTAATGTTTAGTATTTGGGACTTAAGTATTAGATATTGTTCAGGATTTCGGATTTAGGATTTAGAATTTCCGCACGAAGTGCGGTCAGTATGGCAGTAAATTTCTAAGCCATTTTTTTACTTTCGGGCCAACCTTTGGAACTACTGACAACTTACTTCTGACTCCAATTAGCCGCTGGCCCCACAAAACCAAACCAACTGCAGTTGAAAAACTTGGATCAAAGGCTTTATTTATCCCACTAACAAATCCTTGAGGCAAACCTAAGGAGGCAGGAATTTTAAATACTTTTTTAGCTGTTTCAACTAATCCATCTAACCTAGAGCCAGCGCCAGTTAAAATTGCCCCGGCTGGCAACTTGCCGCTTCTATCTATGCCAGCTAATTCTTTGTCTACCATTTTAAAGATTTCCTCACACCTGGCTTCAATAATCTTAGCTACTTCTTTTTTTGAAACGGTCCCCTCTTCTTTTTCACTTAAATCTTTAAAATTAATAAGCTTATGTCGGCCGACTTTCTCCGGTAACGAGGTTCCGTAATTCAATTTAATTGTCTCAGCTAGCTCTACGGGCACACGAAGCCCGATTGCTAAATCATTGGTAATATGACGAGCACCAATTGGCAAAACTTTAGCGGTTAAAACATCACCCTCCTCAAAAACAGCAAAACTAGTAGTAGCGCTACCTAAATTTACTACTAAAGCTCCTAATTCTTTTTGTCTTTTATTTAAAACTGCCTCAGCTGTTGAAAGAATAGTAAAAACTATTTCATTAATCCCTATACCAACACGATAAAAGCATTTAGTTAAATTTTTAATTTGATTGGAAAGCCCTAAAATAATCTGAGCCTCAACTTCTAGACGAACCCCGGTCATCCCAATTGGATCCATAATTCCAACCTGACTATCAACAGAAAAACTGCGCGGCAAAATATGAAGAATTTCATAATTTGGCGGCCTAGCTACGGTTTGAGCGGCTTCAAGAACCCTGTCCTTATCATCTTGCTTAATCTCGCCATCCGCTCTAGACGCAGCCACTACTCCCCGACTTTCCTGAGAAATTATATGAGCCCCAGAAATTCCAATATAGGCATGTTCTATTGACAGACCAGTCATTCTTTCAACCTGCTCAACACAGGCTGAAATACTTGAAACTGTGTCTTCAATATCCATAATCACTCCTTTGCCAATCCCGTCTGAAGGCCCTTCTCCCAAACCAACAATATGCAGGTCTCCTTCAGGATGAACCTGGCCAACAGCAATCCTAATCGTGGCTGAGCCAAGATCAATACCAGCAATGATTTGTTGACGACGAGGCATATATAGTTGGTTAATTGGGTACTTGGGTACTTAGTTAATTAGGATTTAAACCTAGATCCCCGATTACCCGATTACCTAAGTACCTGATTACCTAAATTTATTTTATCAATTTTTTTCTTTTAAGCCAATGTTCTATCTCCTTATTTTTCCGTTCCATTAACAATCTTTGCTTTTTTGTTCGGTGGTTATATCCTAGAATATGAAGCAGGCCATGAATTAAGAGAATTGTTAATTCTTTTTTTTGACCATGCTTTTGTTCCCTGGCTTGTTTGACTAATTGCGGCCAACAAATAATTATCTCCACTGGATCATCAAAAGATAAAACGTCAGTTACTCTGTCCACTCGGCGATATCTTTTATTAAGATTCTTAATGGTTTTTTGACCAACCAGGGCAACTGAAAAAACATCTATTTTCTTTTTTTTCTTAACTGCTTTAAAGGCCTGATTTAAAACTGATCGGATAAACTTTTTATCAATCCAGCTTTTAACTAATTTATTGACCTCAACAATCATAAAATTATTTGAACATTGGAACATTTTAACATTGGAACATAAGAAATTTTTGCTCTACAAAAATTTCTTTCCTTGTCTGCCGCAGGCAGAGCATGTTCTCATGTTACCATGTTATCATGTTATAATGAATTACACTCTCAAGCCAATATATTTTGGCCTTTGGCTAACTCGGCCCTTTAATAACTCTTTAAAAACCTTTTCTATTTCCTCGGGCCCAATATCACGACCGCCTAAACCAAAAATGTAATCCTGAGCTGATTGTCCCGCCCGCCTTGCTTTGCAAAGCGAAGCGGGCAGGTTAGACAAACAGTGTCTTATCTCACTTACTAATGGTGAATAAGAACCAAAACCTATTGCCCGCTCTAAAATACCAATAAACTTTACTTTAGACAAAGCTCTGGCTACCTGTTGATAAGGAAATGGTCTAAAAAGATTTATCCTTAACAATCCAACCCTTTTGCCTTGCTTTCTCAATTTATCAATCACCCCTTTAGTTGTCCCCGCAGTTGAGCCCAAAGTAACAATTACTGCTTTAGCGTCATCTAAGCAATATTTTTCAAAATATCCATATTGATGACCAGTAATCTTTTTCAATTCTTGGCCAACCTGAAGATATCTTCTCTTTACTTGAGCCATTGCGCGAGCAATTTGTGATCTGATTTCAAAATAATAATCAGGCAAAGCCAAGGGCCCAATTGTTACTGGCTTTTCCAAATTTAAAACAAAGTTTTTTGGCTTGTATTCTCCTAAAAACCTCTTCATCACTTTATCCTGATAAACTCTTACTCCTTCAGTATTGTGCGAAGTTATAAAGCCATCCTGACAAACCATTACTGGCAATTGGACATCAGGATGTTCAGCTAAACGAACAGCTAAAAAATTATTCTCATAAACTTCTTGGTTGTTTTCACAAAAAATCTGAATCCAGCCTAAATCTCTAACCATCATTACATCTTGATAGTCATTATGAATATTAATTGGGGCCGAAAGTGCTCGAGTGGCTAAATTCATGACAATTGGCAAACGCAAGCCCGAAGCCACAGATAAAACTTCACTCATTAAAGCCAATCCTTGACTTGCAGTTGCCGTCATTGCTCGACCACCAGCAGCAGCTGCTCCAACCACTAAACTCATTGCTGAATGTTCTGATTCAACTAAAACAAATTTGGTCTTAACTTTATTATCAGCTACAAGCTGAGCAAAGCTTTGAATAATTGGAGTTTGAGGAGTAATTGGATAAGCGGCAAAAACAACTGGATTAATCTGTCGCATTGCCTCAGTTGCCGCCTCCCCGCCGGTCAAGGCCTTTAAAACGGTTGGTGTTTGTTTTTTCTTTTTCACCATATTATTTCTCTTATTTTTCTCTAATCATTTTAATTGCTTTAAGCGGGCAGACCTGGGCGCAGATCAAGCATCCTTTACAATAATCAAAATCTGTCTCCCCTCTTTTATTATTTTTAAAAGGAATACAATTTTCTGGACAATAATTAACACAAAGACCGCAATGATTACACTTGCCTTTATCCCAAACTGGTTTTTGAGTCCGCCAGGTCCCCGTTTTATAATTTTTTGATGATCCTGGTTGGTCAATCATGCCTCCAGGAAGTATTCTTTCTTTTTTTACTTTCTTAGCCATACTCACTACAATTCGTTTATAGTTTAGGGTTTATCAGGTTGTATCCTTTTTGAATTAGTTTTAAATTTGCTTGAGTTAATTCTGGCCCAAGTTTTTTAATAAATTGATTCTTAGCCACTTTAAGCAAATCGTTTAATTTAACAATTTTTGTTGCTTTAATTAAAGCCCCTAATAAGACCGTATTAGAGATGTCTTTTTTAAGTATTTTTAGGGCAATTTCTGAAGCCGGTAAAGTAATCACTCTTGTCTCCGAATGGAGGCCCTTTTTAATTAATTTCTTTTTTAAAACATCCGCTGGCTGAGAAGAATTAATAATTATTAAGCCATCCTTTTTAAGGCCAGAGACAACATTTTCCATTTCAATTAACAAGGAATCAATAACTAAAACTGCATCTGGCTCTTTAATCTCTGAATAAATATTAATTGGCTTTTCGTTTAAACGAATATAAGCATTCATTGGCGCTCCAGTTCGAGCTGGCCCATAAGCAGGAAAAGCCTGGACAAACCTACCTGCCTTTAAGCTGGCTCCAGCTAAAAACTGAGCTATTGTTTTAGCTCCTTGACCAGCCCGACCATGAATACGAACTTCAAACATAAGATCATTTGAACATTGGAACATTTGAACATTTGAACAAAACTCATTTGAACATTTGAACATTTCAACATTTGAACATTCTCTGCTGTTAGCAGACAAAGAATATAATCTTTATCGTATAAAAATTATTTATGTTCTCATGTTCTTATGCTCTCATGCTCTAATGATTTAATGTTCTCATGTTCCCATGTTATCATGTTATAATGAATTATTCTAATTCTTCAGTTGCCGCCCCTTCCTTAGGTGAAAAAGATTTAATAACAATTACATTTACTGGACAATTTTCTTCAGCTACTCGATTACACCCCAAGGTGTCAACCTCTTCTTTAATTACTTCGGCTTTGCCATCGTCCTTCATTTCAAAATTTGCTGGACAAACAGCAGCACAGGTTCCGCAACCAATACATTTATCTTTATCTAATTTTATCTTAAACATAGATATCGATGCTAATATACGAATTAATACTAATGATACTAATATTCGTATAATTCGTATGCATTAGTATATTGGTATCGCACTTACTTCTCTTCTCCTTTAAAAGCCTTTCTAATTTCTTCCACGTCCTTTTCAAGTTCTTGCTTAACCTGTCTAGTTTCCTTAGCCGCCTTTTTAGCTAAATCAACCGCCTTGTCTCTCCCTTCATCAATCTTTTCTTTTAATTCCTCCCTTGTTTCCCGGCCTGGCTTTTTAGCAAAAAGAACACCCAAGATTGATCCAACTATTGTACCTAAAGCTCCGGCCTTAAAAATCTTTTTAAACTTACCCATAGAAAACTCATTTTAACATTGGAACATTTGAACATTAGAACAAAACTCATTTGAACATTTGAACATTCTCTGCTGTTAGCAGACAAAGAATATAATCTTTATCATATAAAAATTATTTATGTTCTCATGTTCTTATGCTCTCATGCTCTAATGATTTAATGTTCCCGTGTTCCCATGTTGTTATGTTATTATGATTTTAATAATGAGGGATAAAAATATTTCTTTTTATTTTTCTTTTTTATTTTGTCCCATTGTTCAAGTATAACTACTGCTTGTGAAGCTGCCTGACCAGCCCGCTTTTCTCCTTTAACTGCCCATTTATTAGTGACAAAATTATCAAAAACAGCACAAATTGCTCCAGCCCTGAGATTGTATAAACTGGCCAAAGTAAACAAGACAGAAGTTTCCATTTCAATATTAGTTACTTTTGCTTTTTGTAAATCAGGCAAAATATTTTCAAAGCCTGATTGAGTATAGCCCTGAAAACCTTTTCTGCCTTCACCAACATAAAAAGCATCAGTTGAAGCAGTAATTCCTAAATGATATTTAAATTTTAATTTTTCACAGGCCTCAATCAAAGCCAAAACCACTTCATAATGGGCAAAAGCTGGATATTCTGTCCAGACATAATCTTTTGAAGTTCCTTCTAATCTCACCCCGGCCACGTTTATTATCAAATCTCCAAGATTAATTCCTGGCTGAAGAGCGCCAGTGCTGCCAACTCGAATAAAAGTCTTAACTCTTAAACGAGCGGCTTCTTCAATAGCAATTGCCGCTGAAGGAGCACCAATACCAGTTGAAAGACAAGAAATTTTAACCCCCTTAAAATAGCCAGTTATTGAGCGATATTCTCGGTGAAAAGCAATCTGTTTTTTCTTGTTCCAATTTTCAGTAATCTTTAATACTCGGCCAGGATCACCAGGCAGGAGAATGTAAGGGGCTAAATCACTTTGACGACAAGCAATGTGGTATTGGCGGCCACCTTTACCTAGGGGTGTTTTAGATGTTGGTTTTGGCATAGGACTACGAATGTACGAATTTAGTACGAATGTTGCTAATAAAATTATTTTAAATTAATGATTCTTTTGTGTTTAATGCCTGTTTTAGTAAAATTAGCAATGATACCCAATTTAAGATTAGTTACTCTTCGGCGGAATAATTTAATCGGGGCAATTTTATTTTTTGACCTTTCTTTTTCTTTCTCTGTTTTTAATATACCTATTTATCGCTTCTTTGGAAGTAAACCAATTTCTGCCCTCTTTGTGTGCTTCCAATTTCCCTTGTCGTACCAATAAGTTTAGATATTTCGCGGAGTATGGTGTTTGCTGGGCTAATTCCGATAGCGACATATATTTCTCGCGTTTTTTTGTAGTTGGTGTTAATACTTTAAAATATAAATCAAGTGAGCGTTCTATCGCCTGCGCTATAAAACGCACTAATGGATTATAATTTCCCTTATCCGCTTGATCCAAAACATTGTAATATTTTTTGCGATCGTTTTTCAGGACAATAACCAAAGGAAAACCGTTTTGCATAAGAAGCAGATTCATCATGATTCTGGAAGCTCTGCCGTTGCCGTCAAAAAATGGATGAATATGGACAAGTTTGTGGTGAAGCAGAGTGGAGAGCTCTATAATATGCAATTTGTTTTTATTTGCTTTTATCCAATCCACGAGCTCTCGTATTTTTTGCGGCACTTCCAGCGCGTCGGGTGGAGTGTGGTCGGCGCCGCCAATAATAACATTGGAATTGCGGTAAACGCCCGCCCATTCTTTGTCGGTTCCCTGCATAATTAGCTGATGCAATGTCCGGATCAGCCGTTCCGAAATTGTATGACGCTTGCCTTTTTCCACCAGCTCGTATAAATATTGCAAAGCAGCATGATGATCTTTGGCTTCCAAGTGGTCCTTTAATGGCTTTCCTTTGACTGTTATTCCTTCGTTGATAACCAAAAAGGTTTCTTTGAGAGTCAAACTGTTTCCTTCAATAGCGTTGGAATTATAAGTCATCTCGATACGCATTTGCTCTTGCAATTTTTTAACGGCTGATTTCGGCAACGGTCGCAAATCATTCAATTTTTTCAATTTTTCCTCCAGCCGCTTTGCTATTTTGTGGTCCAAATATTTCATAAAAACGCCTAATATGGTTTAGCTTATATTTTACAGTATACCATATTAAGGCAACAGAGCAATACTATAACTTATCAACAATATTTACTTCTTGTTCCAAAATAATATCTCCTTCATCAAATACAAACTCTGCTTTTACAAATTTGTTATCTAAAACATGTGGCAACCAATGAATATCATCAGGCCACATAGATTCAAAAGGAATTCCATTGACTGAAAACCATTTTGGCCTCATTTCTTCTGTTTCTTGCGGGTCTCCGTGCCATGTTTTTGTAAAATAGACATGCACTAGCTGATCCCACTCTTTATTCTTTGGAAAGTGAAAGGTTAATTCAGCAACTTTGTAAAAATCTTTAAGTTGGACATTGATTTCTTCTTGCGCTTCTCTAATTAAAGCGTCTTCAATGGTTTCTTTTTGTTTATGGCCGACTTTCCCACCTGTTCCATTCCAACGACCAACTCCAAAACCGCGCTTTTTCATAGCAAGGCAAATTTCGTTAATTTTATTATTTTCTTCTTTTGTAAGGAAACAAAGTGTTGCGTCTCTCATGATATTTTTTGAAAAAAATAAAACTGCCCCGATTAAATTTGCCCGATAGGGCATAAGAATTTTTAATTATTTCCGATAATTCTTTTTTATATGGTAATCTATTTTTTTCAAAATAAACCTTTTTGTAAATTCGAAACTGATTCGTACATTCGTTGATCTTATAATACTTTACCTTTTATTCCGTTTCTATATAAATCAATTAACTTAACATTAATTATCTGATTCGCTAGATTTCTATCACTTGAAACCCCGTTAGAAATAAATTCCGACTTATCAAAACTACTGCAATTTCGGCGCAAATTTCTAACGGGGTGAACAAAAACTTTTAAATAATTCGGGGTAAATCCTTGCCAAATTTCATTTTGCCTGGCTTCAATTAAAACTGAAACGGTTTGATTTAAGAATTTTTTTCTTACTTTTTGACTAACTAACTCACCTTTTTTAATTAACTCTTTACTCCGGGCTTGTTTTATTTTTTCTAAAACCTGATCTTTTAGACCAGCTGCTTTTGTTTCTGGCCGAGGCGAAAATCTAAAAACATGAATTTTTAAAAATTTTGCCCATTGAATAAACCCTAGAGTCTGATGAAAATCCGAATCTTTTTCTCCTGGAAAGCCAACAATGATGTCAGCTGTTAAATTAATATCTGGTATCTGAGATAACCCTTTAATAATTCTCTCTAAGTCTGCTTTGTTATAAGATCGATTCATTCTCTTTAAAATCTTATCACTTGCAGACTGAATCGACAAATGAACATGTGGACAAATGCGTCGATTAGTTTTAATTAAAGCTAATAGCTCAGAATTAACACTGGTTGGCCAAATTGAGGAAAGTCTGATTCTGGGAATATTGGTCTTTTTTAAGACTTGTTTTAATAAGCCAAATAAATCCAATTCTTCTGCCTTATCATCATAGGCGCCGATATTAGTCCCAACTAAAACTACTTCTTGCCAACCCCTTTCTTGTTTTTGTTTAATTTCTTGAATAACTTGCTTTATCGGCCGGCTATAAACTTTTTTTCTTAAATAAGGGACAATACAATAACTGCAATAACGCTGACAGCCAGATTGAATTTTAATTAAAGCCCTGGTTTTTCTATCGGTAACAAGTCCAGCAATTGATTCTCTGGGCTCTAAACATAGATCTCCTAAGATTACCTTATCAATTGCTTGTTTTTTTTCATTATTAATCCAAATATCAACATTGCCTTTCAGTTCTTCTTGAGCTTTTATCTGGCTGGTAAAACAGCCAGTAACAATTAAATAGGACTTAGGAGCCAAACGTCTTATTTGATGAATAATTTGTCTTACATCTTTCTCCGCCTTTTGAGTTACTGCACAAGCATTAACCAAATAAATATCAGCGGCCATCATTGAAGGGACTACTTGAAAACCTTTATCTTCAAATTTTTCTTTTAATTTTTCTGTCTCTGCCTGGTTTAATTTACAACCAAAAGTGTGAAAAGATATAGTCATGAGAACACTAGAACATTAGAATATTTTAACAAAACAAACGAATGTCGCAGGACAAAGGCCTCAAGAACTGGCGGGAACCTACCTCAGCCGTTTTTTTAATTCCTTAACTATTTTTTCCTGATCAACTAATTCTTGGTTCCCGGTATGCATATCACGAATAATAATAGTTTTATCAAGGACTTCTTGTTGACCAAGAATTAGGGTTAATTTAACACCTAGTTTATTGGCTATTTCCATTTGGGACCTTAAGCTATCTTTGGCAAGATTTTCTGCTATTTTAAATCCTTGTTTCCGAAGATTGTCAAACAGCTTTAAAGCCCGGCGAGAAGCTGCTTCACCTATCTGAGCTAGAAAAATCTGAGGCAATCGAGGCCTGGGGATTTTAGCTCCCTGAATTTTAATTTCTTCAATTATTCTCTCCAAACCATAGGCAAAACCAGTCGCTGGTGTCGGTCGGCCACTCAGGCTTTCAACTAAATCATCATATCTTCCTCCACCACCTAAGGCTGTTTGCGCCCCAGAGAAAATAGTCGGAGTTTTACCTGATTTAGCTGGACGTTCTGGCCAAAATTCAAACACTGTTCTGGTATAATAATCTAAACCTCTAACCAGATAGGGATTTAATTTATAAACAACATTTGCTTCATCAAGATATTCTAAAGCCTTAACAAAATGACCCTGACAATCTTGGCGCAAATCATCCACTAATTGAGGGGCTTGAAGAACTAAATCCTGACAATGCGGATTCTGGCAATCTAAAATTCTTAAAGGATTTTTTTTAAAACGTCTTTGACAATCTTGGCAAAGCCATCTCTGCTTTGGCCTAAAATAACTTACTAATTTTGCCCGATAAAGTTTACGGCACTCCGGACAACCCAGGCTATTGATCTGAATACTAACCCCAATACCTAAAATATTAAAAAAGGTCTGGGAAAACAAAATAAGCTGAGCGTCAGTTAATGGTTTATCTGACCCAAGAATCTCAAGATTAAATTGATGGAATTGTCTGTATCTCCCGGCTTGAGGCCGTTCATAACGAAAAAGAGGCCCGAAACAAAATAGCTTAATCGGCTGAGGTAAATTAAACATCCCCTGCTCAATATAAGCGCGAACAATTGAGGGAGTGAGTTCGGGCCGCATGGCTACCTTACTTCTCCCTCGATCAGTAAATTGGTACATTTGTTTCCCAACTACATCAGAAGTTAAGCCAGTAGATTTTTCAAAAAGCAATTGTTCTTCAAGAACTGGTAGCATAATTTTCTGAAAACCATAGCTTTCAGCTAAATCACTTGCTTTTTTCAATACATAATCCCAGTATACTGCTTCATCTGGTAAAATATCTCGCATCCCTCGTAAAATCTTTGGTGTATACTTTCTCCATCTTCTGACTCCAGGTTTTGGCGCTTGTTTTTTGGCTCGAGCCGGTCTTCCTCTTTTCCTTTTCTGAATTTTTTTCACCCTTCTTATTTTCTTGGGTTTTCTTTTTTGAATCTTTCTTGGCTTTTTTGTTCTTTTCTGAACTTTTCTCTTTCTCTTCTGGATCTTTTTTGGCTTCTTGGCCTTTTTTGGCATAAATTTTTTATTAGTATAATTAGTATTAATTCGTAAATTAGTATCGATTTAGTATGCAAAAACTGGCATTTTAATTAAACCAATATTCTGGAATGGCCAGCCTCGAAACCAGGCCCGGCCGGAAATATCCTGACGTTTAATTGGACCAAAAACCCGCGAATCTAAACTCATATTCCTGTTGTCACCTAAAACATAATATTCATTATTTTTCAAACTAACATCTATCTGACCTGGCGTAGCTGTTCCTGGGGCCAAATAACCATTTTCCTCTAACTTTAAACCTTGAGGGATCTGGGTGTTATAAATATAGATCTCGCCTCTCTTTATTGAAATTTTTTCGTTTGGCAGGCTAATTATCCTTTTAATTAAATAGTCTTTGGGGTTAGAAGACGATTCAAAAACAACGACCTCCCCTCGCCTTGGATTATTAAAGCGATAACTAATCTTCTCAATAATTAAATATTCTTTATCATAAAAATTTGGCTCCATTGATGGTCCAACCACATAAAATGGTTGAAAAACAAAATAATGAATCGGCCAGACAATAATAAAAGCAATAACTACTAGTTTAATAATATCAAAAATAAAAGATAAGAACGACGGTAATTTTGGTAATTTTGGCATATCCCAATAACTAATTTCTATTTTCTTTATCCCCCTTAAGGGCTAGACTCCTAATTATTTTTGTAATATCTTTTTCTATCTTTTCTAACCTTAACCTTAATTTAAAAATAAAATAAAATAAAACTGCTATACATAAATAGAGCAGAATCTCTATCCCTGAACCAGAAAATCCTAAACGAGCCACCAGCTTATCAATCGATTTTAAAGAAATAATTAACCCAGCTGACAAACACCAAAAAACAAGCCAAAAGACAAATTCATTGGCTCCAATTTCCTTTTTCTGCTTTTGCCAAAAAAGACGGGCCAGAAAAAAAATAATTATTATTAGAGCAAGTATTTGCTGAAACATATGCTTAACTCATTAATTTAGCCAGTAATAAATCTTTTACTATCTTAATACCCCCGCCAAAACGTTGGCCAAAACCATGATAAACAACAGTTATTGGCACTTCCTTAACCTTAAAGTTATTCTTAAAAACTTTGTAGAGAATCTCACTACAATGAGCCATGCCATCATTTTCAATCTTAATCTTTTGACCTGCTTTTCGAGACATGGCCCGAAAACCACTTTGGGGATCAGTTAAGGAAAATCCTATAATTAATTTATTAACTAAATGGGCAATTGGGATAATAATATGCTCTTTAAACCAGGGAATATTTGATTTCTTTTCTAAAAAACGCGAGCCAAAAACCACCTCAAAATCTCCTGATTTTATTGGCTTAACAACCTCTTTAATCTCCGGGGCTAAAAACTGGCCATCAGCGTCAAAATGAACAATTATGTCAGCCTGATTAGCTAAAGCATACTCACTACCTGTCTGCAGGGCTGCGCCTTGGCCTCGATTTACAATATGGCGCAGAACTCTTACCCTTCCGGGCCGTTGGCCCGACGGGCCAGAGGCCCCCTGCCCTTTAGCTAGCTGATAAGTATGATCAGTCGAGCCATCATCAACAATTATTACCTGACTAACTAATGGCTTGACTTTGTTTATTGTCTCAACAATGGTTGTCTCCTCATTGTGGGCGGGGATCACTACGGCGATTTTCATAATATCACGATTATAATGTTTAAATGACTTCTATTCTTGGTCATATTTATTAACCAAAGGTTGGAGTAATATTCGGTTGGCTTTAACATAATCAAGCAACTTTTCAAAACCCTTATCTATCCTGACAACTGGAAACCAGTTTAATTTTTCTCTAGCTAAACTTACATCTGGCAGACCAAGTGGAGTCATAAAAGGTAATGGCAGCTTAAATTTAACCTCTGATTTTGAGTCAGTTAGCTGAATAATCTTTTTTGCTAAATCGACCAGTTTATATTCCTGGGGGTGGCCTAAATTAATTGGGCCAGATTCTTTGGAATTCATCATTGTTATAATTCCTTCAATTATATCACTGACATAGCAAAGCGAAGTAGAAAAACTTTCATCACCATAAATCACCAAAGGTTTGTCATTCAAAGCCTGGAGAGCAAAGTCTGGAATCATTTGGCCATCGAAAAGTGTTTCTCGGGGACCAAAGGTTCTAAAAATACGAACAATCTTTGTCTCAACCCCATAAACCTCCTTATAAGTAACCAGGGCTGTTTCAGAAAACCGCTTGCCTTCATCATAACAAGCTCGGGGACCGACAAAATTTACACTCCCAAAATCAGTTTCTTTAAAGAAAGGGCTATCTTTTTTTCGCGGTCCATAAACTACAGATGAAGAGGTAAAAAGTATCTTAGCCTTGTAAAACCTGGCCATCTCTAAGATGTTAATTGTCCCAATTGCATTAGTCTGAAGGGTTTGAACCCGAAGCTGATTAAAGTTTTTAGCTGAAGTCGGGCAAGCTAAATGATAAATTTCCTGCAAACCGTGAATTTTAATTCTAAGATTTTTTAACTCTGGGAATTTATCAAAATCTATTGGCTGGTTAATATCATGTTTTACAAAACGGAAATTAGGATTCTGAAGCAAATGCTTAATGTTATCGATATTTCCACCACCGACAAAATTATCCAAACAAATAACATTGTTTTCTTTAACTAGACGGTCGCATAAATGCGAACCTAAAAAACCAGCTCCGCCAGTGACTAAAACATTTTTTGTTTCTCTAGGATAAAATTTTTGTTTTTTGCCTATTTTCATAAGCTCAATTTAAAAATTTAAAATATAATTCTTATTTTCTCATTCTTGATCTGGGTGAGCGGGGAGGCTGACGACCCCTGGCTGTCGGCCGAGTAGGCCTGCGCTGCCCTGCAGCCGGCTGACGAGAACGAGAATAAGTGCTTCTACTCTGAGACTTTGAAGGGCTTTTTAAAGCTTTGATAGAAAGATTAATTCTCCCTTGCTTATCAATTTCAATTATTTTTACCGGGACAATATCACCAATTTTAACAATATCACCTGGATGCTCTACGTGGCGATAAGCCATCTCAGAGACATGAACCATACCTTCTTGCCCAGGAACAATTTCAACAAAAGCACCAAAGTCCATAATTCTTGTAACCCGACCCTGGAATACTTCGCCAGCTTTAAACTCTCGAGTAATATCTTTAATCCAGCTGGCGGCTTTTTTAAGAGATTCATCACTTGGTGAGGTAATTGCCACTGTGCCATCCTGCTCAATATCAATCATTGCCCCTGTTTTATTAATAATTTCATTAATTACTCGTCCGCCCGGGCCAACTACATCCCTAATTTTATCCGGGTCAATTTTAATCACCGTTACCCGCGGGGCATAAGGAGACAAATTGAGTCTTGGTTTTTCTAGAACCTGGGCCATCTTTTCTAAAATCTTTTTCCGAGCCTCAGCTGAGGATTCAAGGGTTTGAGTAATAATATCAAGATTAAGGCCCTTGGTTTTAGTGTCCATCTGAATAGCCATAACCCCTTCAGAAGTGCCAATTACTTTAAAATCCATTCCGCCTGGCCCATCTTCTAAATCCTGAATATCAGTCAAAACCTTGTACCGCTTAAAACCATTCTCGTCCTCTTCTGAAGCCAAACCAATAGCCACTCCAGCTACTATTTTTTTAATTGGCATGCCTGCGTCCATTACGGCTAAAACTGAGGCACAAACTGAGGCCATTGAAGTTGACCCATTTGAGGAAAGAACCTCAGAAACAACCCGGACTGTATAAGGAAAATCTTCTTTACCAGGTAAAATTGGTAAAAGCCCTTTTTCAACTAAAGAACCATGACCGGTTTCTCTTCGAGAAGTTGACCTTAAAGGCTTAACCTCACCAGAGCAAAAAGGAGGAAAATTATAATGGTGCATAAAGCGCTTGCGGCCACTTTCTTCCATGGTGTCTAAATATTGTTCTGCTCCTGGGGCGCCTAAAGTAACTATTGACAAAACCTGAGTCTCTCCTCGACTAAAAATAGCTGAGCCATGAACCCGGGGTAAAACTCCAACCTGACAATTGATTGGCCGAATTTCATCAAGTTTTCTTCCATCAATCCGCTGATCCTTATCTAAGATGGCCTGACTAACCTGACGATAAATTAATTTATTAGCATATTCAATAACTTTTGTTCTTTTTTCTTTGCCAATTTGTTTTTCAATTAAAAGCTCGTCTAAGCGAGCCCTGATTTTCTCTGCCGCTCCAATTCTTTGTTCCTTAGTTTTTAAAAGTTGTTCAAATAAATATTTCGGCGCCTCTTTTTTAATTATTTCCTTAGTTATTCTCTTAAGCTCTTGTTTAGCTAAAGCTTCCTCACCTGTTAAATCAACCTTTAAAGGAGTTTTTTCTCTGCCAACTTTTTGCTGAATTTCTTTAATAAAATTATTAATCTTTTCCAAGTGTTTTAAGCCATACTTAATTGCTTCAGAAATTATTTCATTTGAGACCTCTTTAGCTCCGGCCTCAAGCATGATAACCCGGCCCTGAGTTCCGCAAACTATTAAATCTAAATCACTTTTAGTCCGAGCTTCATAAGATGGGTTCAAGACCCATTCCCCGCCTCTTTCTGAAGCGGTAGGAACTTGACTTTTAATCCAGCCAATACGAGCCCCAGCAATTGGTCCAGCCCAAGCAATATCAGAAACTGCCAAAGCAATTGAAGCAGCCCATAAAGCAACCATATCAGGATCGTTTTCTTGATCAATTGAAAGAACAGTTAAAATAACCTGAACAGCTTGACGACTCTCTTCATTAAAAAAAGGCCTAATTGAACGATCAATTAAGCGACCAGCTAAAACAGCCTCATCTGGCGGTCTAGTTTCTCTTTTAATAAAACGCGAACCTTTAATCTTGCCGGCGGCGTAAAACCGCTCCTCATAAGCAACTGAAAGAGGAAAATAATCTAATTCTTTCTCTTCCCTGCCTAAAACAGCCGTAGCTAAAACAGTTGTTTCGCCATATTGGGCAACACAACTTCCATTTGCATGGCCAGCAACTTCATCAGTTTTAACAATTAATTTTTTCCCTCCAATTTCTGTACTAAATTCCATCCCTCACCCAACAGCAATGCATTTTCTTAAAATACAGAGCTTTAAACAAATTATAATCGACTTCTTTTTTACCCTATTCCCTTGTCCAACAACAATAGACCTCTCTCGAAAATGCGAATGCATTTTATTGCTATTGGCTGAGGGATTTCTTAATTAAAAATCTCTTTTTGTTTTTACTTAAATCAGTAAACTCATCAGCAACTTCAATTAATTTACCTGAAGTTGTTTTGCTAAAGGCCAAAACCTCAACCAAACAGCCTTTGTTTTCTCTTAAATAAGCAATCAAGGGGATATAATCCCCGTCACCAGTAACTAAAATAATGACGTCTAATTTGTCAGCCATTTTAATTGCATCAACGGCTAAACCAACGTCCCAGTCAGCTTTTTTCATTCCTCCGGGGAAAATTTGTAAATCCTTTATTTTTAACTCAAAGCCTTGTTTAGAAATTGCTTCAAAAAAATTCTGTTCTTCACCTGACTTTGAACGAATAACATAAGCAACGGCTCGAATAATCTGACGACCAGCCACGGCCGTCTCCAAAACTTTAGCAAAGTTGACATTTGCTCTATATAAGTTCTTGGCTGAGTGATACATGTTTTGAACATCAACAAAAATTCCAACTCGTTGATCTTTGTATTTAATCATAATTATTTTTTAATTTTCTTAACTACTTTTTCATAGCTCTTGGAATCATGAGCTTGCAAATATTTTAAAAACTTTCGGCGCTGACTAACTTTTTTTAATAAACCGCGCCGAGAAGAAAAGTCATGAATATGGGTTCTTAAATGCTCGCTTAGATCCTTGATGCCCTTGGTTAATAAACCAATTTGAACTTGAGCTGAGCCCGTATCCTGGCCGCTTTTTTGAAAATCTTTGATTGTTTTTTGTTTTGCTGCTTTTTTTGCTTTTTTTATTCCAGCCATAGATTAGAATTATTATTAGGATATTTTAACATTTTAAGATTAGATTGACAATATCTTAACATAAAAACAAATAAAAAGCAAACCCCTCATATAAAATCTTATTAAAGATATGCTGATTAACTAGTAAAAAATTTGCCGCAAAAAGAACACCGAGCTTCCTTGCCCGGTGTCTAAAATGCTGGTAAGAACTAGATTAGATAAAAGTTATCGCCAGCATTATTCCAACAATTGCCGCCGCTTCTACCATAAGTGAAATAATTACGATTTTGTTCTTGTTTTTCCTATTATTTTCTCTATCAGCAACAGCAGCAGTAGCAGCAACACCAACAACAGCAGCAGCAACAACAGCAACAACAGCAGCACCAGCAACAACAACAGCACTAACAGCAGCGACAGCAGCAACAACAACAACAGCACTAACAGCAGCGACAGCAGCAACAACAACAGCAAGAGCAGCAACATCAATGCCAGCAGTAACAGCAGTGACAGTAGCGATAGCAGCAGCAGCAGCAGCAACAGCACTAACAGCAGCAACTTCATAGCGAGCTGCCCCTGTCAGTGTCCAGCCGTTCAGAATACTAAAAACCACCAGGAACATCGCCAATACTATTACCGTTATTACAACCTCTCTTAATATCAACCTTTTATTCATAACGTCCTCCTTTTTTCTTTTGTTGGGTTATAATTTGTTAAAGATAACTAACTAAGTTGTGTAGATTATAGCAAAATATACTAGGTTTGTCAGCCCTCGATGAGTATAATTATTATAGTTACTATAGCTTCCGGGTCCCTATAGTATTTCGCATAGATTAGGTGAGGGGTTGACCAGACTCTATTTTATTAAGTATTATCAATATATGGCTAAAAAATTTCTTAAGCTCTGGCTGCCAATAATTATCTGGGCAAGTTTAATCTTTTATTTGTCTTCTATCCCTGATCTAAAAAGCGGTTTAGAAACATTTTGGGATACAGTTTTAAGAAAAATTTGCCATTTAGCTGAATACGGCATTTTCTTCTTACTCTTAGCCCGGGCCATGAAACAACCATTGAAATGGGTAATTATTATTTCAATTCTTTACGCTCTTTTAGATGAATTTCACCAAGGTTTTGTTCCTGGACGTGATATGGCCTTAGCTGATATTTGCTTTGATTCAGCTGGAGTTTTAATTGGCTATTTAATTTGGCCTCTCACCCAGCGGCGATAAAAATGTTTTCGCATTTTTGGAAAGAATGCATCACCGCTGGGTGAGGGGTTGTAAAACCAGAATCTAGCAGCACTATTAGAGTCGCTAAATTTGTCAAGATTTTACAGGCACCTTGCAGGAGTCGTAAAACCTTGACAGGCATAGAATAAACTGTATAATCATAATATGCCTCAAGATCTCAAAAAATTAATTACTGAATTTTTAGAACATTTAGAAATTGAAAAAGGTTCTAGTCAATTAACAATAAGAAACTATCATTTTTATTTAAAAAGATTTTTAGACCAAGCTCAGATTACCTCCCCCAATCAAATTACTACTGAGGTGGTGAGAAAATATCGTCTTTGGCTTTCCAGGTTAAAAAATCCTCGCGGAGGAAATCTTTGTTTGGCTACCCAAAACTATCATTTAATTGCTTTAAGAGTATTTTTAAAATATTTAGCAAAAAGAGACATTAAAACCTTAGCTCCAGAAAAAATTGATTTAGCTAAAATTGGTGAAAGGCAAATCTCTTTTTTAGAAGGCAGTGATTTAGAAAAATTCTTAGATGCCCCCTTACAAATCAAACAAGATGATATTATTAAACTCCGTGATAAAGCTATATTAGAATTATTATTCTCAACTGGCTTACGAGTTTCCGAATTAGCCAGATTAAAAAAAGAAGACATTAATCTTAAGAAAACAGAGTTTAGTGTTCAGGGCAAAGGTGGCCGTTGGCGAGTAGTTTTTCTTTCTAATCAAGCTGGATATTGGTTAAAAAAATATTTACAAGCCAGAACTGATATGGAGCCCGGCTTATTTATCCGCTATGACCGAGCAGCCCCGCGCCAAAGCAAGCTTAGTGTGGGACAGACTAAAACTAAATCTGATAAAGTAGATAAGGGTTTAACCCCTCGCTCAATTCAAAGATTGGTTAAAAAATATGCTAAAGTAGCCGGCCTGACCAAAAGAATTACTCCGCATAGTCTGCGTCATTCGTACGGGACAGATCTCCTGGCTGGCGGGGCTGACTTAAGGGCGGTTCAAGAATTGCTTGGGCATAAAAATATTACCACTACCCAAATCTATACTCATGTAACTGATCAACATTTAAAAGAAGTTTATCAGGCCTTTCATGGCCGAAGACGGAAGAAGTAACCATGTATTCACAAATTGATTCTAACAAAAGAAAATCATTTATTTTAATCCTTGTCTTTGTTATCTTTATCCTTTTCCTTGGCTGGGTTTTTGGCCAAATAAGTGAAGCCGGCTATATTGGAATAATTATCGCTGGAATCATCGCTATGGGGATGAGCTTAAGTGGATATTTTTCTGGTGATAAAATGGCTCTTTGGTCAGCTGGAGCCAAGGAAATTAAAAAACAGGACAATCCTTATGTTTTTAGAATGGTTGAAAATCTATGTATTACTGCGGGCACCCCTGTACCTAAAGTATATATTATTAATGACCCCTCCCCTAATGCTTTTGCTACTGGTCGTGACCCTAAACATGCTTCTATTGCTTTAACCACCGGAATTATTGATAAATTAGAAAATGAAGAATTAGAAGGGGTAATTGCTCACGAATTATCTCATGTTAAAAACTATGATATTAGATTAATGACTTTAGTGGTTGCTTTAGTTGGCGTAGTTAGTATTTTAACCCACTGGTTTTTACGTTTTAGTTTTTTAGGCGGTCGAAGCCGAAGCAGTAAAAATCAGGGATCGCTTGGTACTGTTCTCTTAATTGTTGGCTTAATTTTAATGATTCTTTCACCAATTATTGCCCAGGTAATAAAGTTGGCTATTTCTCGCAAAAGAGAATTTTTAGCTGACGCCTCCGGAGCCCTTTTAACCCGTTATCCTGAAGGTTTAGCCAAAGCTTTGGAAAAAATATCTCAAAGCAACCAACCTTTAAAAAATGCTAATGGCGCTACAGCTCATTTATACATTGCCAGTCCTTTTGGCCAAGCAAAAAATTTTACCGCTAAACTCTTTAGCACTCATCCGCCAGTTAAAGAGCGGCTTAAGGCTTTAAGAGAAATGTAAGCCCGTAAAAATAAGCCCCCATAGTTCAATGGATAGAACACCAGCCTTCTAAGCTGGATATAGAGGTCCGATTCCTCTTGGGGGTACTATATAATCAACAATAACCTATAACTCTATGCCAAGAAAATTTTTAACTTCAGAGTCCGTTACTGAGGGTCACCCAGACAAACTCTGTGACCAAATCTCTGACGGCATCTTAGATGCCTTAATTGCCAAGGACCCGCACTCGCGGGTAGCTTGCGAAACATTAATTACCAAGGGCCTTGTCATTATCGCAGGAGAAGTCACCACACGCGCCTACGTAGAAATTCCTGAGATAGCAAGAAATATTATAAAAAACATTGGATATACAAAACCTGAGTATGGCTTTGATTATAAAAGCTGCGGCATTGAAGTGATTATTCATGAACAATCACCAGATATCGCCTGCGGCGTTTCAAAAAGAACCAAAGACAATCTAACCTCTCTCGGAGCTGGAGATCAGGGTTGCTTAAAAAGAGGAACTCTTGTAAGGACTAATAGGGGCTATTTGCCGATAGAAGAAATAAAAAAGGGTAATATAGTAATAACGCCACAGGGACCTAAAAGAGTACTGGAGGCTAAAATGACTGGAAAGAAAAAAATTTTAGAACTTAATTTTTATAACGGCCTTTCTCTTGAATGTACCCCAGATCATAAAATATTTTGCTATAACAAAAATGGAGATACATACTGGCAAGAGGCATCAAAATTGGCCGATCGAGAATTTGTTTGTATGGTAAAACCTGTTAAACGTTTCTCAAATAAATATATAAAATCGAAAATCGGTCGTAATCAATTTTTCACTAAATATAATCGTAGAATTTTTGGACCGGAATTAGTTATGTTAGACAAAGAAATTGGATATATATTAGGAGAATTAATAGGTGATGGATATGTAGCTAAAAATAATTCCATGTTAATAGCGTTTGGCCATAATCATAGACATGCCAACAGCGTTAAAAAGATATTAGACAAAAAATTTCCTAATCAATGGAGAATAATAAAAGGATCTAACGGAGATATAAATCTAAAGATTGACTCTGTTCTCGTACGAAAACACTTTGAAAACCTTGGTCTTTTACATAAAAAGTCCCCACAAAAAACCACGCCAAGAAGCATTTTTATATCGCCGCCTGATGTTATAAAATCTTACTTACAAGGATTATTTGATAGCGATGGAACAATAGTCGTCAACACTGGCAGGAATAAAAACAATATAAGAATCAGACTGTGTTCTTCGTCTTTAGCACTACTAAAAGAAACTCAATTATTATTGAATGATTTTGGAATTAAATCTGTAATACTCCTAAACCGACCCAAGGGCATACCAGTAGGAAAGCTAGGAAAAAATAGAAAAAGATATTATTCTAATTATGCTAATTATGTTCTCAGTCTTACCGGATTTGAAAGCTATCAAAGATTTGGTAAAAAAATTAGCTTTTTAGATAAAGCCAAACAAGAAAAAATTCAAAAATACCTCAAGGATAATACAACTAAACCTCCTAATTCAAGAGGAAACTTTTTACTTCCCCGTCCTTCTAAAAACGAAATGATAAGCGAGGAACGGCTAGGGAAAAAGCTGCCTTTTGCTATTGCAGTATTCAAAAATAAAAAAATAAAAAAAGTTTCTCCTGTTTATGACTTACAAATAAAAGACATAAATATATTCTCTGGTAACGGGCTTTTTGTCCATAACTCAATGTTTTCATATGCCACTAATGAAACCCCTGAATATATGCCTTTGCCAATTGTCCTGGCCCATAAATTAGCTAAACAATTAGCCAAGGTGCGCAAACAAAAAATACTCCCCTACCTTAGACCAGACGGCAAAAGTCAGATAACTGTGGAGTATAAAAATGGGAAAGCAAAAAGAATTGTTAATGTAGTTATTGCTGCTCAGCACGCCCCAAATGTTTCTCTTAAAAAACTCCGAGCAGATGTTATTAAAAAAGTTATTAAACCAATTATTCCTAAAAAACTAATTGATAAAAAAACCAAATACTTTATCAATGCCACTGGCCGCTTTGTCTTAGGTGGCCCAGCCGCTGACACCGGGGTCACGGGCCGTAAAATAATTGTTGATACCTATGGCGGTGTTGGATCTCACGGAGGAGGCTGCTATTCTGGCAAAGACCCAACCAAAGTTGACCGTTCGGGCAGTTATGGAGCTCGCTGGGTGGCTAAAAATATTGTTGGGGCAGGATTAGCTGATCAAGTTGAGGTTCAAATAGCTTATGCTATTGGCGTGGCTAAACCATTGGCCATTAATATTGATACTTTTGACACTGGAAAATTACCAGATAAACAAATTGCTAAAATAGTATCTCAAGCTTTTGATTTAAGACCGGGAATGTTGATCAAAAATTTAAAACTGCGTCAACCAATTTATAAGCAAGTGGCCGCTTATGGACATTTTGGCAGAAATGATTTAGATTTACCTTGGGAAAAATTAAATAAAGTAAAAATTCTTAAAAAACTAGCTAAATTCTAATACGGTGAGCGTAGCTCAATTGGTTAGAGCACTTGTCTGTGGAACAAGAGGTTGGGAGTTCAAGTCTCCTCGCTCACCCTCTTTTTAATCTTCTAAAATTCTAAAAGGCGTCTATTAACACTTTATAAGACGCCTTTTTATCTCCTTTTCCTGTTTCTATTTTTAACAGGATAACGAAGGATTTGTTCTGATGAGAAGCTTAATGAAATTTGAGGATACTCTATTCTCTCCCCTGATCTGACCAGCCAACCAGCTGTGTAATATGGCTTAGCTGGGATGGCCCACTTACACCACTTATTCAAACCACACATCTGGCAGAAATCTTGATAGTCTTTGACCCAAAGTGATGGATTTTTCTTTAGAGCTTGTGTTTCAAAATAACCGGTTGTTCCATCTTCTAGAGTGAAAGATCGGTTTTGTTGACATTTGCTGCACAAAGCTCGACTCCAGACCCAAATAGCTGGATTAAGGTTAATGTGGGAAAAACTATATCTCTTTAGAAAATCCATAAACCAAAGAGCGATTTCATCCATAATCTTTTCTTTAACCCGGAAAGCAGTTTTGCCTTGTAAATGCCACAGCTTCTTTATCCTTTCTTCAGCTAAAGTCCCCTTGAGCTCAAGTGGTCCAGCTTCAGTCAACTTAATAATTTCTGTTGCCCATAAGATGCGTAAGGTGTGAAAATCTACTGGAATAGTGGTTGGGAATACTGGAATCAAGTCTCTTTCCTGAAGCCAAATAACCCAAAGGGAAAAAATCTTCCGCCGTATTCCTTTAAAGCCATACTCTTTATTTTCCAATTGAAAAGGATCCACTTTGGCAAAGGCCTGCTCAGAATCTTCTACTTCTTTAAAGATCTCTAAGGGACTATCATTAAAACGCCAATGGATAATCGCCAGATTGTGCTGCCAGTTTCTAACATGTTCTTCTAATTTAAAACCAAGGGGGCCAGTACCTTTTTGTCCCTGACTGCTTTGACCTAAAATATCTGAGGTTGCCTTTTCAAAAGCTTGCTGAATCCTCACTAAAGTCCAACTTATTGCTACGCTTTTCGAGTTAAACATCTCTGGGTACAATTGATGCAAGTGCAAAAGCCAGGTCACTGGAACTTCAACTTTTATTCCACCCCGGTTGAATAAAATAGCGCAGAGTAAAAAATTAGCTGAATCATTTGGATTGTCAAAATCAGGATAAACATCTTGGGGTAACCAGACCTTGCTAAAAATCCCGGCCTTTTTCTGCCACATATCATCCAGGAGCTTAAAAACTTGATAAGCTCGACTCTCACCAAATTCTACTTTTCTCACCAGCTAGTTTTTCTTCTTCACTTTCTCCACCTCCTTTCTTAAGATTTTAATTTTTAATATTTAAAATAAATTGAATTTAATAATAT
>CAZXPA010000004.1:0-16703 GCA_964642485.1 uncultured Gammaproteobacteria bacterium
GTTCAAAAGAGGAGGGGAAGTAAATTTCGTCACAAATTTGAGCACCCCCTTCTTTTCGCGCTTGCGCAAAAGGAGGGGGGTAAAGGTTTTGTTACTGAATTTTCTGCGATTTCGACAAGCTCAACCTTGAAAATGTCAGACAAAACCGTTAAATATAAATCCTTGGTATTAATGGATTAATTCTAGTCACCACTTCATAATTAATGGTCTTGGTTTTATCAGCTATTTCTTCAGCCGTAATTTCTTCTTCCCCTTGTTGACCAATTAAAACCACTTCGTCTCCTGCTTTAATCTTAGTTAACTTAGTGATATCAGCCATGGTTAAATTCATACAAACCCGACCTAAAACAGGACAACGTTCTCCTTTAATTAAGACCTCTCCTCCGCCAGTCTTAACTGAAGATGGGTTAGACAACTGACGATTATATCCATCCCAATAACCAATGGGTAAAACAGCCAATTTTGTCTTTTTCTTCGTCTTATAGGTCCGGTCATAACCAATATAAGTTGCTTTAGGTATTTGTTTTACTTGAATAATCCTGGTTTTCCAGGCCAAAGCTGGTTTAAGGTCAATATTTACTTTTTTTCTCTTAACTAATTCTTTTGTCTCTAGTGAGGGCCAGAGCCCATACAAACTAATACCAATTCTTACTAAATTAAAAAAAGTATTTGGGTTGTTAATGGTCGAGGCTGAACAACCAGCATGAGCAAAGGGAACATTTAAATCTTTTATCACTCTTTGAAATTTTTTTGTCTGCCAGTTAGTATAAGACTGGTCTTTTGATTCAGAGTCTGCATAATGGGTAAAAATCCCCCTGATATTTAAATTCGCTAATTGACCAACCTCTTTAATAAAATCAGCCGCCTTATCAGCTAAAACCCCGATACGTGAGGTCCCGGTATCAATCTCGATATGAACGTTTACCTTTCTTCTTGTTCTCGGCCCTGTTTTTGAAAGAAATTTTGCTTGCTCAAGAGTATAAACTGGAAAATCAATATTTTGCTTAATTGCCTGTTTAATTTGGGGACCAGGGTCCCAAAAACTTAAAATAAAAATAGGCACTTTAACCTTTGCCTGACGAAGTTTTAAAGCCTCAGCTGAATTAATGACCCCCAGCCAATCAGCTCCGGCTCCTAGGGCTAATTTAGCTATTTCAATCATACCATGGCCATAAGCATTTGATTTTACCACGGCCATTATTTTTACCCCGTTAGAAGTAAATTCAGATAAGTTAGAACTACCACGTTTCTGGTGCAAACTTCTAACGGGGTTTACCGTTGATCCAACTATTTTTTGAAATTGTTTGAGATTATGTTGAATTGCTGATTTTTTAACCTCAATCCAGGTAAGCATTACGACATTATAACATTTTAACAATTAAACATTGGGACGAAAGCCCGCTGGTTTACTTTTTTGTAATCTTGTTAATTCCTATATATTTTTGGAGAACCTTAGGAATCTTAACTGAACCATCTTTTTGTTGATAATTCTCCAAAATAGCAATTAAGATTCGACCAATGGCAAAAGCAGTTCCATTTAAGGTATGGACAAATTCTAATTTACCCTGCTTGTGGCGAAAACGAATATTTAGTCTTCTTGCTTGAAAATCAGTACAATTAGAGGTTGAATGTGTTTCCCGATATTTATTTTGCCCAGGCAGCCAGCATTCAATATCATATTTAGAAACAGCTGGAGCACCTAAATCTCCAGTACACATTTTAACTACTCGATAAGGAATTTTTAAAACTTGGACTAATTTTTCTTCTATTGAAAGGATGAACCTGTGTTCTTCTATTGATTTTTCTGGCAAACAAAAACTAAACATCTCCACTTTATCAAACTGATGAACCCTAAAAATTCCTTTAGTATCTTTGCCATAAGAGCCGGCCTCTCGTCTAAAACAGGTGGAAAAACCAAGATATCTCCTTGGCAAGTCTTCTTCTTTAAAAACCTCATCAGCATGCATAGTCAAAATTGATTGCTCAGAAGTGCCGACTAAATAGAGTTTATCCTTGGGGATAAAATATGCCTCGACCTCATCGGTTGCTTCAAAGTAGCCAGTTCCTTGAGCCATTTCTTTTTTCAACATCACCGGCGGGATAATCGGAATAAATGGCCGATTGCTAATTGTTAATTGCCTGCCCCGTAGCAAGCTTGCCTGCCCCGTAGGGAACTTATTTTCCTTCGGGGCTTTGCTTCGGGGTTGATTGTTGATTGCTTTTTTTGTATTTTCAGAATTTCTTAAAAAGTCAAAAGCAAATTGGACTATGGCGCATTCTAAAAGTGCTGCTTCATTTTTTAAATAACTAAATCGGGCCCCAGAAACTTTGCTAGCTCGCTCAACATCAATTAAATCAAGGTCTTGGCCAATCTCTAAGTGATCTTTGGGCTTGAAACTAAATTTAGGGATTTTATCCCAAGGTGATAGAACTTCATTTTCAGATTCATCTTTACCAATTTTAACGTCAGGTAAAGCTGGATTAGGGATTAAAAGCATTATTTTATTAAAATCTGATTCAAGTTTATTTAATCCCGCGTCCATTTTTTCTATTCTTTCAACCAACTGCTTAGCTTTAGTAATTAACCTTTGTTTTTCTTCACTCTTTAACCCAGCTACTTTTTTAGAAATCTTATTCTGTTCAGCTCTTAATTCTTCTAACCCCTTGATTGTCTTTCGTCTCTCTTGGTCTATTTTTAAAAGTCGGTCTATATCAACCTCAACTTGTTTATCCTGACAAGCTTTTTTTATTTTTTCTGGATTGTTTCTAATTACTTTAATATCCAGCATAAAGCGCTTCGCTTAATAATTCGAATCTACGAATATATGCGAATGCTGCAAATAGTATGCGAATAGCGCACTACGAATGCGCACATGCGAATTACTATTTTCTTATTCGTTGTATTCGAATGCATTTGTAGATTCGCGTTACTATCCTTTTTAGCTTTTACTTTCCCTTTGGTCTCATCGCAGGAAAGAGTATCACTTCTTTAATATTATGAGTATTAGTTAAAAGACAAACCAAGCGATCAATGCCAATCCCCTCACCGGCAGTTGGCGGCATACCATATTTTAGAGCAGTTAAAAAGTCTTGGTCAAATGGCTGGGCTTCTTGATCTCCCTTATTTAACAGCTTTTGTTGCTCTTTAAACCTTCTCTCTTGTTCAAAGGGGTCATTTAATTCAGTAAAACCATTACAAATTTCTAAGCCAGCAACTATTAGTTGAAATCTTTCCACGTATTCAGGCTTTCCTGGCATTTGTTTAGCTAAGGGCGAAAGTTCAATTGGGTGATTAATTAAAAAGGCCGGATTTACAATTTTTGGTCTAACAATTTCCTTGTAAATTTCATCAATTATTTTCCCCCAGCCCCAGGTTTTGTCTATTTCTAATTCTAAGCTTCTGGCCTTTTGAGTCAATTTTTTTAAGTCCTTTTCTTTCTCAATATCAATCCCCGTATAATTAAGTAGGGTTTCTTTAAAATCAAGCCGGGGGTAAGGAGATTTAAAATTAATTTTCTTCCCCTGATAATTAATGGTTAATTTCCCAGCAACATTCTTGAGTAGATTTTCCATCAACTTTTCGGTCAACTCCATTAGATCATTGTAATCAGCATAAGCCTGGTAAAATTCGACTTGAGTAAACTCTGGGTTATGAGCCCAATCAATACCTTCGTTCCGAAAGCAACGAGAAATCTCATAGACCCTTTCCATCCCACTAATAATCAATCTTTTAAGATAAAGCTCAGGAGCAATTCTTAAATACAAATCCATGTTAAGGGCTTGATGATGAGTAACAAAAGGTCTGGCGGCAGCTCCACCAGCCAGAGGCTGTAAGACTGGTGTTTCTACTTCAATATAACCATGACTATCAAAAAACTTTCTAATCAACTTAATAATCTGGCTTCTTTTAATAAAAATATCTTTGACCTCTTTATTAGCTAAAAGATCAAGGTAGCGCTGACGAAAACGAGTCTCTATATCAGTTAAGCCATGCCATTTTTCTGGTAAAGGCAGAATCGTTTTAGTTAGTAAGCGCCAAAATATTACCCGAAGAGTCTTCTCTCCTTTCTTGGTTTTAAAAAGCTGACCCCTGACTTCTAAAAAATCCCCTAAATCAACATTTTTAACAAAAAATTGATATTGCTCCTGGCCTAAATCCTCTTCTCTAAAATAAATCTGGAACCTTGCTGTTCCATCTTCTAAATGAGCAAAACAAACCTTGCCATGTAATCTAATCAAAACCAAACGACCAGCTAAAACTACTTTTGCTTTTTTCTTGGTTATTTGATCAAATTTAGAATTAACTTCCTGACAAGTATAAGAGCGATCAGATCTTGCTGGGTAAGCATCAATCTGACGGGCTTTTATTTGTTTGAGCTTTTTAATTCTGTCTTTTTCTTCACTCATGGCCTCATTTTAACAATTTCAAAAAATAACCACAAGGCCTTTAAAGGTCTTGTGGTTAGCTAAAATAAAATTACTCAATCTCAACAATCTCTGCGTCTATTTGACCCTGAGGGGTTTTAATTGTTACTCTTTCATTAACATTTCTGTCTAATAATGCTTCCCCTATGGGTGACTGATAAGAAATACGATTATTGGCTGGGTCCGCTCCCTCAGCCCCAGTAATAGTAAATGTTTTTATATCATTCTTAATTTTAAGTTTAACTCTTGAGCCAATCCCAATCTTATCACTGTCCTTTTTAATGTCAACGGTTTCAGCGCTTCTTAATAGATTTCTTAACCTCTGTGTCTCACTTTGAACCCAGGCCAATTCTTCTTTAGCGGCTGTATTCTCTGAATTTTCGCTTAAATCACCGAATTCTTGAGCCGCTCGAATCCGGTCTGCAATTTGAGGTTTTTTCCCCTCAAGTTCAGCTACTTCTTTTTCAATTCTTAATCGGCCGGCAGGTGTTAGAAAATTAGGCATAATGTTTTTGAAAAAAATAATAAATTAGCCCATTAACGAAAAAAATGCCCTGGGCATAAAAATCAAATTGTTATTATTGGTTTTTAATATATTATCAAAAAAAGCAGAAAAGTCAACCCCGTTAGAGATTTCTTTTAAAAAAGAATCTACTCAATTTAGTCACTTCAGTCTCATTATATCAATAATCTCTAACGGGGTCAACAACGAGCTGTGGAAAACTTTTTATTTTGTAATCTCACTCAATCGCTTCTGCTCCCCGCGTTTCGAACAAAAATGACAAAATCTCAACTGCGGCTGGAACAGCTGCTTCTGATCCCTCACCACCATTTTCGATTAGAACAGTTAGAACAATCTCGGGGTTTTGATAAGGAGCAAAACCGGTAAACCAGGCATGGGGCTTTTTTCCTCCACCGACCTGAGCTGTCCCTGTTTTACCAGCTATCTCAATTCCTAGATTAGCTAATTTTCTCGCGCTCCCTTTAGTCACAGCTGCTCGCAAACCTTTTTTGATTAGATTTAAATCTTCTAAATCAATAAAATCTTCTCTAATAACTTTCTGAGGCGCCTTCCTCTTCTGACTGGTTTCTGGATCATTGATTTCCCTAACTAAATGGGGTTGAAAAAGTATCCCCCCGTTAGCAATTGCTGCTGTGTAATTAGCCACCTGAAGAGGGGTAACTAAAATATCTCCCTGGCCAATTGACAAATGATATGTATCTCCAATATACCAGCGCTCGTTTTTTTCTTGCTCTTTCCATTCTGGGGTGGCTAAAAGCCCCTGGCCTTCGCCCGGTAAATCAATGCCTGTCTGCTTGGTTAAACCAAAAAGACGAGCATACTGATTAATTCCTTCTGCCCCCAACCCCTTAAAATCACCATAACCACCACCAATATAATAGAAAAAGGTATTAACTGACTCAGCTAAGGCTTTAACCAAATTTGTTGCTCCGTGCCCGCCTGGCTTCCAATCAGCAAAAAACCATTGGCCAACCTTTATTCCTCCCTGGGAGAAAATTAAGGTTGTTTTATTAATAATCCCTTCGGTTAAAGCTCCCGCAGCAATTACTGGCTTGATCGCTGATCCTGAAGGATATTCACCAGCAATGGCTCGGAAGAACAAGGGCTTATTAGGATCAACTAAATAATCCTCTGACGTTCCTCTAATAAACAAATTATTGTCATAACTTGGCCAAGAAAAAATAGATAAAACCCCCCCTGTTCGAGGGTCTAAAACAACAATTGCTCCAGCCTGGCTATTGTTTATTTTCAGGTATTTAATCAAAACCTCAGCAACCTTTTTTTGTAAATCCAGATCAAGGGAAAGAATTAAGTCCTGGCCTGTTTTGGGTAATTGTTGGGAAACAACTCTTTCTTCTTTACCAAAAGAATTAACTTCAATTCTTTTTTGACCATCCTTACCTTTTAATAAGTCTTCGTAATATAATTCCAGGCCTGTTTTACCGATTGAATCAGTCATTAAATAATCTGGATATTGGTCTAACTCTTCTGGGTCTAAACTGCCAACATAGCCCAGAATATGTGAAAGATTTTGTCCTTGTAGATATTCGCGCTCAGCTTCAACTTTTAAACAGATACCCGGCAATTTATCTAGTTTTAGCTCTAATCTCATAGCTGTTTGATAATCTAGGCCTTTTTTTATCTTTACCTCTTGGTAAGAATATGGCAATAGATTTTGAAATATTTCCTTAATCTTTTCAAAATCTTTTAAATAATCATCCTGGAGCCCAGAGGCCATCTTTAAAAGAGAAAAAAGTTCTTGTAAAACTTTATCCTTTTCTTCTTTATCTTTTGGCAAATCACCAGGAATAACAACTAAAGAAAAGCCCGGTCTATTTTTAACTAAAGATCGAAAGTAGCGGTCATAAATCAATCCCCGATCAGCTTTAGTGGCTAAAATACGAACCCTGTTTCCTTCAGCTATATTTCTATAATCTTCTCCTTTAATAGCCTGCAACCAGTAAAGGCGGGCGAGGATTATTAAAATCATTAAGAGTATAAGGATAAATAAAATATAAACCCTCCCTCTTTTTATTGGCGGGACCATCATCCCGGTGTCTGACTCTCCCTCTGGTAAATAATCACCCTCATAAGAGCGCTGAGAAAAGTTTGAGAGCTTCTTGCCTTTAAGGCTTTTATCTTGTAATTGAACATCAAAAAGGTTGGCCATAGGTCATCTTAATATTTTAGCATTAATTGACTATCACTATACTCTTTTATATCGAGTAATTAATTTAAACCCGTTAGAAAGTAGTTATTCAAATTTTTGTCATAAACTATGGTGTCCTATAGTCCGCAAAACGAGCTTTCTAACGAGGTTAATAATCCAAAAACTCATCACTACCAACAAACTGTTCAAAATTATTGACTGAAAAACAGTTGACCAATAAAATCCATCAAAAATAATTCTTAAATCTGATAAATTTAAGAAATAAAATAAATAGCTAATAATTAAAATTAAGACCTGATAAATTAAAACAATAATCAAGCTAACAATTAAAATACTTAAGGAGCTATTTAAATTAAATCTTGGTAATAAAAATCTATAAGAGATATAAAATGTGAAAAGGAAGCTTAAAAAAAATAAACCTGGCGGGAAAATAGAATATAAGTCTAATAGAATTCCAGCAAAAATAGCCACTAAAAAAGCATATCCTGGTTTAACCCTTTTTTTAACTACCTCGAACAGAAGAATAATCATTAAAACAAGAGTCAAAGACAATCCTTTAGGTGACAAAGGATAAGAAATCTCTAATAAAACTAAGATTAAGGTAAAAAAAATAAGTATAATGTATTTAAAAATAGACATACTATGGTAAAATAACCGAAACTATCCGAAAATTTGGGTTAAAAAGGGGCTTAACAATGACCTGCTGAAAAATAGCATTTGGCTTTTTATTTATCTCTGTTACCTGACCAATAATTATTCCTCGGCGGATATTCTCTTCTAATCCAGCTGTTATTACTGCATCACCAATATCTATTTCTTTGTCTAAAGGAATATATTTCATTTTTAAGGTTAAGCCATATTCCCCCTGGATAATACCTGAAGCAACATCACTATGGGTATTGGGTTCCAGTAGTTCATTACTGGTAATAATGTCTGCCGCTAAAGAGGCGTGCCGGTCAAAAATTGGTCGCAAATAAGAAATGGATTTCTCAATTTTAGCAATTGTCCCAATTAAAACTCCTTGCTCGTCAACCACAGCTAAGCCAGGTTGAATCCCTTGATCAGCTCCTTGATCAAGTAAAAACCAATTAAACCCGGCTTCAGATCTCTGGCCAATAATATTGGCTAAAACAAAATTGTCTTCTGTCCCTTGTAAAAAGTTGAGAATGTCTTTTAAGGTCTTGTTCTCTGTTTGATATATTTTTAACTTAACGTTTTCTATTGCCAGATCACGGCAAAAATCATCTTCAGCAAAGGACTGCTCTTTTGCCTGATAAAAAATTCTCTGACCTGGCTTTAATGTTATAAAAAAAATATTTTCTCCTTTAAGGAGAAAGATGAACAAAAATAATAGGACGATTATAATAAAAAAACTTATAAACTTCTTCATAGAAGTAATAAATGGAATTAATTTAATTATTCAGTTGGCGTAACAGTAACACTGCTTTCAATAATTGGGCCGTCAGAATAAGTCTCATCAGCTGAGATTTCAATTACATCATCCCACTTATAATCTAAAGCTTCAAAAACTTCACCCGAAGCAAAGGCCCGTTTCTTGCCATTTTCAATCAAATAAACTCCGGCCTGGTCAGGATATTTAATTAAAGTTCCGTCCAGGCGGCCAGTAATCTCTTCTCCGTCAACATAGGTCTCGCTATAAGGAATCTCAATTACGTCCTCCCATTTAAATCCTATTCTTTCAAAAACTTCACCCGAAGCAAAGGCCCTTTTCTTGCCATTCTCAATCAAATAAACTCCGGCCTGGTCAGGATATTTAATTAAAGTTCCATCTGGTCGACCTTGGGGTTGGACAACAAACTGAAAACCATTAATCAACATCTCAAAAGTAGTCTTGAAGTTAGCCTGTTTTTCTGTCCCCACATTATAGGATAAGATGTAAACCCGGTCTTCTTTACTAATATAAACTGTTAAATGATCTGGATTCCAGACGGCCTGCTGATTATTAACAATTGTACTGTAGAGCAAAGCCTGATCTGTGCTTGGTGATTGCCGGAGATACCAGTCAACTGGAGTTAATCTTTCGGGATTGTTCTCAACTGTGGCGCTAAAAAATTCTCCAGTATTAGTAATGACTAAAACTTCTTGATTATTAGTTTCGGGAATGGCTCTAGCTAACCAGGAGGCGGGATAAAAAAAGCTATAGGAAAAAGTTGGATTGGTATAAACATTGATTAAGCCGGAGGTAGCTAATTTGACTTCACCAGTCTGAAGCGGGTCCATTAAGTTAAGGATTTCCTGGCCATCAGGATTTCCATCAGTATCTGAATCAGGATTGTTTGCTTCTGTTCGATAAATTGTTTCTTCAACATCAGTTAAGCCGTCGCTATCTGAATCAGGACTTGAAGGAATGCCCGGGGCTATTTGAAACTCCTCAACCTTAGGAACAAGTTCTACCTTTTCAATAAGGACGGCCAGGGTATCAGAAGGTAAAAGATCTAAGTTAGTCATTAAAATATTATCCTCAGTATTAAGTGAAGCAGGTAAAGGAGTCCATAAATCATCCTTAAAATAGCCTAGAACTAAATTTCCTTCCCATTTTTCTTCAACTGATTTTTGGTGATAAAAAATCTTTAAAACACTGGTTTGATTAAAAACAACGTCTTTGGGTTGGAATTTATATGTGCCGCCGATCACCTTGTAGTCACCCTGATTAAATAAAGAGTCTTGCTCCATTTCCTCAGTAATTAAATTACCAGTGATCTTTACTTGAATATCTGCTCCAATTGCTCCCTCTAGTAAATAAAGCTCAACCCGGGAAACAGTATCTTCAGCCTCATCTTTTAACTCATTTTTAAGGGTTTGTTCTGGAGATAATACTGGCTCTTCAACTTCTGCCTGAGGCAGACCAGCCTCGGGTGGGAGTTCTTCAACTTCTGCCTGAGGCAGACCAGCCTCGGGTTGGGGCTGGGGCTCTTCTGGCGTCACTGGTTCTGAGATAAATTCAGGGATTGACTCTGGCGCTTGATAATATTCCTGAGCCCAGAAATAAAAACCTGCTCCGCCACCAATAATTAATAAAACAACTACAGCCAAAATAATCAAAAGAGTTCTTTTTTTTCTTTTTTTAGGCGGCAATTTAGGTTTCATTCGTCTGAATTTCTCTGACATTACATACATCTCCTCTTTTTGAGAATCTTTGCCTTCATCTGCAGATTCAATAATTTCTTTTTTAGCTAATTCAGGTGTTTCAAGTTTCTTTTTTTCTTCTGAAGACAGTGCTGGTTCAGCTTGTACCGAAGGCGGACCAGCCTCGGGCTGGGGCTGAGGCCCTGGAGGTGCTTGGGCTGGTTCTGGTGGTTGAAGCGGTGGTTGAGGCGGTGGTGAAAGTGGTTGAACAGAAGGGGCCTGTTCAGGACTGCTTGGCGGTTCTGAAGGTTCCGGCTCTGATTCAGGAGTTGGTGAAGGCTCTGGAGATGGAGGGGTTGGCGGAGGAAGGGCTTGGGCCTGAGGCGGACCAGTCTCGGGCTGGGGCTGAGCTGAAGGTTCTGCTGAAGGCGGTGGGGCAGGTGTTGTTGAAGCAAATATATCTTCGGGTTCTGCTTCTGGAACTCTCGCTGGCTGGGGCTCTGGTTGAGCTGATGGTTCAGGTGGCGGCTGAGGAGAAGAAGGCTCGGAGGGTGGTGGAGTTGGTGATTTTGGCGCAGGGGTTGGCGGTGATTGCCCCGAAGTGGTCTTATTAGAATTGTTTTTTTTTGTTTGTTCTTCAAACATAGATTAATTGTTAATAGTTGATTGTTTATAGTTAGATTTTTAAATTGCCAGTAAGTTTAATTAAAATATTGATATCCTTAGGCAGTTTTCTTAATCCCTCAATGATATATTCATTTTCCCTCTTTGTTAAAAGTTTCCTTTTATAAGATTTCTTACACCAATGCGCAGATTCATATACTGAACCTCGCGCATTATAATAAAATTTTTGCTTATCTTTTCTATGAAACCTACCAAACCCTTCAGCGATATTAGCGGCAATAGAATCTGTAGCATCAACAAACTGAGAACCAATAGTCTTTTTAGCAAATATACCCCATTTTGAAACGATCTCCCAGACATGGTCACCTAGTTCAGAGGCAATTTGATAAGCGGTTATATCTTCAAGTTTTAAAAATTCTTTTCCCATAAGAAACAATTAGCAATCAGCAATCAACAATTTTAGTTAACGAAGTTTCTCAATCTCTTTTTGTAAATCTAATAATTTGGCCTCAGGATTCGGGTCTTTTGGGTCTTGACCTTGTTTTATTTCGTTCCCGTCTAAAATTCCATCTCCGTCAGTATCTGGATTTAAGGGATCAGTCAAATAAATCTTTACTTCTTCTTTGTCAGCAAGACCGTCCTGATCAGAATCAGGTTTATCCTCATTAGTCCCTAAATCCCTTTCCTCTATATCAGACAGGCCATCTTTATCTGTGTCCAAGATTTCTGGTTCTGGTTCTGGGACAATTGCTGGCGTAGTGGTTGGGCTAGCTCCTTCTGACTCTATAACCGGGGCCTCAACCCCTTGTTTTTGAAAAACTGACTTTATCTTAGGCAAAGCATACCAAATGCCAAGGCCAAGTCCTGCAGCAATTATAATAATCACTATTGAGCGGATAATTTTACTAAAGTTAATCTTTTTTTTAGGACCAGGAACTGCTTTTTTTGCTTGAATCAAAGACTGGTCTGCTTCAGCTGAAGCAGTTGTTGGCGTTTCCTCAACTCCGGCAAAAATGTCTTCTATTTTATTTTCTTCTGGCATATAATTTTATTATTTTTATTATTGTACAAGACCTACGCAGATTGTTATTATCCCTTCACCAGGATTGCATATGTACTCTTTATTATGAACCAAAAACCCATTGGCAAAATAGTTGTGGAATTGGTCAACTTCTAAATTATAAACTGTTTGCTGATCTATTGCCTTTTTAATTTTAATAATTTTAACAAATTCTAATCGCCCATTATTATTTATTTTACCAACCTCATCCCAAATATTTAAATCTTTAACTTTTAAATATCCTCTTTGAGTATAAAGCGGGTGAATGTCAGTTACTTCTAGTATTGAAAAATCAGCAAATTTTATAATGTAATAATTACTTTGCTGATGCTCAAATATTTTGACAACTTTAACTTTTTGTATTTTATTAGTATTTGAATCATAACCATCAATAATGTCCCCTACTTTAATCTCCTCGATTTTCTTTTGCTTTTGTCCATGTTTAACCAATGTCCCAGCTGTAAAACATCCTGTTTGAAATGCACAACAAAATTCTCCCTGAGAGCATACACTGCCACAAACAGTCACACAATCACTACAATAACCCGCATAGTCGCCACAACCATCTTCTGAGGGTCCCCAAGTGCAATCATCTTCACAATATTCACACCAACCACCACCTATATGCCTGCCGTCACCAGGAGTACAAACACCCCGACCAGTACAAACTCCATCCGTACAAGTGCTGCAATCTCCGCACTCTGTTCCATTTGCTACATAGGTATCAGCTGGACAAGTATAAGAAGAACCAGTACAGGTTTCTTGTATATCACAGGGGTCGAGTGCTGCTCGACAAACATGAGTTGAAGGTCGATAATAACAACCATCACAACAAGCTCCTGTAATACATTCACAGGGAACAACACAATTCCCACTATCACAATACCCAGTCCCACAACCTAAAATAGGCGGTGTGCCTGATACTGTTTGAGGACTACAATTTCCATTACTATCACAAGCATGACAAATAGGACAATCATGCTGGTCACTTGTGAAATATTGGCAACTTCCATCTTCACAATATCGACATCCTTCATCCCCAGCATTACAGCCTAAGAGTGTGGCGGCGTCCCCGCTTACCTGTGGCTGGCTACATTGACCACTGGCATTACATTCTTCACAAATCGCACAATTTTGCTGGCCTGAGGTATAATAATTGCAAGCCCCAGTCAGACAAAGACCAGTCAAGCAACCGCTAGTACCACAGTCATTAAAAGGATCTGTGCCATTACTTACATCATCACAGGTTCCACTACCATCACATTGCTGACAAGTAGCGCAACTACCCGGATCTTCAGAACCATTTAAACAAATGTATCCTGCCTGCACAGGCGTAGTATCATCACCAACAACATAAGCACAACTATGACCAGCATTACACCTTAATTCATCTCTCTTTTTCACACAATATCCACTACAGGCATTCCAAGAAGAATAGTTACAAAGAGTAACCCCACCTGGGCCACAACCTGCAGTTAAGGTTTTGCCGGCATCAGCATAAACTGTTTGTTGAAAAGCCCCGGTAGTTGATGTTCTGCAAGCGCCACTGCCGTCACAGCCGCGATAATATCTATATCCAGAACAATCGCCATCTGTACAAGTATTAACAATTGTACTGCAAAAATTACTAGTACTGTGAAAATCTTCTCCGCAAGAACTATTTAATACATAATTAGCGCCAGCATTAATTATTTGCTGATAAGCGTCTGTGTGGTCACCTGGGCTCCGGCACCAGCCAGCACCGTCACATGAACGAAACCACCTGGCGCCCTGGCAACTATTATCAACGCAATCATTTTCATAACTCCCGCAATAATTAGAAACGTCAACGTTGACAGCCGTACCAGTGTTCCCAAGACAAATCTGACCTGAGGCAATATCCCCTCCCCGGTCATTAGTATCACAAGCGCCACTGCCATCACAATAACCATCAGCTCCTCTTCTAAAACACGGGTTATCACAAGTATTCCAAGTCTGTGAACAATGATCAAATAAATCTTGAGCTGAAGTTTGATTAATACAAAGTCCCTCAAAACATTTTTCACAAGTAGCCTGGCATAAATTAAAACCTTCTGTATCCTGAGTATTATTCATCCGGGGAACACAGGTTCCCGGGGATACGTCTCCGTCACAAGTCTGGCAAGTCGGGCAATTTCTATCCCCAGAACTATAATAATCAGTACAAGCCCCGGCCATACAATTCCCAGTTAAACAACCACTAGTATCATTACAAACATCTCTTGGATCATCGCCGGTGCTAACAATATGGCAAACCCCAGCAGACCCGCCATAACCATCGCCACAATATTGGCAAAGCCCATCGCAGGCAGTATCACAACAAACTCCATCAACGCAATTCCCTGAAGAACAGTTCTCATTACTTATACATGATTCGCCATCAATCTTTTTAGCACAAGAACTCCCGCTCCAAGAACAAGCACCACATTCAAGAAAACCAGTTGGGTCAGCATCAAAGCCCAAATTCTCACATGTTTCATCAGGGACAAATCCTACACTTGGAAAAGTTGCTCCTGGGCAGTACCCTGCTTGAAATGGCGAACAACAAGTTTGATAACCACCACCACAATCGCATTGCTCGCCACATTGAACCACCTCATCACCACAAACAGGTGCTCCTGATGAAACATAAATGTAATTAAAAGTCCCGCTTGAATCTGGCTGAATAGTAATTATATCTTCCTCTCCTTCCCAAACAAGACCTCCGCTCCCATACTCTAAATTAAGCTTGAAAGTATAATACTGGCCCAAACAAACTTCATTTTGGGGCGCATAATATTGATAAACATGAGAACCATTAGGATGATCAAAGATTTCAGTTAATGTGTTATAACAAGTGCCCTGACATTGATAGTCTGGCTCATTGGGATCATCAGGACAACCAGCGCAAGGACCATTAAAGTCATTGACTGGGTCAGCTGGTAAAGCTGACCCTAAGGCCTGACCCAAAACATTTTGCCAGGAAGGCCATTTGCTATTAGTTTGGCCTAAAACATAAGTCCCGGCTCCTAAAGTTGGATATTGGCCATGTTCTAGCTTATAATCTCCTAACTTAGTTTTTATTTCCTTTAAATCATAAAGCCGTAATAAATCTCTTTGAATTTCAGCTTTATCATCTGGATCACTGATATTAACATTAAACCGCCAATTGGCTAATAATTGATTAAAAATCTCAATTGTTTCTGAACTAGCGCCATTATTATAAGAGATTAAATAAATATAAGTATGGACATCGCCAACGCAAGTTATTTCCTCGATATAAAAAGGATTATACAAAGTTGTCCATGACGTCCCTGTATATCGGCTGCGATCAACTGGATAGTCTTCAGATTCAGAATAAGATTCAAAATCTAGATATCCTTGCTCAATACAGAACTGTCTGGCGGTGGCATCATCGAGGTATAAATAATACGAATTATACTGAGGCCAGGTAATTGATGATGAATCTTCAACATCAGTTGCCCCAACATAAACTGTCCGGCCTTCTTGAAGAGCATAATAATTATCAATTGAAAAACGACTTGGGCTACCAGGGTTAGGTACATTTTCTTTATACCAACTCAAAGGAGTTAATCTTTTTGGATTGCTAATCACTTTCAAGCCAATAGCGTCTCCTGAATCTTCAACTGAAAAAAGAAATTCTTTAATCAAATCTCCATCACCAGCTAAAACAGCTGGGCTTTGCAATTCTGGTAAAAAACTTATTTCCACTTCTCTTAAGCTCCCTCTTTGAAATTGAACATCATCAATGTAAACATCTGTGCCTTGACTCCCTGTATTATTATAACCAATAGTCATTCCTACTTCATTGCGTAAATCACCATTACTATCTAAAGTATTAGCCATTGCTTCAGTATATTCAAAGGTATAAGCATATCTCCCCCATTCTGGATAATCACCAGCTGGGATTGAGCCTAAAGAAATAGTGGGATAACCGTCTGTTTGATAAGGATAATTAACAAACCGGCATTGACCGCAAACATCATTAGGATCATCAAAATTAATTGGGCAACCACTTGAACAATCACCTATGCCCTGACAATATGAGCAACTTCGACTCTGACTACACCAACCAAGACCATAGCACATTCTTATTGACAAATCACCAGCTAAATGACCCTTGTAATAAAAAGTAAAAGTATATTCTTGACCAGGCTTGAGATTAAAATCTGAAGTATTATAAACCATTTTAGCCCACATCACCCGATTAGTATATGGCCAACCAAGATTAGCTCCATCATTAAATTCGCAGGTTCCACAATCTGGATAATCTGGAAGATTACATTTATCTCCTCCATTTGTTTCAAAAGAACAAGAAGAATGATAGGCATAAGAATTAGGCCAAAAACCACCACCAGTGCCAGCACAAGCATCCATTGAACAGTCCCCTGGATATGGTTCATAAGCATCTTGATGAATTAAAAGACTATTATCACCAGTATGGGCTTCATCTGTAGTAATCTCCACTCCTGAATGTATCTGAGTAGAACTGGTCCAACCAACACTTTCAGCCATATAAATTCCTGGAGGATAATTTCCTTGACAATAACGCAATCTAAATTGAGTGTTTGGAGCCCCATTTGGACCAGCTGAATCTTCAAAAGCCCAAGGAATATCACAAATAAAGACATCTACATCGGCTTGTCCAGAAACTGGATCACCAAAGCTTGGTGTTGCTGTAGCAACAATCTGTACTTTTCCATTTCGACTCTGAGCTGTAGTTATTTGAAATCGAGAGTCTGTATCAGTAACCGAAGCAACTGCTGGATCTGAGGACTCCCAAGACCAAGTCCAGT
>CAZXPA010000004.1:16713-24583 GCA_964642485.1 uncultured Gammaproteobacteria bacterium
TAAGTAAAAGAAGTAAGACTCGCGGTGTCACCAACAGCTGTAAAATCAGCAGTATTCGGCTCTATTTCAACCAAAGATAACTGGCAAAGTTCTTTAGTGGTAAATGTCCATTCAACATCACTGGCCATTTCCACTCCATACTGTGATTTTACTCCATTTGTTCCAGACAAAATTCTTACTTTATACTCTCGATTAGAAGCAAACAGCCCAGCATTTATATTAACTATTGTCTTCCCTCCCTCATCAAAAGCTGAAATACTGGCTGGTGTTTCACACCACCAATCTGCTCCATCAAAAGTACATTCTAATCCTGGCTGATCACTGCCGTATTTTCCCTTAATACTAATTGTCTGTGAAGAAAGACTTGCTTTATTCATTATCTGATCAAAGGTAAAGGTAGCGCTAATCATTGCGTTTCGGCAAACATCAGTCCCAGTTGGCTGATAAGTATCAACACTTGGGTAAGTTGCCACAATTAAATCTAAAGAGCCAGTTGTTGAATCACCAATTAATGGAGTAGTAGTAGCTTGAATCTCTGTTTCTCCTAAATCTACTCCTGTAGCAAAGGCCGTATTATCAGAACCAGCTACTGTAGCCACTGCTGTGTTTATTGAATCCCAGCTCCAAGTAAAGCTGTCTGTTCTTAGAATCTGGCAATCTAGGCCAATTGCCAGAGCAGAATAATCCTTAGTTCCCGTCTCTATAATCAACCCCTCTGGCGATTGTTCAGACATTTCTATTCTCTCAGCTGAACAGCTCTCAGCCTGATCTTTGGTTTTAAAATGCCATGTATAATCATCAGCCGGTGAGCCGTCTTCAATTCCGTCCTTATTTCCGTCCAACTGATAATTATCAACCGAACTTATAATTCCTGTGTCCCCGCTCTTAAGGGTAACTTGGTACCAATAATTTTGACTTAATAAACTGTTAGGGTTAAAAATAAAGCCCTGGCTACAAGTTATTGTCCCAATCCAATGCCCAGCACCTGTTGGACTCCATTCTCCGTCTATATATCTCATATAATCACCTCCTGAACCAGTCTGAGACCAAGATGGTTTAAAATCTGGGTACCCTTGTTCAAAACAAAATCGTTTAGCTGTTGCCTCATCAGGATATAAATAATATGAATCGTGCTGGGGGTCGGTAAAAGATTTAGGTATTCCAAAAACAGGCCCGCTAACATCAGTAGTGCAAGATCCGGGATCAAAATCTTCATCCCCAGAATTACATTTTCTGACAATGATATTACTGCTTATCAAACCATCTACATCCATGTTAAACCGAGCTGAAATAAGAGCGTTGCGGCAAGCTTGTGAAGACAAATGCCGGGGTGAGGGGGTTTGAGTATTAGTTGGACAAGAACTATCTTCAATTACCCGGGGCAACTCCAATGGCTCCTCTTCTTGGGCCAGTGATTTAAAATATAAAGGATTGCTTTCAACCCAGATTTGATCACAGACCTCGATCCAATTACCAAAACAATAACCAGCAAAAGAAAATCCATCGCAAACCAAATGACAATTAACCGCTGTTTCTTTTTGAACCACTACGTCGCCGGTTACCGTGCCCTCAGGCACAGTAATATTATTAATTTCTTCATCAAAGGCCCAGGTTAAAGAAATTGCCTCTTGATTGTCATAAAAAACAAGCTTTCGGTCAAAGTCATCAGGTCCAAGACTAAAACGCGCTCCTGAAATAGTCATTGGTGAAAAACCAGGGTATTCTTCATCAGGATCAATAGAACAAAGGGCTGGGGCTAAAGGATCTTTGTTTAGTTCCCAGTCTACTAAATTACTATTTATATTAGCGGCTGTTTTAACATAAACTTGAGTAGAATAACTATTCTGTCCCTCAGGAACAGGGGGCAGCGCTGTCGGGACGGCGACAATAATTTCTGTATCAGTCCAGCTCGATGGACAATAATCAGGCAAAGGATCAGCAGCATAATCAAAGCCGCCCAATTTAAAATAAACTGTTCCCGGAGTTGAAAGAAAATTTTGCCCCCTAATAGTAATCCATGTTTGTTCTGGCCCGCTGCCGGGACTAATACTTTCAATTAACGGCAGCTGAGAAAAAGGCACAGGATTAGATGGCCTTAAAGGATTCCCTTCTTCAATAGGTGAAGGAACATGAACAACCACCCATGACCATGGGTCTGGTACCTCAGGCACTTCAATATTAAGCTTAGTATTAGACCAATCACTTTCATCTAAATTATCAATTGTTTGTGGATCTGATCCTCCTTCACCAAAAATTATATGGCTGTCTCCCTCAACATCACCAAAATTCATACCATTAATAGAAATCCGATCTCCAGTTTTACCACGATTTGGCTGCAGTTCACAAATAGCCGGATGGAAGTTATCTCTAACCTCAAAGGTCTTTTCATTACTTGCGCCCTGATCTGGATTAGTAACAGTTACTAAATAATCACTTCCTATTGTTAATTCTTCCGGAACAATAGCCACAATCTCTGTTTCAGACCAATTATTACAACCAATATCAGCTTCCACACTAACACAAGTTATTTCCTCGATATAAAGAGGAACAAGCAAAGATGTCCATGACGTCCCTGTATATCGGCTGCGATCAACTGCTGGAATCTGGATAGCCTTCAGATAAGATTCAAAATCTAGATATCCTTGCTCAATACAGAACTGTCTGGCGGTGGCATCATCGGGATATAAATAACGCGAATCATACTGAGGCAAGATAATTAATGTTGAACCTCCAACACCGCCAAACTTAACAAGACTATTCCCCTGACTTTGCCCAAAACCACTACCGGTAATAGTGATATAAGTTGGGATTGCTGGATTATTTGTCCCCTGGTCTGGGCTAATATCAGTAATTATTGGCGGAGCTAAAATACTGGTAAACTGACCGGCGCCTGATGTTTCTGAAACTGTGGCGGCAATATTAACTGTTTGCTCCCCAGCCCCACCGGCTGGGGAAACAGTAGTTTGTAAGCCCTCAGCTGGATTAACGGTGGCAATACTGACATCTCCTGAGTCCCAGAAAAACTCAGCAATACAAACCTGATTATTATTAGAATCATAGGCCTGGGCTGTATAAACAACTGTTTCGCCAAAAGATTCTACCGTAGCCGTATCTGGATTAACATTAACATAATCAACCTCACAAAGATTATCTTCAGCCCCGGTTATAAACTGCCAACTATAATCATTCATGGAAACGCCCAAACTGTCTCGAATCCCATTACCATCAGTTCCGCCAGTCAATTCCACCTTATAATTCATTTGAGGTTCTAAAAGACAGCCCTCTGGATAAAGAGCAATTTCGTCATGACTTTCATTAATGCTTAAATCAAAATCTATTTGTTGATCAGGTAGCTTTATTAAGTTTATATTATTCTGATTTAAAGAACCTAAATCCATTGCTTTATCAAATTCGACCTCAATTGCGATATTAAGGCAAACATCATCTCCTATCGGGTTATGGGCAATAACTTGAGGCCGGGAATAACAACAATAATTTGGATCTAAAAACCCACAACCCAAATCTCCGCCACATTGAGCATCACTTTGACAACCGCAGCAAAGACCGCGATTATCACCAGTGCAATCACCTTGATCAGCCATACATTCAAGCGGAGCTAAACAAGAATTAGGACTTGGCGAACAACAGCAACGACAAGTGTCAACTGCTTCATGCAAACAAGAATAAACTGGGGCTGAACAACCATAAGGAAGATTATCAGGACAATTAATCATTTCTTGACAAGCCTGGCCCGGGCCACCGATATGCTGAAGCACATCAAAGGGCAAGCCATTACTTGTGCCTTGATCATTAATTACGACAACATCACCATCCTCAGCTCCTAAAGGCACTGTTATATCCTCTATCCCTGTATCGTACCAACTCTGATAATTAGCCTCTATATTACTATAAAATTTTACTTTACTTGACCCTGTTTCATCACCAAACCTAATTCCAGTTAAATCAACTTCTGTTTCATCAGGATAACCTGAGGCTGGATTAATTGACCAAAGACAAGGACCAGTTGCCGCTTGGTCACTGTCAACATAAAACTCAACCAAATTACTGCTTAATTCCTCGCCAGTCTGATACTCAATTGTCACCTGAACCTCGGGTCGATCATTTTGCGAATAAGCTGTTGGTACAGCCGTAGTAATATAATTTTGGTCATAACCGCCAATACTTACTTCAGTTGGTGTGCCCTCAAGGATAAACTCTACTTTAGTTGGGTCAGCTGGTTGAGACGTTTTGCCCATAAAACAAGAACCTTGAATAGTAATACATTCACCCCTTGCTCCTTGAGCTGGGTTTAAATGAGAAATTTGAGGAGAACAAAGACAGTCTTCAGGTGTGGCCGTGGTAAAATCCCAGTTGCCAGAAAGCAAATTCCCTTGTTGGTCAATAACCAAATCAGTAGAAATAGTAACACTGTAATCTGTGTTATTTTGTAAATTATTATCCGGGTCAAAAGTAAAAACTCTAAAATGATTATTAACTGGATCACCTGGATCATCTACTCTAAAAACTCCACCAATAACTATTTTTTCATAAGGAGAGTCAAATTCACTTGGTCGCATCTCAAAATCAAAATTATCACCCCCGCCACTAATTTCAAACCTAACTAAGTTGTCATACATCTGAGTGCCAAAAGTCACACTAATATTAGTGTCCGGACAAACCAAAGTACCTGTGGGATGCCAAAAACTAATTCCTGGCGCTTGATCATTGGTTTGAAACTCCCATTCAACTGCCTCAGCCATTTCATTTAAACAAAGGTCTTCAACGTGCTCAACATGAACCCGATACCAAGTAAATGCTTGTAATAAATTTTCGTCTCTTAAAGAAATTCTAAATCCATCGCCAATTGCTTGAACTTCAAAAATCTCCTTAGCCAAAGTTTCAACTACCGCCCCCCCCTGACCATCTAACCTGGCCAGCCAAATATTTGTTTCAATTGGATAATTATTTTCATCAGCTACTGTGGTCATATCAATTGGCTCAGAAAAACTAGCCTCAATACTTGGTTTTCTGGAAACATTTTGATCTGGATAATCAGGATCACTTTGGTCAAAAATTGGATAAGTAGAAATAATTTCTGGCGGGATGATGTCTACAGTTGTCCCAGTCATAAAATTCCAAAGAAAATAACTGCCAACGTCAATACAATCGCCAGCAGCTAAACAGACTTGAAGAAATTCTCCCTGAGTGTCTGAAATTGCTTTGGGGAAATAAGCCTCATAAGAAGTATTAGGATCAAAAAGGTCAGGATGTTTGAAAATAATAATATTATTTCTGGTTTGCCAACTACCACTAACCGGGCTTGCCCCGGTTTCAATTCTTAAATCCCCGGCTGTTTCTAAGTCCTCAATTATTTGTCCATCAACTGAATGATTAAATTTTGGCTGAACAGCTGAACAAAGATAAACATCCTGATGATAATTCTGCTCTAAGCCGCCATGAGTTGTTTCAATCTTTTTAATCTTAAAGGCGTCAGGTGGAGGAGAACAACTAGGATCTGGGATTGCACAATTGCCCTCAGTATCACAACGAACCCCAAATCCACAACAAAGCCCTGGCGTACATCCTTGTCCGTCGGCAACTGGTCCAGTTATTCCCGTTAATCTACTCATGATAAAGCTGACAAGGGCGTAGGCAAAAACAATAATTAAAAGGCCAACCAGGCCGCTTGAAATAATCTTTTTCGCTTTTTCAACCTTTTCTGACGCTCCGCCAGAAGTCATCCAAATAAAACCACCAATAATTATAATAATTACGGCTATTAGTCCTAAAAGGCTTAGAACAGCTTTAATAATTCGACCAATTATCTCTGGTAACCCAGCTTCTCCATAGCCAACAACCTGGCCAAAATTTGTTAATTGCTCATTGCCAAATACTTGAGCCTGAACAGGGCTCAATTTAGCAAAATAACAAAATAGTAAAATAACAAACAATAAAGTCAGGCTATAAAAAATTTTTCTATTTTTCCTAACCACAGCTAAGTTTGTTTAACTGTTAAGTTGTTAAATTGTTTAATTGTTCTTGAACTATCTCACGTACCTTGCTTGCTTCAACCTGGCCTTTAATTTGGCCCATTACTTTGCCCATTACTTTACCAAAATCCTGCGGGCCAACAGCCTTAACTTGTTTAATTGCCTTTAAAACTACTTCTTTTACTTTATCATCTGATAGGTCTTCTGGCAAGTATTGATTTAAAATCAACAGCTCTCTTTTTTCTTTTTCAGCTAATTCTAAACGTTCACCTTTTTTAAACATTTCTATTGCTTCTTTCCGTTTTTTAATTTCCCGCCTGATTACTTCAATCACAACTTCATCTGTTAATTCTTTTTCTTTGGGCCGAAGTTCTATCTCTTTATTATGCAAAGCAGTCCTTAAACCCCTTAAAGCGTTTAAATGTACAGGTTCTCCTGCCTTTATAGCTTCCTGAAAATCCTTCTCTATTGTCTTTAATAAATCCATGGTTGGTTAATTAGGGATTAGGGATTGGTTAATTGGGATTTCCTGATTACCTGATTACCCAATTGCCTAAGTACCCAAGTACCCAAGTACCCAAGTACCCGATCTTTATTTAATTTTACCAATTTTTCTTAAAAAAGTCATTTTTTCAGTCCGTTTTTTCCGTAATAAAGCACCTTGCTTTTTTAATTTTTTGCTTTTTGGCTTAGCATAAAACCTCTTCTTCTTATATTGGTTAATAACTCCACTGCGCTTAACCCGCTCAGAAAACTTTCTAAGAAAAACATTTAAAGGCTCATTTTGTTTTCTTTTAGATTCAACAGCCATATGATTGATTGTTAATTGTTTATTGTTGATTGTTGATGGAAGAAATCAAAGCCCGCTTAACAATTAGCAATCAACAATCAGCAATTTTACTTCTTTATTATTTTTTTAATCAATTCATCTAATTCTTGATCACTATAAGTTTCAATAATAACTTTAATCTTTTTATTTTGTTTGATAATTTTTACTTTTGTCCCCAGGGACTCGGCCAGGAACCGTTCTTTTTCTAAAAAGCGGGCATCTAATTCAATGCTTTTTCTAACCCGTTTCCCAGAAACTATTTTTTCAGTTTCCCGAACAGTTAAACCCAAACCTAAAATTCTTTTTAATAAAGCTTTTTGCTTTTCTTCGTCCTCAGCTGAAAGCAGGGCCTTAGCATGTCCTTCAGTAATCCTTTCTTGTTCAATTGCCTTTTGAATCGGCTCTGGGAGAGTTAAAAGCCGCAGAGTATTAGCAATGCTTGCTCTAGCCTTGCCCAATTTTTGCCCAACTCTTTCCTGAGTTAAATCAAATTCATCAATTAAACGTTGATAGCCCCTGGCTCTTTCCATTGGATTAAGATCTTTTCTTTGAATATTCTCTAAAAGAGAAAGTTCTAATTTTTCATTATCTTTAACTGAACGAATAATGCCGGGAACAGTTTTTGATTCTAAGACTTTAGCTGCTCGCCAACGTCTTTCCCCAGTAACTATCTGATATTGATTCTGACTGATTCGGGTTAAAATCAAGGGCTGAATAATCCCATACTCGCGAATGGAATTAATTAATTCCTCCATTTCCAAATGAGAGAAATTTTTTCTTGGTTGCTCTGGGTTAGGCTCAATTTGTTCAATCGGGATTTGTAAAACTTGTTCGCCAGTACTAACTAAAATTTCTTTGTCTACTTTTTTAATTGTTTTAGCTGGAATTAAGGACCCTAAACCTCGTCCTAAAGACATACCAAATCATTTTAACATTTTAACATTGGAACAAAACTCATTTGAACATTTGAACATTTCAACATTTGAACATTCTCTTCTGTTAGCAGACAAAGAATATAATCTTTATCATATAAAAATTATTTATGTTCTCA
>CAZXPA010000005.1:0-22636 GCA_964642485.1 uncultured Gammaproteobacteria bacterium
AAAACCAGCCAAGAAAAGAGTTGTGAAGAAAAGAAAACCAGCCAAGAAAAGAAAACCAGCCAAGAAGAGAAGAGTTGTAAAGAAGAGAAGACCAGCAAAGAAGAGAAAACCAGCCAAGAAAAGAGTTGTGAAGAAAAGAAAACCAGCCAAGAAAAGAAAAAGAAAAAGATAAAAAGGCAACTGCTACTTTAACGATTAAAAGAATTATAGTCAGGGACAGCGAGGAAGTTCCAAAAATTTGTATTTTGATTCAATTTTAAGCTGGCTCCTTCTTTAGGATATGAACCCCGTTAGAAATTCTATAATAATTAGAATTTCTAAAGGGAGCTTTTTTGGTAAAAATCTATGAAAATTTCTAACGGGGTGAATAAAAATTTGGTCTTGAGCAGTATTTTCATATTTTTTGTCCTTTTAGGAAGCTTATTTTTTTTGAAAGATAAAATAAGTATTTTCAATCAGGAAGCTAAAGAAGGAAGTCAGCTTTTTTTGCTGAAAATTAATGATCTTGAACTAATGGTTGAAACAGCAGATACCCCGGGCAAGCGAATAAAAGGACTTTCAGGCAGAAAAGAAATGCCAGATAATCAAGGAATGCTTTTTGTTTTTAAAAAGCCCGGGCGATATCCTTTTTGGATGGAAGGGATGAAGTTCCCAATAGATATTATTTGGGTCAATGAGGATTTGGAAATTATTGAGATTGATAAAAATTTGCAACCGGAATTATTCCTTAAAGTATATCGTCCTTCAAGGCCAGCTCAATATGTTTTAGAAGTTAATGCTGGCTTTGTTGATAAACATAACATTGAAAGAGGAGGCCGGCTCTCCTTTAGTGGTTCTTGATTAATATTTTTGAACTGTTATCTTAAAATAAGATTATGTTGGGAAAAAACATTATTCAAAGACAGTTATCAGCTTTAGAACAGTACCAGTTGGCCGGTAATACACTAAAGGATTTTTTGTTAGCGATTATTGCTTTTGGAGTGTTTCTCGGACTTTTCAAATGGTTCCAGAGATTTGTTTTAAAACGTCTAAAAAGAATTGCTAAGAGAACAAAAACCGATATTGACGATGCCTTAATTCAGATTGTTCAATCACTTAAACCACCTTTTTATTCATTTCTGGCTTTTTACCTGGCTCTTCAGTTTTTAACCATAAGCGGTTTTTTGAAAAAAGCAATCAACCTGATTTTGATTGTTTGGGTTGTTTATCAAGCAATCATTGCGGTCCAGATCTTTATTGACTATCTTGTTAAAAAGGGTTTGGGCAAGGAAAAAGAAAGAGGCACTAAGACAGCGATTAGTTTAATTGGGAAAATATCAAAAGGAGTTTTATGGGTTATTGGTGTTCTTTTAATCTTATCTAATTTAGGGGTTAACGTTACTTCTTTAATTGCTGGCCTGGGTATTGGCGGGGTGGCTGTGGCTTTGGCCCTGCAAAATGTTTTAAGTGATTTATTTTCTTCCTTTGCCATTTATTTTGATAAGCCTTTTGTCCCTGGAGATTTTATTATTGTTGGTAAGCATAAAGGGGTGGTAGAAAAGATTGGTATTAAAACTACCCGGATTAGAGCTTTGCAAGGCGAAGAGATCGTTTTCTCCAATCAAGAGTTAACCTCCGCTCGGATTCAAAATTTTAAAAAGATGAAAGAGAGAAGAGCAACTTTTTCTTTTGGTGTCACCTATGAAACCCCGACAAGTAAATTAAAAAAGATCCCTAAAATAGTAAAGGAGATAATTGAATCAGTGGAATCAACTCGTTTTGATCGGGTGCATTTTACAGAGTTTGGCGACTCAGCTCTTTTGTTTGAAGTTATTTATTATCTAAAAACTCCTGATTATTTGAAGTATAGGGACGCTCATCAGGAAATACTTTTTAAAATTAAGAACACTTTTGAAAAACAAGAGATTTCAATGGCTTATCCAACTCAGACTATTTATTTAAATAAATAAGAATTATGGAGCAGCTTTTAATTCAAACTCCCTGGATTCTCTGGTTGATCCTTTTATGGACTATTCCCTGGAAAGGTGTTGCCCTATGGAAGGCGGCTCGACTTAATGATAAATGGTGGTTCATTGCTCTTTTAGTGATTAACACTTTGGCTTTATTAGAGATCCTTTATATTTTTATCTTTAGCAAGAGGAAACAAAAACCTGGATTTTTAAAAAGGCTTTTTAGATAGATTAACCATGAAAGCAAAAGAAGGAATTTTAATTTTGATCTTCATTTTAATTATGGTTGTGATTTATCTTTTACTTATATTAAGATAGGGGCTTGATTAATTGATATAAAAGTATTTTAGCTACTATCGGGCTTTGGTTTCGATAGTTTTTTTAATGCTTTCATGTTAAGATTAAAGAATGAAAACCTTTCAACAAAAAGTTTATTCTCTGGTTAAAAGCCGCTAAAGGTTGACTTTTTAAAAGAATTTTGTTATTATTTCTTTAGAAGATTTTTTATTTTTCTGGGGCTTTTAAAAAGGACGGTTTAATCTGTTTAAGCTAATATGCCTTTAAGTTAAAAGATAGGCCGGTTAATCCGGCCTATTATACTTCTTATCACTTATTTATTTTTTTGTTAAAATGAAAGTTATGCAAGTGATTGAGATTTTTAGCCTGCCTGCCGGTAAGGCAGGTCAAAAAACATGGAATGATTTTATTATTACTAACAAAGGTCAATTTTTGCAATCTTGGCAATGGGGGGATTTTCAAGAAAAATTAGGCAGAAAAGTTTGGCGCTTAGGAATTAAAAATAACAACCAGATTATTGGCCAGGCTTTAGTTGTTAAACATAACCTACCTTTAGGCAAAAATTATCTTTATTGTCCTCGAGGGCCGCTCATTCCAGCAAGCCGGGATTCAAAATCAAAAATATTAGAATTATTGATTAAAGAAATAAAAGAAATTGCCAAAGGTGAAAATGCAATATTCTGGCGAATAGAACCATTAAATAAAGGTGTCTTGTCTAAGGTTTACGGTTTAAAGTTTAGGCTGGTCGCTGCCTGGCCTGTTCAGCCTCCAAAAATTCTAATTCTGGATTTAAGGAAATCAGAATCAAGGATTTTATCTCAAATGCATTCAAAGACTAGGTATAACATCCGCCTGGCTCAAAGACACGGAATAAAAATATTTGAAAGCAGGAATCAGAAAGATGTTGAATTATTTTTAGATTTACTCCAGCAAACGGCTAAGCGAGAAAAATTCAAAACTTATCCAGATAATTATTATCACCAGCTTTTGAGAGCTGATTCTCAGTTTGCTAAACTTTATTTAGCTAAATATCAGGATAAAGTTTTAGCAATTCATTTACTTATCTTTTTCGGCCAAACCGTAACCTATGTTCATGGCGCTTCTTCAAGAGAAAAAAGACAGGTAATGGCCCCTCATTTGCTTCATTGGGAAGTTATTAGACAGGCAAAAGAACAGGGTTATCAGTTCTATGATTTTTGGGGGATTGATGAGAAAAAATGGCCGGGCTTGACTCGATTTAAAATGAGTTTCGGAGGGCAGCCTGTCGCTTATCCGGGGACGTTTGACATGCCGTTCTCTAAAACCTGGTATTGTTTGTATAAAATAGGTAAGTTTATTAGAACATGATAACATTTATTTTAGTTACACTTCTTCTCTTATCTTCAGCCCCTGTTTTTAATCAGGCAGTTTTTTTAGATCAGGCGATTAACAAAGATTCTCCTGAAATAAGTTTTCCTGCTTCTTTGGGGCCAAAACTAACTGCTGAGAGTGCTCTAGTTGTTGATTTAGAAATAGGAGAGACTGTATTTACTAAAAATCCAGAAAAAGTTTTACCAATTGCTAGCATTACTAAATTAATGACCGCCATAGTTTTTTTAGAAAACAAAACCAAGGAATGGGATGAAGAAGTTTTAGTTGAAGCAGAGGATTTGGTTAACGGCTTAGAGTCAGATAGTGAAGTTGAACCAGCTGATCTTAACATTAAACCTGGCCAGAGTTTAAAAATTAAGGATGTTTTTTTTGCTGGCCTGATTAAGTCAGCTAATGATGCCATGAGAATATTGGCACGTTTAACTGATTCTCAAGAAGGAAAAACATTTGTTGATTTAATGAACGGAAAAGCCAAATCTTTAGGCATGATTGATACCCGTTTTATGGATCCGACTGGGCTAGATGTCCAGAATATTTCAACTGCTGATGATTTGGTTAAACTAGTACTCGAAGCAATGAAAAAAGATGAAGTCAGAAAAGCTTTAAGGACAAGGGTTTATGATTTTCAGGTTTTAGAATCAAATGGTCAAAGAGGCTATCGACGGGTTTGGAATACAAATAAGCTTTTTGATAGTTTTATTGATTCAATTGAGGCAAAAACTGGCTATTTGGAAGAAAGCGGTTATTGCTTTGCTGGTTTAAGTAATTATCAGGGTCATCAGTTAGTAATAATAGTCTTAGGGGCAGCCACAGATGAACATAGATTTCAAGAGGTGAAAAATCTTATTTGGTGGACATCTTCATTATAACATGATAACATGAGAACATTCCCTGCCGGCGGCAGGCAAGGAAAGAAATTTCTGCAGAGCAAAAATTTCTTATGTTCCAATGTTAAAATGTTCCAATGCTCAAATGAATTACTATGGGGCCTGAATTAAAGACAATTTTACTGGCGATAACACCAATTAATGAATTAAGGGGAACTATCCCCGTAGCAATTAGCGTTTTTCATTTGGCTCCGTTTAAAGCTCTTTTTTTAGCTTGGATAGGGAATATGATACCGATTTTTTTCTTGCTTTGGTTTTGGAAAAATTTAGCTGGCTATTTAATGAAAAAAAGTAAGTTAATAAATGGATTTTTTAATTGGTTGTTTAATAGAACCCGTCAGCGATTTTATAAAAAATATTCTCTTTACGGAGATTTAGCCCTAATCTTATTAGTAGCGATTCCCTTGCCATTTACTGGTGCCTGGACTGGAACAGTGGCGGCCTTTGTCTTTGGGATTCCTTATTGGCGGAGTCTGGGATTGATATTTTTGGGAGTGGTGATAGCTGGTTTGGTAGTGACCTTAGGCACCCTGGGCGTTATTTCAGTTATTGCTCTAATTTAAAGAGTTTTGTCTGACAAAATCGAGTCTGAAGGGCGAAGATTTTTCAGCTACAAAATCTTTACTTCATAACTCGTAAATTTCGACAATTATGGCAAAAAAACCAATCATTATTGCTAATTGGAAAATGAATCTTTCTTTTAAGGAAACGAAGGTTCTGGCTAAGAATATTTTAAATCAGCTTAAGAAAATAAAAAAAGGTAGAAAATCAGCTGATTTTGATATAGTCTTGTGTCCACCTTTTATGAGTCTGCCCGAGGCTTCTAAGATCTTTGGGCCTAAAAAAGATATTTTATTATCTGGAGCTCAGGATTGTTTTTGGGAGGAAGAGGGTGGATTTACAGGTGAGATTTCTCCAATGCGGTTGAAAGAATTAGGTTGTAGTTATGTCATTCTCGGACATTCAGAACGAAGGCAAAACTTAGGGGAAACAGATGAAATGGTTCATAAAAAAGTTAAAGCAGCTTTAAAAGCAAAACTAATTCCCGTAATTTGCCTGGGTGAAACCATGGAACAAAGACGTCAAGGGCTTAAAGAACATGTTGTTGTTACTCAGGCCTCCAAGGCTTTAGAAGGTATTAATTTAAAATCTGACCAGAAGGTCGTGCTTGCTTATGAGCCAGTTTGGGTGATTGGTTCAGGCCGGGCAATTACTCCAAAGGAGGCAGAGTACATGGCCAAGGTAATTCATCAACGGATGATTGATCTCTTCCCCCTCCCAATTGTCCGTAGTAATATTCGGATTATTTATGGCGGAAGTGTTGATTCAGCTACTATTAAATCGTTTATTGGCCAAGAAACAATAGATGGGGTTTTGGTTGGTGGAGCTTCCTTGAAGGCAGACGAATTTGTAAAAATGTGCGAGTTAATGTTATAAAGGGTTTTGTCTAAATTTTGGAGTCCTGAGCTGGTCGAAGGACAAACAAAATTTGGCAACAAAACCTTTACCCCCTCCTTTTGCGCGCTTGCGCGAAAAGAAGGGGGTACTCAAAATATCTAACAAAATTTTATTTCGCCCTTTGGGCTCGAAAATTTTGAGAATTTTGGTATGTTGGTTCATCTTAGAAAACTTATTCAACAAGCAGAAAAAGGGAAATATGCCTTAGGAGCTTTTGATACTTTTAATTTAGAAATAACTTTAGGTATTGTTGAAGGAGCAAAGCAAGTTAGGTCTCCAATAATTATTCAGGTTACCCCAACAACTCTTAATTATGCTGGCATTAAGGCAATCGCCCAGATTATTCAAACAATTGCTAAAAATCAAGCCAAGAATCTCCCAATTGTTCTCCACCTTGATCATGGAAAAACATTTTTTGATGTGAGGGAATGTGTTAAAGCAGGGTTTTCTTCAGTTATGATTGATGCTTCGGCCTTACCCTTTAATAAAAATGTGGCCTTAACTAAAAAGGTGGTTAAATATGCTCATCGTCACCAGGTTTGGGTCCAGGGAGAATTAGGACGGGTTGTTAAAAAGAAACAGGAATATGTTAAATTCATTAATAGCCCAAAAGAATTTTTAACTGATCCTGATCAGGCTCAAGAATTTGTTAAAAAAACAAAAATAGATACCCTAGCAGTAGCGATTGGCAATGTTCATGGTCTCTATAAGATGAAGCATGGGGTGCCCAGACTTTTTTTGTCAAGATTAAAAGAGATTCAAAAAAAGGTTAACGTCCCCTTGGTTTTACATGGAGCTTCAGGAATATCAAAGGGCCAAATCAAAGAAGCCATTGCTTTAGGAATAAGAATTATAAATATTGATACCGAGATTAGGATGGCCTTTAGAAGAGGTTTAGTTCAAGCCCTTAAAAAAAAGCCAGGGGAATATGATCCAAGAAAGATTTTGCCCCCAGCAATTAAAGGGGTAGCCGAAGTAGTCAAAAACAAAGTTTTAATTTTTGATAGCAAGGATCGTCGTTTATGATAATAAACATTTTGCTATTGCTGATTATTTTGTTTTCTTTGGGAGGCATTATTTTTATTATCGCTAGAAAATTTTTTTCCTTGGCTAACATTGACTTATCTCAGCTCCCAGAAGAAAGAATCGCTAAAGCAAAAAGAGATTTATTAGAAAGAAAAATTGGCCGTCAAATAGGGGAGTTGAATTATAAATTGAAAACAAAATTAGATGTCCTTAAACTTCACTGCAAAAAAGGGACTAAACTAGCAGGGATAAAAATAGTCCAAGGGTTTGATTTTTTAAAGAGAAAAGCAAAACCAAAAATTAAAAAAGGCTTGATTTTTTTAAGAAATAAGATAGAATTTGTTAAAAATAAGATTAAAGAAAAAAAGATGCTGGGATAGCTCAGTTGGTAGAGCACGAACATGGTAAGTTCGGGGTCGGGAGTTCGAGCCTCCCTCCCAGCTTTTCGGGTGGGTAGCAAAGCGGTCAAATGCAGCAGACTGTAAATCTGCCGGCTATGTGCCTTCGCAGGTTCGAATCCTGCCCCACCCATTTTTAAATGCCTGGGTAGCTCAGTTGGTAGAGCAACGGTTTTGTAAACCGTCGGTCGTCGGTTCGAGTCCGACCTCAGGCTATTAATAGAAGATAAAAATAAAATATGTCTCAGGATAATTTAATAAAATTAGAATGTTCTGAATGTCACCGGATAAATTATTATACTCGAAAAAATAAAAAAAAGGTTAAAAAGCGTTTGGAACTTAAGAAATATTGTCGTTGGTGCCGAAAACACACTCTTCACAAAGAAACAAAATAGCTCATCTGGGAGTGTAGTTTAGTGGTAGAATAACTCTCTCCAAAAGAGTAGGCCGGGGTTCAATTCCCTGCACTCCCGTTTTTTAATAAACATAAATAGTCATGCCTGACAAAGATTACTACAAAATTTTAGGAGTTGATAAAAACGCTTCAGATATAGAGATTAAGAGAGCCTTTCGCCAATTAGCTCAAAAATATCATCCAGATAAAGCCGGTGGTAGTACTGAGAAGTTCAGAGAGGTTAATGAGGCCTATCAAACACTTTCTAATTCTGAGAAGCGAGGAATGTATGACCAATATGGTCCAGCCTTTGCTCAGGCTCAGGCTCAGGGTGGATTTAGTGGTTTTGACGGTTTTCGTGATTGGGCTAGTTGGGCTGAGGCCATGAAAAGTAGTGGGACAAGAATTGATTTTGAAGATCTTGGCCTTGGTAATCTTGGTAATCTTTTTGAAGATTTTTTTGGCTTTAGTCGGGCTCGAAGAGAACCCGGGTATCGAAGAGGCCGGAATATTGAAGTAGAATTAAGCGTGGATTTTCGTGAGGCAATTTTTGGCACAGAAAAGAAGATTAAATTAGGCCGATATGTAAAGTGTAAAAAGTGTGATGGGGCCGGAGCTGATCCAGGCAGTAAATTTGTTATTTGTCAGACTTGTCAGGGTCAGGGGCAAGTTGTCCAGTCGCGCTCAACCTTTTTCGGCGCTTTTCAAACAACCACGGTTTGCCCAAGGTGCCGGGGTCAAGGGAGAATTTCTGAAAAAGAATGTCAGACTTGCCAGGGCCAAGGGCGAATAAAAAAGATTTCAGAGATAAAAATAAAGATTCCCGCCGGGATTAATCAAGGACAATCAATTAGGATTTCTGGGCAAGGTGAGGCTGGAGAAATTGGGGCTCGGCCAGGGGATTTATATATAACAGTTTTGATTCGAGCAGATTCTGAATTTAAGCGTCAAGATAATAATATTTTTTCAGAACAAGAAATTTCCATTTCTCAGGCTGTCTTAGGTGATAAGATAGAAATCAAGACCATAGATGGCTCAGTAAAATTAAAAATCCCAGCTGGCACCCAATCAGGCCAAGAATTTCGGTTAAGAGAAAAAGGTGTTCCCCGTTTAATTATTAGAAGAGGCTTGGCCGCTAAAACTCGGAGCAGGGGCGATCAAATAGTTAAAATCAAGATTAAGGTGCCTAAGCACTTAACTAAAAAGCAAAAAAAATTGTTAGAAGAATTGGGGGAGGAGGGTTTATAAAATCATGAGAACATGTTAACATGAAAACATGAGAACATAAAAATAAAAAAAGTTTTGCTAAGTAAAAATTTAATGTTCAAATGTTACAATGTTCTAATGTTATAATGATTAATGTATGAATATTACCATTGATTTAAATTTTTTGTCATACTTACTTGAGGGACCCTATTATACTATTGTTCAGCGGGTTTTTATTTTTATTATTGTCCTTTTAGTTTTCTATTTTATCTGCCGAATAATTTGGAAACACTGGTCGAAACATATACGAAGCAGATATTTAGCTACTCAAAAGTATGTTTTATTAGCAATTGATGTTCCCAGAGATAACCAACAAGGACCTGAAGCAGTTGAAAGATTATTTTCTCATCTGGCCGGGATAAAAGTTAAACCCAGTTTACATGAAAAATACATTCTCGGCCAAACCCAGCTAGATGTTTCCTTAGAGATAATCAGTTTGGAAGGGCAAATCCAATTTCTTATTTATGCCCCAATCCAATATCGTGACTTAATTGAGGCTGCAGTTTATGCTACTTACCCGGGGGTTGAAATTTCTGAGTTTGAAGATTATACTAAAGCCTCACCAGTTAAATTCCCAGACAAAGAATATGATCTCTGGGGAACTGACCTTAAGCTCTATAACAAGAACCCCTATCCAATTAGAACTTATCCTAATTTTGAGCATACTTTGACCAAGGAATTAAAAGATCCAATGATTGATCTTTTGGAAATTTTAGGAAAACTACAAAGGGACGAACAGGTCTGGATACAATTTATTATCAGGCCAATTGGCTCAGAATTAAAAAAGAAAGGAGAAGAAATTGTTGCAGGATTAATGGGAAGCAGGGCGGCTCCTCAAGAATTGGCAGATAAGAGCTTGGGGGCGCTAGTTAAGATTGGGCAGGGATTATCAGATTTCTTTTCAGACGTTTTTGGCCTTTCGGCAGACATTTCTTCAGAGGAAAAAAAAGAAGAAAAAAAACCTCTTTCGCCAGGAGAAAAAAGAGTTATTGAAAGTATCCAAGCAAAAATATCTAAAATTGCTTTTGACACTAAAATTAGATTAATTTATTTAGCCAAAAAACAGGCCTTTAGTAGGGATCGAGGAATAATTGGTGTTTTAAGCGCTTTTAATTCAGTTAATACTTTAGATATGAATGGTTTAGAGCCGGATAAGAAGAAAACCGTTAAGCAGCGAGATGATAAAGCAGTTGTCCGCCGACGAATTGAAGCCAGAAAAATAGCTATTGCTGCTGCTTACAAAAAAAGAGCTCGCTTCTGGCAGGTTGAAGTACGGGGCTTTAGAAGAATAATTAAAAAAATAACAAAGTTTTTAACTATTAGCTGGCTCAAGAAGAAAATAAGTATTTTAAACATTGAAGAGCTGGCCACTCTTTATCATTTTCCAGTGGTTGTTCTTAAACCTCCTTTGATCAAAAAAACGGGCAGCAAAAGAGGTGAACCACCATTTGGCTTGCCAGTTAAGTAAAGTCATTACAACATGAGAACATGAGAACATGATAACATTCTCTGCCTTTGGCAGATAAGGAAATATTTTAAAATAAATGTTCAAATGTTCCAATGTTAAAATGTTCAAATGAAATTATATATCGTTGCCACCCCAATCGGAAACCTCAAAGACGTTACATTACGAGCGTTAGAGATTCTCAAGAGCGTAGACTTGATTCTTTGTGAAGATACTCGCCAGACAAAAAAACTTTTAGATCATTATAAGATAAAAAGATCTTTACTTAGTTATCACCAGCATTCAAAGATTAGCAGACTTAACCAGATTTTTAAATTACTTGAACAAGGCAAAGACTTAGCTTTAGTTTCAGATGCTGGTACTCCAGGTATTTCTGACCCGGGGAATAAATTAATCAGTCAGATAATTAAGCAATCAGTAATCAACCCCGAAAGAAAGCAAGCTCCCTACGGGGCAGGCCATCGGCAATCAGTAATTGTTGTTCCAATTCCTGGCCCCTCAGCTTTAACTACCGCCTTGAGTGTTTGTGGATTCCCTGCTGATAAATTTATTTTTTACGGATTTTTACCCCAGAAGAAAAGAAAAGAAAAGATATTAAAGGAAATAGTTGATAGTAAAATAACATCTGTTTTTTATGAGTCCCCTTATCGGATTATAAAGACCTTAAGGAAATTAGAAGAATTAGGTTTGAATAAAAAAATAGTTGTTTGCCGAGAATTAACCAAAAAGTTTGAAACTGTTTACCGAGGAACCATTACAGAGGTGATTAATCAGCTTAATAAAGACACGATTAAAGGTGAGTTTGTTATAGTTATATCAACCCCCTCCTCCAACACCCGATGTTGAGGAGGAGTGAAGCGACGGGAAAACATCGGGTGTTAAATAATTTAAAATGAAAAAATTCTATATCACTACGCCAATTTACTATGTTAACGCCAAGCCGCACATTGGTGGTGCTTATACCACTATTGCTGCTGATGTTTTAGCTCGCTGGCATCGGATGAAAGGTGAAAAGGTTTTCTTTTTAACCGGGACAGATGAACATGGGCAGAAGATAGCTCAGGCAGCCAAAAAACAGAATACCACCCCTCAGAAGTTATGTGATCAAAATTCGGCCAGATTTCAAGAAGTTTTTGATACTTTAAAAATTTCTTATGATAGGTTTATTAGAACGACTGATTCAGAGCATGAGAAAATGGTTGTTCAGGTTTTTAAAAAACTTCGAGATAAGAAATTAATTTACAAGGGCACCTATAAAGGACTTTATTGTATTGGTTGCGAAAGATATTATACAGCTAAAGAATTGGTTAATGGTAAGTGCTCGATTCACCAAAAAAAAGCAATTACTCTTTCTGAAGAGTGTTATTTTTTTAAATTGTCTAATTTCCAGCAGCCTTTACTTAAACTTATTAAAAATAATAAATGGGTAATTGAACCTGAAGAAAGAAGGAATGAGGTTTTGGGATTTTTAAAGTCAGAAAAATTAGAAGATTTGGCTATTTCACGAGAAAAAGTGGAATGGGGCATTCCTGTTCCTTGGGACAATTCACAAACAATCTATGTTTGGATTGATGCTTTATTAAATTATTTGTCAGGTGTTGGCTGGAAAGGTCAGTCTAAAAAATGGCCTAAGGACTGGCCGCCAACAGTTCAATTAATTGGTAAAGATATTTTAAGATTCCATGCCGTGATTTGGCCAGCTATTTTATTGAGTTTAGAAGCCCCTTTGCCAAAAAAACTTTATGCTCATGGATTTTTTACTATTGGAGGGAGAAAGATGAGTAAATCCTTGGGTAATATTATTGACCCCGAAGAAATGGCCATGACCTTTAGAGCTGATGCTTTACGTTGGCTCTTGCTTTCAATTTTTCCCTTTGGTCAGGATGGTGATATTTCTCAGTCTAAATTTTATGATAAATATAATGCAGACCTGTCTAATGGTTTGGGCAATTTACTTAGGCGTGTTTTAACCCTGGCTCTAAAAAGTAAAAAGAAGTTTTCTCCACCGCCAAAGACCAGTTATAAGTTTAAGCGAAAGACAGCTTTAATCTGGCGAGCCTACCGGGAGTCTCTTGATCAATTGAAATTTGAAGTAGCTTTAGCTAGTATTTGTGATTTGATTACTTTTTGTGACAGATATATTGACCAGGAAGAACCCTGGAATTTATTTAGACAAGATGTTGAGAAGTACCGAAAAGTCCTGTATAATTTACTTGAGAGCTTACGTCATCTAGCTTGGCTAATCCAGCCATTTATGCCAGAGAAAAGTAATCAGATTTTTGAATGTCTGGGTCTTCTTGGCCAGGAGAAGAAAAAGTCTTTAGCCAAAGGAAGCCAATGGGGGAAAACAGAATTTAAGAAAATTAATCAAGGCGAAGTATTATTTCCTAAACTATGACCTTTTTTGACTTAATTTTATTACTAGTTCTGATTGGTTTTGTTTGGTTTGGTTTTTGGAATGGTTTAATCCGGACCGCTGGGGGAATTATTGGTGTTATTCTAGCGGTTTTTGTGGCCAGTCGTTGGTATGAATCTTTAGCTTTAAAGTTTTTACCTTTTTTGGGTGATAATTCAAATTTGGCTCGCTTATTAGCTTTTCTTGTTGTTTTTGCTATAACTCAGTTTATTATTATTTCTTTACTTAAGGTTATAAACAAGATTTTTAGCTTCCCAATTTTAAAAATACTCAATCGTTTAGCCGGCGCTGTTTTTGGTCTTATCGAGGGAGGATTACTTATAGGTCTAGTTTTATATTTTTCAACTAAGTTTCCTTTGAGCGAGAGCTGGCTGGCCCTTCTTAATAACTCAAATATTGCTCAGCCCTTAATTGGTTTTGGCAAGATTTTATTACCCTTTATACCCGAAGCTTTAAAACAAATTAAGTCGTTGATATAATAATCACTAATTATACGAATTTTATCTCGAATGGCTACGAATAAATATTAGAACGATTAATGAGCGAGCGAAGTTCCGATTTATCGGAGCGCGGTGAGCTAAATTAGTAGTCATTCGTGATTTTTATATGAAGCAACAAATAACTAAAATTAAAAAAAGAGATGGTCGAATAGTCACCTTTAAACAGGAGAAGATAACCAATGCCGTTTATAAGGCGGTAACAGCTGTTTCTGAAAAAGATGGTAAACTGGCCCAAAAGTTATCCAATCAAGTAGTTAAAATTCTTAATCGCCGTTTTGAGGATAAGGTCCTAGGGGTTGAAGATGTTCAAGATATTGTTGAGGAGGTTTTAATTCAGGCCGATTTATTTGAAGTAGCTAAAGCCTATATTCTTTACCGAGAACAGCACCGAAAAATTAGAGAAGCTGCTAAGGCCACAAAGGAGAGCCTTGAGATGATTGATCAGTATTTACAAGAAGTTGATTGGGAGGTCAAAGAAAACGCTAATATGACTTATTCTTTACAAGGCTTAAATAATTATATTTCTAATGGAGCGACAAAAAAATATTGGCTTGACAAAATTTATCCGCTAGAAATTAGGGAAGCCGCTGAAAATGGCGATTTCCATATCCACGATTTAGGAATTTTGGCCCCGTACTGTGTGGGCTGGAACTTACAAGATTTATTACTTAAAGGGTTTACTGGTGTTCCTGGTAAACTTTCTTCATATCCAGCCAAACATTTGCGGACAGCCTTAGGTCAATTAGTTAACTTCTTCTATAGCCTTCAAGGTGAGGCTGCAGGAGCAATAGCCATCTCCTCTCTTGACACTCTTTTAGCTCCTTTTATCCGTAAAGATAAATTAACCTATCGTCAAGCTAAGCAGGCAGTGCAAGAATTTTTATTTAATTGCAATGTCCCGACCCGAGTAGGATTTCAAACACCTTTTACTAACGTCACTTTGGATTTGACTCCACCAGGAAGTTTGGCCAAGCTGCCAGTAATTATTGGAGGAAAACCGCAAAAAGAGGTTTACGGAGATTTTCAAAAGGAGATGAATATGTTTAATCGGGCTTTTTATGAAGTTATTATGAAGGGGGATGCTAAGCAAAGAGTTTTTACCTTCCCAATCCCAACTATTAATATTACTAAGGGCTTTGATTGGGATAATCCTAATTTTAAACCGATGTGGGAGGCGACAGCTAAGTATGGGATCAATTATTTTTCCAATTTTATTAACTCAGAATTAGATCCAGAGGACATTCGAAGTATGTGTTGTCGATTAAGATTGAATAATAAAGAACTTCATCATCGCGGTGGCGGTCTTTTTGGCTCAGGGATTTTAACTGGATCAATCGGCGTGGTAACTATAAATCTTCCCCGGGTTGGCTATTTAACTAAAACCGAGGAAGAGTTTTTTGCTAAATTAGAGCATTTAATGGATTTAGCTAAAGAAAGTTTGGAAATAAAAAGAAAGGCTCTAGAAGGATTTATTGAAAAAGACCTTTATCCTTATTCAAGATTCTATCTTTCTGATATTAAAAAGTTACGTGGCCGTTATTGGGCTAATCACTTTTCAACTATTGGCCTAATTGGCATGAATGAAGCTTTACTTAATTTTATGGGAGAGAATATTGCCTCGGAAAAAGGAAGAAAGTTTGCTTTAGAGGTTTTAGATTTTATGCGTCAACGTTTGGTTAAATATCAGGAAGAAACAAAAAACATTTATAATTTAGAGGCTACTCCCGGAGAAGGCACTAGTTTCAGGTTATCAAAGAAAGATAAAGAAGTTTATCCTAAAATTATTACGGCCGGGAAAGAAGTCCCTTATTACACAAATTCCACCCAGCTCCCAGTTGATTATGATAAGGATCTTTTTAAGGCCTTGCGGCTTCAGGATAAATTACAAACTTACTATTCTGGTGGTACAGTTTTTCACACCTTTTTGGGTGAGCGAATTTTTGATTATCACTCAGTTAAAAATTTAATTAAAAAGGTTTTTGAAAAGTTTCATCTCCCTTATTTTACCCTGACCCCGACATTTAGTATTTGCCCCAATCACGGTTATTTAAATGGCGAGCATTTTACTTGCCCAGAATGCGGAGAAAAGGCCGAGGTTTATTCGAGGGTGGTCGGCTACCTTCGTCCTGTATCTCAATGGAACGAAGGTAAACAAGAGGAATTTAGGCAAAGAAAAGAGTTTAAGATCTAATCACACTAAATTAGTGGTTATTCGTGACTTTTATGGTTTTTAAGGGTTGGCAAAAGACGTCTTTGAATGAATGGCCGGGCAAAGTTTGTTCAGTTGTTTTTGTTGGTGGTTGTGATTTTTATTGTCCTTTTTGCTATAACCGTGATTTAATTTTAAATCCAGAGAAATTACCAGATATTGATGAATCAGAAGTTTTGAATTATTGTCAAAAAAACAAAGATTTGCTAGATGGAGTAATGATTACTGGAGGGGAGCCGCTCGTTCCGTTCAAAAGCAAAAATGGTTTATTGGATTTCATTAAAAAAGTAAAAATTATTGGCTTAGAGGTCGGCATAGAAACTAATGGTTCAAACCCAAAAAGATTAGCTTTTTTAATAAAAAACAAGCTAGTTGATTATTTAGCCATGGACATTAAAGCTCCTCTGATTAAGGGGGAATACAATCAAATGGCTGGAGTTGAGGTTGACTTGAATAAAATAAGAAAAAGTGTCAAAATTATTATTGGTTCAGAGATTGATTCAGAATTTCGAACTACTGTAATTCCTGGATTGTTAAATCAAGATGATATTTTGAAAATTACTCAAGATATAAAAGGAGCAAAAAAGTATTATCTTCAACAATTTCAGCCAGGTAATACTTTAGGGAAAGTGCCGAAATTAAGACCTTATTCTCAAGAATGGTTTAAAAAAACAGCCCGAAAAATAAAGGATTTGACGAATATAGAATTAAGAATTTAATTTATGAAAAGAAAAAAACTTATATTTAAAAATTGGTCACATTCAATCATTGTTGTTGCTCTGATTAGTTTAATTATTGGCGCTTTAGCTGGGGCAGTTTCGGGTTTTTATGCCACCAACTTAATGGCTAATAATGAGGGTTCTTTTTTTTACTCCTTATTATATAAAAAGATTTTTCATCAAGCCCAGGAGGGCGAAGAAGGTGTTGGGCAGACTGATCAAAAAGAATCACTGGAGCCAATTATTATTAGCGAAGAGCAAAGAGTGATTAAGGTGGTTAAAGAGGTCAGTCCTTCAGTGGTGAGTATTGTTGTTAGCAAATATGTTTCTCAATATTATAGTTATCAAGAATCACCATTTGATGATTTTTTTGATTTTGATTCACCATTTTATTTTGAGTTTAAAGGGCCAGGTATCCCAACCCCAGTTCCGCCCCAAGAAGAGCAGAAAGAAAAACAGCAGGTTGGTGGAGGAACTGGCTTTATAATTTCTTCTCAAGATGGTTTAGTTTTAACTAATAAACATGTGGTTAGTGATGAAGAAGCAGAATATACAGTAATTACTAATGATGGTCAAAAATATGAGGCAAAAGTTTTGGCCCGGGACCCATTTAATGACATTGCGGTTTTAAAGATTGAGGCCCAAGATTTACCAGAGGTTAAATTAGGCGATTCAGACAAGCTTGGAATTGGCCAAACAGTGATTGCTATTGGCAATGCTTTGGGCGAATATCGAAATACTGTAACCAGGGGAGTAATCAGTGGGATTAGTCGGCGAATTGTTGCTGGTGATGCCCTGGGTAGTTCTGAAGTTTTAGAAGATGTTATTCAAACTGATGCCGCTATTAATTTGGGTAATTCTGGTGGGCCATTAATTGACCTTAAAGGTGAAGTTGTTGGTATTAATACTGCCCTTAGCCGGCAGGGGCAATTAATTGGTTTTGCAATTCCAATTAATCAGGCCAAGCAAGTAATAGAAAGCGTGAAAGAATATGGGAGAATTATCAGGCCATTCTTGGGCATTAGATATATTTTGATTAATGAACGAATTGTTAAGGCAAATAAATTGCCGATTGATTATGGTGCTTTGATAATTAAGGGCAGACGGGCAATTGATTTAGCTGTGATTCCAGGTTCGCCGGCCAACAAAGCTGGGTTAGTTGAAAATGATATTATTCTAGAAGTTGATGGTCAAAAGATTACGGAACAAAAATCTTTAGCTAAAGAGATTCAAAAGCATAAGCCAGGTGATGAAGTTGAGTTAAAAGTTTTTCATCAGGGCGAAGAAAAAACCATTAAGGTGGTTTTAGAGGAGTATCAGGAGTAAATTTCTAATTTCTAATTTCTAATTTCTAATAAATGTTATGCGAGAATTGATTTTAGAAGTAAAGGGTTTTAAAAAGAGGCTCCGAAAGATCGGAGACTATCTTTGACATTGATAAAAAAGCACAAAAAATTAAAGAGTTAGAATTTGAAATGGCTGAGCCTGATTTTTGGAAAAACAGAGAACAAGCAGAAAAAAAATCAAAACAACTTTCAAAACTCAAAAACGATATTGATAAGTGGGAAAGCATTAATAAGTCAATCAGTGATTTATTAGAAATTGCAAAAGCTGACGAGAAAGATAAGACCGTAAACATACGACAAGAAATCGAGCAAGAGTTTAAAAATATTGAAAAAGAGCTCCTTGCGTTTGAAAAACTCACCTTTTTAAAAGGAAAGTATGACAGAAAAGATGTTTTTATGTCCATTTTTGCGGGAGCAGGCGGAGTTGATGCGCAAGATTGGGCTGAAATGCTTAAACGAATGTATATGCGCTATGTTGAAAATAAGGAGTGGGGTGCGCATATTACTAATGAATCAAAAGGGACAGAGGCGGGGATAAAAAGCACCACCATTGCAATTGAAGGTGAATTTGCGTACGGACTGCTAAAGGGCGAAGCAGGCGTTCATCGGCTGGTGCGCATTTCACCCTTTGATGCAGAGAAAATGCGCCATACCTCATTTGCGTTAGTTGAGGTATTACCAGAGATTGAAGATGTTGAGGTAGAAATAAACGCGGATGATCTGCGCATTGACACATTTTTATCATCCGGTCCCGGAGGTCAGCATATGCAAAAAACCGAATCAGCAGTGCGCCTTACCCATGTACCAACAAAGATTACTGCTGTATGTGAATCTGAACGATCTCAGCATCAAAACAAAGACCGGGCAATGAAAATTTTGCGCACCAAGCTGTATCATTTTTATCAAGCAGAAAAAAAAGAAGAAAAAGCTAGGTTGCGCGGCGATTTTAAATCTGCTTCCTGGGGTAATCAAATTCGTTCTTATGTTATTCATCCATATAAAATGGTCAAAGATTTAAGGACTGGATATGAAACAAGTGAAGTTGAGAAGATTTTAGACGGAAACCTGGATGAAGTAATTGAATCTTATCTTAAGTCAAATAAATAAAGTTGTTAAGTTGTTAAATTGTTAATTTGTTAAATTGATTTTAATATGTGCGGCATCGTTGCCTACATTGGCAAAAGAAACGCAACCCCGATTCTCATTAACGGCCTTAAATGTCTCCTTTATAGAGGATATGATAGTTTTGGTTTTGCCGTAATGAATGAAAAAAATAATATTGATTGTTTCAAAAAACCAGGCAGATTAGACGAAGAAGAAAAAAGTCTATCTCAATTAGAGCTAAAGGGCAATTTAGGAGAGGCGCATTCGCGCTGGAGTACTCACGGTCCGCCGAACGAGGTAAATGCCCACCCACATCCGGACTGTAAGCAAAATATCTTTGTAGTTCACAATGGCATTATTGAAAATTACATTGTGTTAAAAAAGTGGCTGGGCGAGCGCGGACATGAATTTAGAAGTGAAACAGATAGTGAAGTATTATCACATTTAATAGAAGAACATTACAATGGCGATTTATTAAAAGCAGTGCAAAAAGCACTTTCATTAGTTGAAGGTACGTATGGCTTAGGCATTATATCAAAGCATGAACCAGATACATTAATTGGCGCGCGCAAAGGATCCCCGTTGGCAGTAGGAGTGGTAAAAAATGGAGAATATATTCTTGCCTCAGACCCAGCCGCCATAATTGAACACACTAAAAAAGTAGTGTATTTAGATGATGGTGAAGTAGTAAAATTAACCCGTAGCAGCATGAGAATTACTAATCTCGAAAATAAAAAGGTGCAGAAACAAGTACAGGAAATTCAGTGGGATTTAGAACAGATTGAAAAAGCCGGTTTTGATCACTTTATGCTTAAAGAAATATTTGAACAGCCAGAAACAATTGAGAATGCAATTCGAGGACGCGCCTTGGTTAATGAGAATAGAATACAACTCGGCGGCATACAGGACTGGCTTGACTTCTTAACGAATATTAATCGCGCAGTGTTTTTAGCCTGCGGCACCTCATGGCATGCTTGCCTTATAGGTGAATATTTATTTGAACATATTGCTGGCATTCCTGCGGAAACAGAGTATGCGTCTGAATTTAGGTATAAAAGCGCGCCAATACATAAGAATACTGCCTATTTTGTTATTTCTCAGTCAGGAGAAACTGCAGATACTTTAGAATCATTGCACAAGATTAAAAAAGCAAGAGCAAGGGTTTTTGGTATTGTGAATGTGGTTGGCTCTACTATTGCTCGAGAAACTGACGCTGGCGTGTATCTTCACGCAGGGCCGGAGATTGGTGTTGCTTCAACCAAAGCGTTTACTTCGCAGGTCACGGTTTTATCTCAACTCGCGATTCTATTAGGAATGAGACGAGGGAGAGTAGGGCAAAAAGAAGTCAAGAGTCGAATTCAAGCGCTTGTTGAGATTCCAGATAAAATAAGATATATATTGGGCCAAAATGAGAGTATTAAGAATCTTGCAAAAAAGTATTATAAATTCAACAACTTTTTATATCTTGGCAGAGGATTTAATTTCCCAACAGCTCTTGAGGGCGCGCTCAAACTTAAAGAAATCTCATACATTCATGCAGAAGGATATCCAGCCGCAGAAATGAAGCACGGCCCAATTGCTTTAATTGATGAAAATATGCCGGTGGTAGTCATTGCTACTGACACTGAAGATGTAATTTATCAAAAAGTTATTTCTAATATTGAAGAAGTAAAAGCTCGAGGCGGCAATATTATTGCTATAGCAACTGAAGGAAATACAGGTATTAAAGATCTTGCCACTGAAGTGATTTACGTTCCTAAAACTAATGGGTATTTAACTCCGCTTTTAAATGCGATTCCATTACAGCTCCTAGCGTATTACATGGCTGTCCTCCGTGGATGTGATGTTGATAAACCGCGTAATCTGGCTAAAAGCGTTACTGTGGAATAGTTTGTTATGGCTGTTTCAAAAATAACTCTCTGGTCTTGCTTATGTTTTATTGCCGGGATTGGCCTGGCTTCTTTTTTACCCCTCCCATTTTTTGTTTACCCTCCTTTATTTTTAATTATTTTGATTTTTTGGCTTTTAATTAAGCCGGCTTTTTTAAAAAAGAATTGGCCGGTCGTTTTTTTAATGCTCTTTTTTATTCTTGGAATCTGGCGTTATCAGGCAAGTTTTGACCAGATAAATAAAAACCATATCAGTTTTTACAATAATCAAAAGCTTGTTTTTCAAGGAAAGGTAATTAAAGAGCCAGATCAGCGGATTGATAAAATTAAATTGACAGTTGGTAATATTACTACAAATAATCAGGCTTTGTCTGGCAAGGTTTTAGTAAATGTTCCTCTTTATTCTGATTATCAATACAATGATTTATTAGAGATAGAATGTAAACTAAAAGAACCAGGGGTTATTAGCCCCTCACCCAGCAAACTGGGCGAGGGGTTTGATTATCATGAATATTTAGCTCGTTATGATATTTATTCATTTTGTTCTTGGTCAAAAATCAAGGTTTTAAAGCCAGCTAAGCCCACAACCTACTCAAAGATTTTATGGTTTAAAAATAAGACCAGGGATTTAATTAACGCTAATTTTACCGAGCCCCAGGGAGCATTTATTTCTGCTCTTTTACTTGGTTTAAAACGTCAGGTGCCTCAAGAGGTTAGAGATTGGTTTGCTCGATCTGGCACAGCTCATGTCTTAGCTGTTTCTGGCCTTCATATTTCAGTTCTCTGTCAATTAATAATGATTTTCTTTACCAGTGTTTTATTGATTCGTCGCCAAAAAGCTTTTTACCCAACTCTTTTACTTATTATTTTATTTGTTATTTTAGCTGGGGCTCCAGCCTCAGCTATCCGGGCAGCAATTATGGGCTTAGCTTTAATTGCCGGAGAAAAGATTGGTCGACCTCAATCAGGAAGCAGGTTAATAGTTTTAACTGCAACGATAATGTTGTTGATTAACCCCAAGCTTTTAAAAGCTGATATTGGTTTTCAATTATCTTTTGTTGCCGTTCTGGGATTAGGCTTTTTTACCCAACCATTTAGTCAATTCTTTAAAAAAGTGCCTAATTTTAATTTTTTTCCCTTACGTCAATACTTAGCTGCCAGTTTAAGCGCTCAGATTTTTGTTTTACCCTTGATTCTATACTATTTTGGTAATTTATCATTAATTGCTCCCTTAGCTAATGTCTTGACCCTGGTGATGATGCCAATTATTATGACCCTAGGCCTTTGTTTTGCCTTGGCTGGCTTGATTCATATTTATTTAGCCAAAATTATATTTTATCCTCTCTGGCTCTTATTAACCTATGTGATTTTAATAGCTAAAATTGGTTCTAGTATTCCTTATTTATCATTTGTTATTTCTAATTTTTCATTTATTTTTGTAATTATTTTATATATTTTTATTATTTTATGGCTAAGGCGGATTCAAAGACATGAAAAAAGAACAACTTAACATAGGTATTTATATCATTGGCGGGCTTTTATTAATTAACTTGGTTTTTCTAGGTTATAGTTTTGTTTTTCTTAAGGGAAATATTCCTGAGGAGAATTTAAGAGTTATTTTTTTAGATATTGGGCAAGGAGATGCTGTCTTAATTCAAACATCTGAGCAGCAGAATATTTTAGTTGATGGCGGCCCTGATAAAAGCATTATTTATAAGCTGGATAAGTATATTCCGATAAATAATCGTCAGATTGATTTAATGATTTTAAGCCATTCCGGGCTTGATCATTTGACTGGCTTGGTTGAAGTTTTGCGTCGCTATCAAGTTAATTCAGTCATTGGCAATGGTTTGGAAGATTTTTCTCCAGCTTATCTTGAATGGATAAGCCTGATTCAAGAAAAAGATATTCCTCGATTGATTATTAATCAAGAAGAGATTAT
>CAZXPA010000006.1:0-20584 GCA_964642485.1 uncultured Gammaproteobacteria bacterium
AGCAAAAGGTTCTTATAATTAAATTACTTTATTATTTATACGATAAAAATTTAATTTCAAGTTTTGTTTCTAATAACTTGGAGGTTTAATCTTAAATAATTTAATAATAAATTCGCAATTAAACTCGCCTAACTTTTGAAAAAAGTTTGGCTGGGTAAATGAGGTTGTTGATATGGCGGGAAAAGAAAAGTTTGTTAGAGCTAAGCCGCATATTAATGTGGGAACAATTGGTCATGTTGATCATGGCAAAACTACTCTGACTGCGGCAATGTTAAAATGTTTAAAATCAATTGGCAAAAAGGCTGAAGAAAAAACTGTTGACCAAATTGATAACGCTCCAGAAGAAAAGGAGCGGGGAATTACTATTGCCTTAGCCCACGTTGAGTATGAGACAGACAAGCGTCATTATGCTCATATTGATTGTCCGGGTCATGCTGATTATATTAAAAACATGATTACTGGGGCAGCTCAGATGGATGGGTCAATTCTAGTTATTGCGGCAACTGATGGACCAATGCCTCAAACTAGGGAACATATTCTTTTGGCTCGACAGGTTGGCGTTCCAGCAATGGTTGTTTTCTTGAATAAAACTGACATGGTTGAGGACAAAGAATTAATTGATTTAGTTAAAGAAGAGGTCAAAGACCTGCTTAAAAAATATGAATTCCCAGGTGACGAGATTCCAATTATTGAAGGCTCATCCTTAAAAGCATTAGAATGTGGTTGCGGTAAAGCAGACTGTCCTCATTGTGGGCCGATTATGAAAGTAATTGAGGCCCTTGACAATTATATTCCTGAGCCCAAAAGAGATATGGATAAGCCATTTTTAATGCCAATTGAAGATATTTTCTCAATTGAGGGGAGAGGAACAGTGGTTACGGGTAAAATTGAAAGAGGAAAGATAAAATTAAATGAGGAGATAGAGATTGTTGGTTTAAGACCAACTCAAAAAACTGTTGTCACTGGCATTGAAATGTTTAGAAAGTCTTTAGAAGAAGGTCTGGCTGGTGATAATGCTGGTATTCTTTTGCGTGGCATTAAGAAAACTGATGTTGAAAGAGGTCAGGTTATTGCTGCTCCAGGGACGGTGACCCCTCATACTGAATTTGAGGGTCAGGTATATATTCTCTCTAAAGAAGAAGGCGGTCGCCATACACCATTTTTTACTGGATATAAGCCTCAGTTTTATATCCGAACCACTGATGTGACTGGTGAAGCTACCTTACCTGAAGGCACAGAAATGGCCATGCCCGGCGATACCCTGAACTTAAAGATTAAATTATACAAGCAAATTGCTTTAGAAGAGCAGCAAAGATTTGCTATTAGAGAAGGTGGAAAAACTGTTGGCGCTGGCGTAGTCACAAAAATTGTTAAGTAATTTAGGTAATTGGGTAATCAGGTAATCAGGGAAAAACCAGTTAACCAATCCCCAAGCACCCAAGCACCCAAGTACCCGATTTGTTCTTTGTAATGACTAAAGAAAGAACCAAGAAACAAAAACCAACACCAACACAGAAGAAAGAGGCTAAATATCAGCCCAGAATTCGGATTAAAGTAAAATCTTATGATCACCGAGTAATTGATGAAGCTTTAAAAGGCATTATTGAAGCAATTTCCCGAACAGGAGCAAAAGTTATTGGACCAATTTTTCTCCCCACTGAGAAAAAGAAATATACTGTTCTCAGATCTTCTTTTGTTCATAAGGATTCAAGGGATCAATTTGAGAAAAGGATTCACAAGAGATTACTTGATATTACTGATTTTAGTCCTCAAACTTTAGAAACATTGACCGGTCTTCATTTACCAGCAGGGGTAGATGTAGAAATAAAAATGTGATTTGATAAAGGGGAGTGGAGTCAAAAGTGAACCAATTTTAAAAGGTTATCGTTTGATCAAGCTTGCTCTTAATCTTGAGGTTCAAAATTCTCTAAAAGAGATGACAATTTAAGCAAATTTTTCAGAGCCGGGCCCTGGGCCGGAGAAATTTGGCCTCAACCCGGTTTTTATAATAATTATGGCAAAATTTCTTTTAGGTAAAAAAATAGAGATGTCCCAGATATTTAAGGACGATAAAGTAATTCCGGTGACTAAAGTCCAAGCCGGGCCATGTTTAGTAATACAAATTAAAACTAAAGAAAAAGATGGTTATCAGGCGGTTCAAATAGGTTTTGGTAAAAAGAAAAAAAGTAATAAGCCTTTAAAAGGTCATTTAAAAAAAAGTGGGAATAAAGATCAAGAATATAATAGATATTTAAGAGAGTTCAGAATTAAAAAAACTGATTTAAAACTCGGAGACAAAATTAAAGTTGATATTTTTCAGTCTGGAGATAAAGTAAAGGTTGTGGGCACCTCTAAGGGCAAAGGATTTCAAGGCGTGGTTAAGCGGCATGGCTTTCATGGCTCACCAGCCAGCCATGGTCATAAAGATCAGCTAAGAATGCCCGGGTCAAGTGGCGCTACTGGTCCGGCCAGGGTTTTTAAAGGCAAAAAAATGCCTGGGCGAATGGGCGGCAAAAGGGCCACTGTTAAGACTTTAGAGGTTATAGATGTTATTCCAGGAAAGAATTTATTATTAGTTAAAGGAGCAGTTCCCGGAGCCAGAAATTCATTATTAGAAATTACTTCGCAATAAATATGTTAAAGGTCTCTGTCCACAATCAGCAGGGGAAAGTAGTTGGCCAGGAAAAATTAGATCCTGGGGTCTTTGGCGTTGAACCAAAACCAGAATTGATTCATCAGGTTGTTATTTCTCTTTTAGCTAATCGGCGTCATCCTTTTGCTCATGCTAAAACCCGATCTGAGGTCAGGGGTGGTGGCCGAAAACCCTGGCGTCAAAAAGGTACTGGTCGGGCTCGGGCCGGCTCAATTCGTTCACCGATTTGGCGCGGTGGTGGAGTTACTTTTGGCCCGAGTAAATTCAGAAATTATACGCAGAAGATTAATAAGAAAGTTAAGAGACAGGTACTTTGTATGTGTCTTTCTGATAAGGTTAAAGAAAAAAAAGTGTATGTTTTAGATAAATTAACTATGTCAGAGATTAAAACTAAAAAATTTGTCCAGATTTTAAATAAATTAGTTTTTAAGGGTAATGAAGATAAAAAAGATATAAAAGTCCTTCTTGGCTTGCCTGAGAAGGACTTAAACGTTATAAAATCCACTAGGAATATTAAGGGATTGAGAACAGTTCCCGTAACAGGTTTGAATATTTTGGGCCTGTTAAAAGCAGATTATTTGTTAACCACTCTTAAGGGAATAAAAAAGATAGGGGAACAATATAAATAACCTTACTAAATTACTAATCTATACAAATATATACGAATATTAGTACTATTAGTACAAATTCGTACTTTCGTAAGGTCCTATGTTATTCTTTACCCCGTTTAGAAATTCAACAGGGGTAGAAAAATTTATCAATCAAGAGTTAGATATATTAAAAATATTTTTATGACAGGAAAAGGTTTTAGAAAATTTCTAACGGGGTTTAAGAAAAAACCAAAGAAAAAAGAAGAAGAGAAGAAGAAAGAAGTTAAAAAAGCACCTGAGGTTAAACAGGCAAAGGAGGAGAAAGTTAAAAAGGTTGAGGAAAAGAAAAAACCAGAAAAGATTGTTCCAATTAAAGAAAAAATAACAAAGCCCCTGAAACAAGAGCTTGGAATTGCTTTTTCTGTTTTAGTCAGGCCAATAATTACTGAAAAAGCTACAGCTAATGAAGCTCAAGGTTGTTATACTTTTGAAGTTAGCCCAAAAGCGAATAAAATTTTAATAAAAAAAGCAATTAAAGAACTCTATAATATTGATCCAGTTAAGGTAAATATAATACGTGTTAAAGGAAAAGCCGTGAGATATGGCAGAACAACGGGTAGGACTAAAAATTGGAAAAAGGCTATAGTTTTTCTTAAAAAAGGAGATAAAATAGAATTTATTAAAAAGTAAAGGGCTTTGTCTGATATTTTCAACCCCCACCTTTCGCCCGAAAGATGGGGGACAGAAAATTCAGATACAAAACCTTTACCCCCTCCTTTTACGCGCTTGCGTGAAAAGGAGGGGGTGCTCGAAAATTAATTAACATTAATTTCCTCGCATGTTAAAGATATCTAAACCAACAACACCTGGCCGACGCAAGATGAGCATGGTTGATACTAAAGAGCTATCTAAAGTTAGACCATTGAAAAAGTTAATTAGTATTAAAAAGAAAAAAGCTGGTCGAAGCAAGGGGAAGATAACAGTCAGACATCAGGGTGGGCAGGAAAAAAGATTTTACCGAAAAATTGATTTTAAACAGAATAAATTTAATATCCCGGCCAAGGTCGAGACATTAGAATATGATCCCAATCGTTCAGCTTGGATTGCTTTAGTTTGCTATACTGATGGTGAGAGAAGATATATTATTGCTCCTCAGGGGTTAAAAGTTGGTAACAAAATTATTAGTTCAAAAGAGAAGCTTGAGGCAAAAATAGGCAACCGTATGCCTTTAAAGTATATTCCTGTTGGCATGCCAATTCATAATATTGAATTAGCCTCTGGCCAGGGAGGTAAAATCGTCCGCTCAGCAGGCAATGCCGCAGTTTTAATGGCCTTAACAGATGGCTTTGCCCAGGTAAAGCTTCCTTCAACTGAAAGGCGGCTTATTCGAGATACTTGTTCAGCAAGTTTGGGGCAAGTAAGCAATCCTGAATGGCGGTATATTAACTGGGGTAAGGCTGGACGAGTGCGTCATCGAGGGGTTAGACCTTCGGTTCGGGGCAAAGCAATGGCCCCAGTTGCCCATCCGCATGGTGGTGGCGAGGGGCAGTCGCCAATTGGTTTGGTCCACCCTAAAACTCCTTGGGGCAAGCCAGCTTTAGGCGTTAAAACAAGAAGGAAGAAAAAATGGACAAATAAATATATAGTTAAACGTAGAATAAAGAAGAGACGAAAGAAATAAAGAAACCAAAAACACAAATCTTAATCTGTATTATTTTATAACCAATTTAATAAAATAGTCTATGTCTCGCAGTCTCAAAAAAGGCCCTTGGGTTGATCCCAAATTATTAAAGAAAATATCCAGATTAAAACTAGGAGATAAAACAGTTATTAAAACCTGGTCGCGTAGTTCTGTTGTTACCCCAGAGATGATTGGTTTTACAATCGGGGTTCATAACGGAAAAATTCATGTTCCAGTATCTATTATTGAAGATATGGTCGGACATAAATTAGGAGAATTTGCACCAACCAGGAAATTTGTTAAGCATGGCGGTAAAATACAGCGAGGGCTGGAAGCTGCAGCTAAGAAATCAAAATAACAACTAAACAATTAAACAACTAAACAATTAAACATGTTAAATTGTTAGAGCGAAGCGTTTGTTAAATTGTTAAATTGAAAAGTATATGCAAGTAAAAGCCACAGGTAAATATTTAAGAATTTCTCCTAAGAAAATGAGATTAGTGGTTGACCTTATCAGGGGCATGAATGCTCAGGCCGCTTTAGATCAATTAAATTTTATTCCCAAAAGAGCCAGTTCATTAATCTCAAAGGTTTTAAAGTCAGCAATTGCTAATGCTGAGCATAATTTTAATCTAAAAAAAGAAAATCTTTTTATTAAGGAAATTTTTATCAATCAAGGGCCGACCCTTAAAAGATGGCGAGCCAGAGCTTTTGGTCGAGCAGCACCAATTCGTAAAAGAAGCTCACATTTAGAAATTGTTTTAGGAGAGAAAGTCGTGACCCCCGAGGCTGAGCCTGTAAAACCAAAATTAAAAGAGCCGGTTATTGAAGCAGCCCCCAAAGAAAAGGCTAAACCAAAAAAAATAGTTAGTAAAAAAGAGCCAGCCAAAAAAGAACCTTTAAAGGGTAAAGGGAAAGAGGTTTTTGATACTCGTCGTCAAGGAAAACGTCGGGCAAAGCAACATCTTGATAAAATAAGAGCTAAAAAAGTAGGAGGGGTATTAAAAAGAGTTTTTAGAAGAAAAAGCATTTAATCGGGTAATTAGGTAATTGGGTAATCGGGTAATTAGGTAAAAATCAATTAATTAATCCCAATTAACCAATTAACCAAGTACCCAAGTAACCAACAAATATGGGAAGAAAAGTAAATCCAAAAATTTTCCGGATTCCTCTAATTAGGGAGTGGGAATCGAAATGGTTTGCTGACAAGCACAAGTTTAGGCAATTCCTAAAGGAGGATTTACAAATTAGAAAGCTTTTATCACAAAGATTGAAAAATTGCGGCATTTCTAGGGTCAGTATTGAGAGATTAGCCAACACTATCCGAGTTATTATTTATACTGCTAAGCCAGGGCTAATTATTGGTCGGGGCGGTCTTGATATTGAGAAATTAAAAAAAGAGGTTAAGGAGAAGTTTTTAAAAGACAATTTGGTTTTAGAAATAAATGTGGTTGAAGAAAAGTCACCAATGCTTTCAGCCGCCGTGGTCCTTGAAGGAGCAATTTCTGATTTAGAAAAAAGGGTGCCTTTTCGCCGAGTAATGAAAAAAGTTATTAGACAGGTCAAAACAAGTGAGGCCAAGGGGATTAAGATTATTGTCAGTGGTCGTTTAGGTGGCGTAGAAATAGCTAGATCAGAAAAATTGATCTGGGGGAGTCTCCCGCTTCATACTTTACGGGCTGACATAGATTATGCTCGGGGGACAGCCGCAACAACTTATGGTTCAATTGGGGTTAAAGTCTGGATTTATAAGGGAGAGAAATTTAAATAACCTTACTAAATTACTAATCAATACAAATAGTACAGTAATCACCTTACTAAATTACGAATTTATACCGATTTTACTAATAAATTTATTTGTACTATTAGTAAGGATTTGTACTTTCGTAAGGTCCTAATTCGTACTTTCGTAGGGTCCTATGTTGATGCCAAAAAAGCAAAAGTATAGAAAGTCGCAAAAAGGACGACGTCGGATGAAAGGTCAGGCTACCAGGGGGACGGTTCTTAGTTTTGGTGATTTTGGCTTAAAAAGTTTAGAGCCTCACTGGATTACCGCCCGTCAAATTGAAGCTGTTCGCCGAACACTTACTCGATCTTTAAAAAAAAGAGGAAAAATTTGGATTAGAATATTCCCCGATAAACCCGTAACAGTTAAAGGGTCAGAAGTCCCGATGGGTGGAGGCAAAGGATCAGTTGATCATTATGTGGCGGCAATTAAAGCTGGAACTATTCTCTTTGAAATTACTGGTGTGCCCGAGGATATGGCCAAACAAGCCTTTCATGCGGCTTCATATAAACTACCAGTTAAAACTAAGTTTATAACTAGATGAAAATAACTGAGCTTCAGCAAAAAACCAAGGAGGAATTGGGCAGATTATTACAAGAGTCGCGAGAAAAATTACGCAGCTTACGTTTTGATATTCAATTAAAGCAATCAAAAAATGTTCGGGAGATACGGAAAACCAAAAAATTGATTGCTAAAATACTTACTATCATTAATCAAAAGTAAAGAGTTTTGTCCAAATTTTGGAGTTCTGAGCTTGTCGAAGAACGAACAAAATTTGGTAACAAAACCTTTACCCCCTCCTTTTGCGCGCTTGTGCGAAAAGAAGGGGGTGCTCAAATTTGTAGCGAAATTTACTTCCCCCCTTCTTTTGAACATCTTCGATTTATATTTAGTATGTATTATCCATATCTTGTAAAACAATTAAATATATATAATAATAGACCTCCTAAAAGGAGGGGGTCGTAAATTTAGACAAATTTGGCATATGGCTAAAAGAAAGTTTCAAGGAATAGTTGTCAGTGACAAAATGCAAAAGGCCATTGTTGTTAAAGTAACAAGAATAAAGGCCCACCCTCTTTATAAGAAGAGGTATCGTTTTAGTAAAAAATATAAGGTTCATGATGAGGAGAACCAAGCTAAAGTCGGTGATAAGATTATTTTTGAAGAATGTAGACCTTTGTCAAAAGATAAAAGATGGAGACTACTTAAAATAGTATAATGCGAATGCTACAAATTATATGCGAATGCAACGAATTCTAGATAAATCAATTTCAAAATATTATTTAGATAGGTGATTTATTCGTAGCATTCGCGTGTATTCGTAGATTAGCATTACTAAGCGTAAGCGACTATGATTCAGGCTCAATCAAGAATAAAAATTATTGATAATACCGGTGCTAAAGAAATAATGTGCATCCGTGTTTTAGGTGGGTATAAAAGGCGTTATGGCAGAATTGGAGATATTATTACGGCCACAATTAAAAAAGCAGTTCCTCATACTTCAGTTAAAAAAGGCCAGATTGTTCAGGCTGTAATTGTTAGAACAAAAAAAGAAACCCGCCGGCCAGATGGCACCTATATTAGATTTGATGATAATGCAGCGGTAATTATTGATAAAAAAACAAAGGAGCCAAAAGGAGGGAGGATTTTTAGTGTGGTTGCCAGAGAATTAAGAGATAAAGGTTTTTTAAAAATTGTTTCTTTAGCCCCAGAGGTCCTATAATAATTCGAATCTACGAATATATGCGAATGCAACGAATTCTAGATGAATAAGTTTCAAAAAATTATTTAACTAGATGATTTATTTGTAGTATTCGCATGTAATTTGTAGATTAGCATTACTATATGAAGATTAGAAAAAATGACACGGTAAAAATAATTAGTGGTAAGGACAAAGGCAAGAAGGGAAAAGTTCTCAGGGTTTTACCAAAGAGAAATAAGCTTGTGGTTGAAGGTTTAAATGTGGCCACCAAACATATTCGCCCTCGACGAGAAGGGGAAAAAGGCCAGCGAATTAAAATGGCTACCCCTTTAAATATCTCAGAAGTAATGTTGCTTTGTCCTCGTTGTAAAAAAGCAATTAGAGTTGGCTACAAGATATTAGCTGATGGAAGAAAAAAAAGATTTTGCCGTAAATGTAAGGATACATTCAAATAGAACCTTACTAAATTACTAATCTCTACTAATATTACGAATATTCGTACAATTAGTATGAATATGTAATTTCGTTAGGGCGATGTGTACTATTCGTATGTATTCGTATTTTTGTAAGGTCCTATGAATCTACACAAAAAATATTTAAAAAAAATTATTCCAAAGATGAGAGAGCGTTTTGGGTACACAAACGATCTAGCAATCCCAAAAATAGAGAAAATTACTGTTAATACTGGGTTGAGCCGGAGTTTAACAGAGAAAAACCCCAAGTATGTAGAGATAGCAGCTAAAACAATCTCAAGAATTACTGGTCAACAACCAATTAAAAACTCAGCTAAAAAGTCTATTGCCGGCTTTAAAATTAGAGAGGGGGCAATTATTGGTGTTAGCACAATACTCAGGGGTTCAAACATGTATGATTTTATGGAAAAACTAATTAATATTACGTTGCCTCGGGTAAGAGATTTTAGAGGACTTTTAGAAAAAAGCGTGGATAAACAGGGCAATTTATCTATTGGTTTTAGAGAACAAATAGTTTTCCCAGAGATAATTCCAGAAAATGTAGAGAAAACTCATGGTTTGCAAGTAGTTATTACCACTACAGCTAAGAGCCGAGAAGAGGGGCTAGAACTTTTTAAATTATTTGGCCTTCCTTTTAGAAAATAAACGCGATACCAATATACGAATGCATACGAATAATACTAATAATAGATAGAGTCCTATTTACCATATTATTCCTATATTCGTATAATTAGTATCAATTAGTATATTAGCATCGATATTATGGCTAAACAATCGCAAATAGTTAAATCAAAAAGAAAACCAAAATATTCCACCCGAGTTGTTCGGCGATGTTGGCGTTGCGGGAGAAGACATGGATATATGAGAGAGTTTGGTGTTTGTCGTATTTGTTTCAGAGAATTGGCCACCAAAGGAGCTATCCCAGGAGTGAGAAAAAGCAGCTGGTAGATTGGGTACTCGGGTACTTGGGTACTTGGGTAATCAGGTATCTAAAATCCCAATCCCTAATTAACTAATTAACTAACCTATGACTGATCCAATTTCTGACATGTTAACAAGAATTCGCAATGCTTTAGCAGTTAAAAAGACGGAGGTAATCTTGCCTTATTCCAAGATTAAATTTGGCATTGCTAAAGTTTTAGAAAAAGAAAAATGGCTTAAAAAAATAGAGGTTCTTAGTCAGGGGAAAGATGAAAAGAACTTTAAACAGATAAAACTTATTTTAAAATATGATGATCAAGACCAGCCAGTAATCAGAACTCTTAAGAGAATTAGTAAGCCAGGTCAGCGTGTTTATGTTAAAAAAGATAGAATCCCAAGTGTTTTACAAGGGTTGGGAATGATTATTTTGTCAACCTCAAAAGGTTTAATGACTGGCCAAGATGCCCGTAAAAAAGGTCTGGGGGGAGAATTAATTTGTGAAATATGGTAGTAGTCATGAGAACATGAGAACATGAGAACATTGTGACATTATAATAAAGAAGAAATTTAATAAAAAATTCAAAACAAAAAGTAAATGTTCAAATGTTCCAATGTTAAAATGTTAAAATGATTTATTATGAGTAGAATAGGAAGAAAACCCATTTTTATCCCAGAGGATGTTAAAGTAAAAATAGAGGATAATATTATTTATGTTAAAGGCCCAAAAGGAGAATTAAAGCAGGATTTTCCCTCTTTTCTTAAAGTTGAGATAAAACATAAGCAGTTAAAGGTGTCAGTTAAAAATCCAGAGAGTAAAAAAGAGCGATCTTTATGGGGAACTTTTGCTCGCTTAATATCTAACATGGTCCAGGGGGTAACACAAGGTTTTGAAAAAAAATTAGAGCTGGTTGGGGTTGGCTACCGGGCCAAGATAAGCGGCGACAAATTAATTCTCGATATTGGTTTTTCCCATTCAGTAGAGTTTTTAATCCCAGCCAAGGTTGAATTAAAGGTAGAGCAAAATATTATTATCATTCAGGGAATTGATAAACAATTAGTTGGTGAGGTAGCAGCCCAAATCAGGCGCCTCAAGAAGCCAGAACCCTATAAAGGAAAGGGAATTAGATATGTTGGTGAAATCGTTAGAAGAAAGGCCGGCAAAAGAGTAGCTACAACGTCAGCTTGATTAAAAAACCATGGCTAAAGCATCAAAACAACTTCAAAGACAGAGACGACATAAACGAGTTCGAGCTAAGATTAAAGGGACAAGCCATTGCCCAAGGCTTTGTGTTTTTAGAAGTAATAAATATATTTATGTTCAATTAATTGATGATCAGAAAGGAGAGACTTTGGTCAGCGCCAGTTTTAAGGATATCGTACCTAAAACTAAGGGCAAAAAACCCTCCGGGCCGTTGACCCAACGGGCCAGAGGCAAAAAATTAACCAAGACAGATATGGCACGTGAAATAGGTAAGTTATTGGGACAAAGGGCGCTTAAAAAAAAGATTAAAAAAGTGGTTTTTGATCGCGGAGGGTATAAATATCATGGCCGAGTAAAAGCTGTGGCCGAAGGGGCCAGAAAAGAAGGACTACAATTGTAGATTGCAAATTGCAAAATGCAAATTGAATTAATAAATAAATTTTAAGTTTTAAATCGAGCGAAGCGAGCATGCCCAGAAGAAGAAGAATAAAAAGTAGACCCTTACCTGGAGTAAGAACCGAGCCAGAGTTTACCCAACAATTGGTTGATTTGGCCCGGGTAACCAGGGTGGTAAAAGGCGGAAAACGTTTAAGTTTTCGAGCTTGTATTGCAATTGGAAATCATAAGGGAGAGGTTGGGATTGGTGTAGCCAAAGGAGCAGATGTTGCCATGGCTATTGAAAAGGCTGTTAGGCAAGCCAATAAAAGTTTAATTAAGGTCCCAATTGTCAATAACACTATTCCTCATTGGGTTAAGGTGAAATACGGGGCTGCCCGGGTCTTACTCAGGCCAGCAAAAAAGGGCCATGGAATTGTTGCTGGTGGGGCCGTGCGGACAGTGTTATCTTTAACCGGGATTAGGGATATTACAGCTAAAATATTAGGGTCAAAGAGTAAAATAAATAATGTCAGGGCAACAATTAAAGCTCTTAAGTCATTAAAGACAAAATAAGTTATGGCTATTAACTTATCCAATTTAAGTCCTCAGATTAAATCAAAGCGCCGGCGAAAGCGGATTGGTCGGGGCAATGCTTCTGGTCATGGGACTTATTCCGGCCGTGGTTTAAAAGGTCAGCGATCAAGGTCTGGCGGGAAGAAAGGGCTTAAAATCAGAGGATTAAGAGCTACCTGGAAAAGACTACCTAAAATGAAGGGGTTTAAAAGTTTATCTTTAAAAATGGAGGTGGTAAATTTAGGAGAATTAGAAAAAAGGTTTACCCTGTTAAATAGCCGCAAAGCGAATTTAACAAAGTTAAAAAAGAATAATATTATTATTGGCCCGGAGGAATTACTAAAAATGGGTTTAATAAAAGATAAGCGTCAAGGAGTTAAAATTTTAGCCCGAGGACAGCTAAAGAGAAAACTTACTATTAGAGCTAACAGTTTTTCAAAAAAAGCAATAAAGGCCATTGAAAAGGTAGGTGGTAAGGCTATAATAATTAAAACATAAGAACATTAAAATATGTTCAAATGTTCCAATGTTAAAATGTTAAAATGAATTAGTATGTTAGGCAAAATAAGACGAATTTGGCAAATTAAAGATTTAAGAAACAGCCTTCTTTTTGTAATGGGCATGCTCGTAATTTTTAGAATTGCTGCTCATATCCCTATTCCCGGAGTGAATATTGCTAATCTAAGAGATTTTTTTTCTCGCAATGAGATGTTGGGGATGCTAAATATTCTTTCGGGGGGGGCAATGGCTAATTTTTCTTTAGTGGCCATGGGAGTCGCCCCTTACATTACCGCTTCCATTATTATGCAGCTTTTAACCATGATTGTTCCCCGCTTAGAAGCATTAAGCAAGGAAGGAGCAAGCGGTCGTCAGAAAATCAATCAGTATGCCCGCTTATTAACTGTGCCCTTAGCTGTTCTACAGTCTTATGGGATGATTATGATTTTCCGACAATCAAGTCAACCAATTATTCCGGTTATGTCAACATTTGGATTAATTAATGTTTTAACGGTGATGATGGCGGGGACAATATTTTTGATGTGGATTGGCGAGCTAATTACTGAGAAGAAAATTGGCAACGGGATATCATTAATTATTTTTGCGGGCATAGTTGAAAGAGTGCCTATTTCTGTACAGCAGACCATTGTTACTTTTTCTAAAGAGCAGATTGTTAACTTGTTAGTTTTGGTCATTTTAGCTTTAATCACCATTGCCGGGGTAGTTATTATTACTGAGGGTCAGCGGAATATTCCGGTGACTTATGCTCGTCGAATTCGTGGCCATCGGATGTATGGGGGGACAGACACTTATTTACCCTTAAGGGTTAATCAGGCGGGGATGATTCCAATTATTTTTGCTATTTCTATTGTTTTGTTCCCGGGGCTGATTGGCCAATTAATGTCTAGATCAGGTTCAATCTTTGTAGCTAAATTTGGTCAGATTTTAATGAGCATTACTCAGAATCAGCTTATTTATGGCTTACTTTATTTTGGTTTGGTAGTGGCTTTTACTTATTTTTATACCAGTATTATATTCCATCCCACTCAGATTGCTGAGCATTTACAAAAACAGGGCGGATTTGTCCCTGGCTTAAGACCAGGCCAGCCAACCTCTAATTATTTGTCTACTGTTAGTGGTCGGATAATGTTAGCTGGAGCCCTGTCTTTAGGTTTGATTGCAGTTTTGCCGATTATTACCCAGAATGTTTTTAAGCTTACAGCTTTTGTGGTTGGCGGAGCCGCAATTTTAATTGTTGTTAGTGTGGTTTTAGAAACAGTTAAGCAAATTCAGGCTCAGATTTCTATGCATGAATATGAAGGTTTAGGATAATTGGAACAGCCAATTAAAAATCTTGTCTATGATTCCTGTTAAAACAGAAGAGGAGATAAAGATCATGCGTCAGGCGGGCCAAATTTTAGCTGAGATAATGAGAAAGATTGTTTTTAAGACAAGACAAAATGTTTCAACTTTAGAATTAGACCAGTTAGCTGAAAAATTAATTTTAAAAGCCGGGGCCAAGCCGGCTTTTAAAAATTATAAACACAAGGACAGGGTTTATCCCGCCACTCTTTGTACTTCAATTAATAATCAATTGGTTCACACTGAACCTAAAAAAGAACAAATTATTAAGAATAGAGATATTATTAGCATAGACTGCGGTCTAAATTATAATGGTTATTTTGCTGATATGGCAGTGACAGTGCCAATAGGCAAAGTTTCAGCCGAGGCTAAGAAGTTAATTAAGGCAACTAAAAATTCTTTAGATTTAGTTATCAGGATAATAAAGCCAGGTATTCACTTGGGGGATATATCTTCAACAATTCAATCGTATGTTGAGAAGCGCGGCTTTTCTGTAGTTCGTCAGCTTTCCGGTCATGGTATTGGTAAAGAATTGCATGAAGATCCGACAATTTTAAACTATGGCAAATCCGGAACCGGCCCAATACTGAGGACTGGAATGACCTTAGCTATAGAGCCAATGGTAAATGCAGGGCACTGGAAAGTTAAGACACTTGATGACGGTTGGGCAGTTGTTACGGCTGATGACAGTTTGTCAGCCCATTTTGAACATACAATTTTAGTTACTAAAAAAGGAGCAGAGATTTTAACAAATATTTAGATTTAAACATGAATATTTTAGCAATTGATTATGGTAAAAAATATTTTGGTTTAGCTTTAGCTGATGGTCAGCTTAAAATAGCCACTCCTTACAAGGTTTTAGAGGTTGAGAATCAGAATCCTTTATTTAAGCAATTAGAAGAGATTATTAATCAGGAAAAGATACAAAAAATTGTTGTTGGTCGACCAATTAGTATGTCTGGAAGGGTGACTGAACAAACAAAAATTATTGATCAATTTATTAAAAAATTAAAAAAACAAATAAAATTACCAGTGATTAGTTTTGATGAAAGATTAACCAGTAAAATGGCGAACAAATTACTACAGGGTCCGACCTTGAACCACGCAGTTGCCGCGAGTATTATTTTACAGGATTATTTAGATAAAAATTAATTTTTAATATGATTTTTGTTTTCTTTTTAATTGGTTTTGTTTTAGCAGTTATTTTAACCCCGTTAATTCAACGGTTGGCTTTAAGATTTAAAATAGTTGACTGGCCAGAAATTGGCGGTCGAAAAATTCATCAAAAGCCAGTGTCTCTTTTAGGCGGGATAGTTATTTTTCTGGCTTTTTTTATTATTTTATTTATTATCAGACAAACTCCTTGGTGGCCAGCAGGCAAGGTTTTGGATAAGCATTTAATTGGTTTGTTTTTAGCTGGTTTGGTTTTAATGATTGGTGGTTTTTTAGATGACAAATATAGTTTAAAGCCCTATAAACAGATTATTTGGCCTATTTTAGCCTGTTTAATAATTATTGCCAGTGGAATAGGAATTGAATTTATTAACAATCCTTTTGGTTCTGGTTATTTACATTTTGATCAAGTAAAAATTGAAGTTATTCGTTTAAATGGTGTGCCATATTATTTTAATCTTTGGGCTGATCTTATAACTTTTGTTTGGTTAATGCTTTTAATGTATTCAACAAAATTACTTGATGGTTTAGATGGTTTGGTTTCCGGGGTAACAGTAATTGGTGCTTTGGTTATTGCTGGACTTTGTTTTTTAACTAAGTTTTATCAGCCTGACGTTGGCGTAATGGCCTTAATTTTAGGCGGAGTAGCCTTAGGATTTTTAATTTTTAATTTTCATCCAGCTAAGATCTTCTTAGGCGAAGGAGGCAGCCTTTTTGCTGGTTTTATTTTAGGAACCTTGGCTATAATTTCTGGGAGTAAAGTGGCAACTACATTTTTAATCTTAGGTTTAGCAATTATTGATTTAATTAGTGTGGTTATCCAAAGAATTTTTATTGAACATATTTCACCATTTATAGGAGATAAAAAGCATCTTCATTTTCGTTTGTTAAAAATAGGCTTTTCTCATCGCCTGGCAGTAATTTTTTATTGGTCAATTGCTATAATTTTTGGTTGTCTTGCTTTATTTCTCCAAACCAGGGGTAAGGCTATTGCCTTAATAGTTTTGATTATTTTAGCTGGAGGTTTGGTTAGTTTTTTACCTGAAAAAGCAAAGCTTAAAGGTAAAATTGACAAATAAGCCATTTTTGATATGATATTATTATGAAAGAGATAAAAGAAAACCATGAAAAAGATGAAATAATACTTTTCGCTGAAACCAATTATCGAAACATTCGAAAAAAGTTTGGCATTAAAACTGATGATCGATGTCGGCACATGTATTTAATCGGCAAAACCGGGACTGGCAAGTCAACTACCCTTGAAAACATGATTTATCAGGATATTCAGGCTGGACACGGAGTCGCTGTGGTTGACCCCCATGGTGATTTAGCTGAAAAGGTTCTAGATTTTATTCCCGCTCAGCGGATTAATGACACAGTTTATTTTAATCCTGCAGATACTGATTATCCTTTTGCTTTTAATGTTTTAGAAAGAGTTGGCCCTGAACACCGACATTTAGTTGCCTCTGGTCTGGTGGGGGTCTTTAAAAAAATTTGGGCTGATTCTTGGGGGCCAAGATTAGAATACGTTTTAAGAAATACTATTTTAGCTTTACTTGAATATCCAGGGAGCACCCTTTTAGGCATTATGCGGATTTTAGTTGATAAAGAATTTAGGAAAAAAGTTGTTGCCCGGTTAACTGATCCAGTAGTTAAGTCTTTTTGGATTGATGAATATCCAAGATATCCTGAAAGATTACGGGCTGAAGCTATTGCTCCAATTCAGAATAAAGTTGGGCAGTTTTTATCCACCTCTTTAATTAGAAATATTGTTGGTCAGGTAAAATCTAAGATTAATCTGCGTGAGATTATGGATAAAGGTAAAATCCTGGTGATGAATCTCTCTAAAGGGAGAATTGGTGAGGACGCTTCAGCTTTATTAGGGGCAATGATGATTACCAAGGTTCAGATGGCAGCCATGAGTCGAATTGATATCCCAGAGCAAGAGCGTCGTGATTTATATCTTTATGTTGACGAATTTCAGAACTTTGCCACCGAATCATTTGCTGATATTCTTTCTGAGGCAAGAAAATATCATCTTAATTTAATTATTGCTCATCAATATATTGGCCAGTTAATGACTGAACAAAGCACTCGGGTCAGGGATTCAGTTTTTGGCAATGTTGGGACAATGGTTGTTTATCGGGTTGGCGCTGATGATGCTGAATTTTTAGCTAAAGAGTTTTATCCCCGGTTTGATGAAACTGATTTAGTGGATTTAGATAAATATAATGTTTATGTTAAATTAATGATTGATGGGATTACTTCTGAGCCATTTTCTGCCGTTTCCTTACCACCCCTTTCTCAACCAGAAGGACATAGAGATAAAATAATTAGGATTTCTCGTGAACGACATGCTGAACCCCAAAAGTTAGTTGAAGAAAAAATAGCTCGTTGGAGTGGGGTAATTGAGTCTGGCCAGAGCTTGCCTCGGCCAGGACCAGAAAAATATGAAGCAAGATGTGATAATTGCGGAGTAACTGTTTATGTCCCCTTTGTTCCAGATGGTGTTAGGCCTGTTTATTGTAAAAAATGTTTGAAAAAAGCGCGGCAAGAGAAGGTCTCACCTTACTAAATTACTAATTTATACCAATTTTACAGTATCACCTTACTAAAGTACCAATCCTTGCTAATAGTACAAATATGTTATTCGTAATATTGGTATATATTCGTATTTTGGCAAGGTCCTAAGGATTTGTATTTTCGTAAGGTCCTAATTCGTATTTTCGTAAGGTCCCATGAAGAAGTTTCTTTTATTTAGTATTTCTTTGTTACTCGGTCTATTACTGGTCATTTGGATTTATCAACATATTGGTCTGAGGGACGTTTTTTTGCGGTTTGGTTTCTTAAAATGGCAGCAAATAACAACTCTTTTTCTTTTGACTCTTGCTAAAATTTTTATCTGGGTTTTCCGCTGGCGATTGATTCTTAAGACAATGGGATTTGCTAAATTGCCCTTTAAAAGCCTGCTTGGCGCTCGGTTAGGCGAAATGGCTCTGAGTTATTTAACTCCGGGCATTTATTATGGCGGAGAAGTGGTTAGGGTTTTTGCCCTGAAAAACAGTGCGCGAATTCCTTTGCCCCAGGGATTGGCTTCAGTAGTTTCCGAAAGAATAATTGAAATGGCTTCTTTTAGTATTTTTGCCTTTATTGGGGTACTTATTTTTATTTTTAAGAGAAGCTTGTTTGGGTCTCTTTTTTTTACATTTCTGGCTCTTTTGCCCCTACTTTTACTGCTCTTGATTTTTAAACTGCTAAAGTCTGATAAAATCCCAGCTTTAATCAGGTTTTTCCATTTAGAGAAAATAAAGATTATTAACCAAGACAAGAGTAATAATTTAGTTGCTAAAATAGAATTTATTCGTGGGGAGATAATAAAGTTTTTTAAAAAATCACCTAGGGTTATTTTTTCAAGTATTGTTTTGTCTTGCCTTGCCTTTTGTTTCCGGGCAGTTCAGATTGTTCTCTTTGTTATGTTTTTGGGAGAATTTTGTCCTTTATCTGATGCGATTTTAATGAGAATTTTAACACTTTTTTCTGGCTTAATTCCTATACCAGCAACTTTAGGAGTTTATGAAGGAGTTAGCATTTTAGCCTTTCAGGGGTTTAATTTAACCGCTGAAACCGGGTTGAGCTTTACCTTAATAACTAGATTAATTGATTTTAGCTTTATTGTTTTAGGTCTTTTCATTATAATTTATTATTTAACCCACCGTTTGTTTAAAGTTTTAAATAATAATAAAAAAAATCATGAGATCTGATAATATAAGAAAAAGTTTTTTAGATTTTTTTAAGAAAAAGGGCCACCAAATAGTTCCCTCAGCCTCTTTAATTCCCGCAGACCCAACTGCTCTTTTTACTTCAGCTGGAATGCAGCAGTTTGTTACTTATTTAAGCGGTGAGGTTGAGCCCCCTTATCAGCGGGCTTGTTCTGTGCAGAAATGTTTCCGCACCTCTGATGTTGATGAGGTTGGTGATGAATTCCATCATACTTTTTTTGAAATGTTAGGCAATTGGTCATTTGGTGAGTATTTTAAAGAGGAGGCAATTGCCTGGGCCTTAGAGTTATTAGTTGATAATTATAATTTATCAAAGGATAAACTCTGGGTCAGTATTTTTAAAGGTTCATCCGCCGGACAGGCGGGAGAAAAAGGTCTTCCTAGAGACAATGAAGCAGAAAAAATTTGGCAGAAAAATGGTATCCCTGAGAAAAAAATTAAAGAATTTGGCTTAGAAGATAATTTTTGGGGGCCAGTTGGGGCAACTGGTCCTTGTGGTCCTTGTTCAGAGATATATTATGATCGAGGAAAAGATTTTCAACAAAGAAAATGTAATTTACCTAATTGCGGCCCTAATTGTAATTGTGGAAGGTTTGTTGAGGTTTGGAATTTAGTTTTTATGGAATACAATAAAACAGAAAAAGGGGAGTACAAAAAATTGCTAGCCCAAAACGTTGACACTGGTGCGGGGTTAGAAAGATTAGCCTGTGTGCTGCAGAATAAATTATCAGATTATGAAACAGATTTATTTTTGCCTTTAATGAAAGAAATTAAAAAGATCTCTAATTCTCAAGAGTCTGAAGAAACGAGCAGGGCGGCACGCATTATTGCTGATCATCTCCGCGGAGCTTGCTTTTTAATTGCCGACGGGGTTTTGTCTGGCAAAGAAGATCGCGGCTATATCCTGCGACAGATTATCAGAAGGGCAATGAGATTTGGTCGCTTGCTGGCAATGGACAGAAAGTTTTTAATCCCTTTGGCTCAGATAGTGATTAGTCAATACAGAGATGTTTATCCAGAGCTGGAAAGCAGGAGAAATGATATTTTAACTATTATTCAAAAAGAGGAAGAGAAATTTACCAAAACCTTAAATCAGGGGTTAAAAAAGTTTAAAAAGCTTGTTCGAGAGACTTTAAAACAAAAGAAAAAAGTTCTTGATTCAAAAACAGTTTTTCATTTATATGACACTTATGGTTTTCCTTTTGAATTAACTAAAGAAATGGCTGAGGAGAAAAATCTTAAAGTAGATGAAAAAGCTTTTCAAAAGGATTTTGAGCATCACAGAGAAGTATCGAGAGCCGGGGCTAAGAAAAAATTTGGCGGGGTTGGTGAATGGGGAGAAAAGGTTGCCCCTCATCATACAGCCACTCATCTTTTGCATCAAGTTTTGCGCCAGGTTTTAGGTGAGCATGTTCAGCAGGCAGGCTCTGATTTAACTCCTGAAAGATTAAGATTTGATTTTACTCATCTTAAAAAATTAACTGAAGAGGAAATTAAAAAAGTTGAGGAAATTGTTAACCAGAAAATTAAACAGGGTTTAGAAGTAGAAATGGAAGAGATGCCTTATGAACAGGCAATTAAAAAAGGAGCCTTAGCTTTTTTTAAAGAAAAATATCCTAAGACAGTTAAGGTTTACTCAATTGAAGATTTTTCTAAAGAAATTTGTGCTGGGCCTCATGTCAAAAATACTAAAGAAATTGGTGAGTTTAAAATTGTTAAAGAACAGGCTAGTGGAGCGGGGGTAAGAAGAATAAGGGCAATAATTAAGACATGAGAACATGGGAACATGGGAACATTGTAACATAAAGATATAT
>CAZXPA010000007.1:0-20123 GCA_964642485.1 uncultured Gammaproteobacteria bacterium
GCGACAATCTTGTTTGTTGGCACCAAACCTTCAGCTAAGGACATTATTAAAAAATATGCTCAAGAGATAGACGTTGCCTTTGTTATCGAACGTTGGTTAGGGGGGACTTTGACTAATTTTTCTACTATTTCAAAGTTGGTTGAAAAGTTAAACAAAATGGCTGAAGAGAAAAAACAGGGGGCTTGGGAAAAGTATTCTAAAAAAGAAAACCTTGAATTAGAAAGAGAATTAAACCGATTAGAAACTATGGTTGGCGGCATTAGATCACTTAAGAAAAAACCAGATATAATTTATTTAGTTGATATTCAAAAGGAAAAAACAGCTATTCGAGAAGCTCGGAGGTGCAAAATCCCAGTTGTCGCCATAGTTGACACTAATGCTAACCCCGAACTAGTTGACTGGCCAATTCCTGCTAATGATGATGCTCTGAAGTCAATTGAATTAATTACTAAGTTGGTTGTTGAGGCAATAAAAGGGGGGCGAAAGAAAATTAAAAGAGAAGAGGTAAAAAGTAAAGATGAAAAATGAAAAAATCAAACAATTACGTCAGAAAACAGGTATAGGAATTATTGAGTGTCAAAAGGCCCTTAAACAAGCTAAAGGAGATTTAGAAAAAGCAGTTGAAATATTAAGAAAAAAAGGACAAAAAATTGTTAAAAATAAACATGGTCGAGCAGTTAATGAAGGAGTTGTTGAAGCGTATATTCATTCTAATCATAAGATTGGTGTTTTGATTGAGTTGGTTTGCGAAACTGATTTTGTGGCTCGGAGCAACGAGTTTAAGCAATTAGCCCATGATTTGGCGATGCAGGTGGCCGCGGTTAACCCCCAGTGGATTAAACCAGAAGATGTTCCTAAAAAAGTTTTAGATAAAGAAAAAGAAATCGCTAAAGAAAATTTGCCCAAAGGCAAGCCATCAAAGGTGGTTGAAAAAATAGTTAATGGGAGGTTACAAAAATTCTATATTGAAAATTGCCTTTTAGAGCAGCCGTTTATTAAGAACGAAAAAATCATTATTAAACAACTAATTCAAGAAAAGATTGCTAAATCAGGAGAGAATATTCAGGTTAAAAGATTTATTAGGTTTGAACTTTAAAGAGTTTTGCCCAAAATTTCAAGGCGAAGCCGCGGTAATTTTGGTAGCAAAACCTTTACCCTCTCCTTTTGCGCGCTTGTGCGAAAAGAAGGGGGTACTCAAATTTGTAGCGAAGTTTTCTTCGCTACGCTCTAAAATTTCGACAAATTTGGTATATGATTATATTTTTTGTTCAATTAGCTCCCTGGGACAATCCTTATCAATTTACCCAGATGCGCGGCGGTCGATTGATTGACAGAGATCACTTTAAAGTTGGTGATCAAGTTATTATTAAAACTGATTTAGGGACTGATTTAGGTAAAATAATTAAAATTGAAGAAAAAACAGAACAAGAAGACCAAAAAGGTGAAAATTTTATTTTAAGAAAAGCCAGTTCTGATGATATAAAAAGGTGGAGGGAGAAGAATAAAAATAAGGCTGAGGTAATAAAAAAATGTGAGTTTCTGGTCAGAAAAAAAAAGTTGCCGATGAAAATTATCGACGCCCTTTTTGGTTTTGACGGGAGTAAAATTACTTTTGCTTTTACGGCCCCAAGCAGAATAGATTTTCGTAATTTAGTTAAAGATTTAGTTCAAAAATTTCACAAATCTATTAGAATGCATCAAGTTGGGGCCAGGCAAGAAACAGGGCTGGCTGGAGATATTGGACCTTGCGGACGTTCGCTCTGTTGCCTCTCTTTTTTAAAGAAACTAGGCCACGTAACAACTGAAATGATGTTTGACCAGCAGCTTTCCCAGCGCGGTCCAGAGCGTTTGTCAGGTATTTGCGGCCGGCTTAAATGTTGTTTGGCCTTTGAGAATGAAATGTATAAAGAGTTAAAGGAAAAATTACCGGCCCTAGGCACAAAGATTAAAACCAAAAAAGGCACTGGCAAAGTGATTGACTGGCATATTTTAAAACAAAGCGTGGTTATCGAGATAAAAGAAGACAAAGAAAGAACAAGGATAGAGGTACCAATAAATGAGATTAAATAAAGGGCTTTGTCCGAATTTTGGGGTCCTGAGTTTATCGAAGGGCGAACAAAATTTGGTAACAAAACCTTTACCCCCTCCTTTTCGCGCAAACGCGCAAAAGAAGGAGGTACTCAAATTTATAGTAAAATTTTATTCATTATCATTCTAAAATTTTAATAAATTTGGTATGAAGTTTAGGTCTATTAATTTGTTAATTATTTTCTTGGTGGCAATTAGTTTATCTGGTTGTCTTAAAACCCAAGAACAAGAAGAAATTATGCCGGCTGAGTTTTTACCAAGTAAAAAAGCAGTTTTAGTTATTGCTTATCAGGGTTTTCAAGATTTTGAGTATTCTGAAACCAGAAGAGTCCTAGAAAAAGCGGGAATTGAAATTTTAATTGCTAGTTCAGCAAAGGGTTCAGCTCAGGGCAAATTAGGGCAGAGCATTACAGTTGATAAAACCATTGATGAAGTTAAGGTCGAGGATTTGGACGCCTTAGTTTTTATTGGCGGCCCAGGGGCTTTAGCATATGTAGATGATGCGTCAGCTCACCAGCTGGCCCGGTCAGCAGTAGCTGAGGGCAAGGTTTTGGCTGCGATTTGTATTGCCCCAGAGATTTTAGCCAAAGCCGGGGTTTTAAAAGGAAAACAGGCCACGGTTTGGTCAAGTCCGGTTGACCAATCGCCACTCAAGGTTTTAGAGGACGGGGGAGCAGAATATCTGGATCAGGCAGTGATTGTTGATGAAAAAATAATTACCGGCAATGGTCCATCAGCTGCTTCAGAATTTGGCCAGAAAATTGTTGAGGCTTTAGGTGAATAGATATATTATATACTGCTTAGGATTCGGTGCAGTTGTCAGAAAAGACGCGGCAAGCTGCCCCGGCATCTTTATAATTAAAATGTTAAAATGATTTTATTATGACTAAGATTGCCATTAATGGCTTTGGCAGAATTGGCCGCCCAAGTTTTAGGGTTGCCCTTGATTCTCATGAATTAGAAGTTGTAGCTATTAATGATTTGACTGAAACTAAAAGTTTAGCCCACCTTTTACAATATGATTCAGTTTATGGCAAGTTTGATCGGGTTGTGAGTTATGATCAAAAAAATATTATTGTTGATGACAAGAAGTTTCCTGTTTTTGCTGAAAAAGATCCAGCTAATTTGCCCTGGGGGAAATTAAATGTTGATATTGTTTTGGAATGTACCGGGCATTTTACTTCTCGGCAAGGAGCTGAAAAACATTTAAAAGCCGGGGCCAAAAGAGTAATTATATCTGCTAATCCTAAAGATTCTGATATCCCGACTTTTATTAACGGGGTTAATCAAGAAAAATTTGATCCCAAGAAAGATTTAATCATCTCTAATGGTTCTTGTACCACTAATTGCTTACTCCCCTTGATTAAAGTTTTAAACGATACTTTTGGCATTAATCAGGGTTTTATGACCACTGTCCATGCCTATACCAATGACCAAAAATTGCTTGATCTACTTCATCAAGATTTACGTCGAGCTCGAGGAGCCGCCCAGAATCTAATTCCTACCACCACCGGGGCAATTAAATCAGTGATGACAATCATCCCTGAATTAAAAGGAAAATTTGATGGCTTGGCTGTCCGTGTTCCGGTGCCAGTAGGATCTTTAATTGACCTTGTTTGTTCAGTTAATAAATCAACTACAGTTGAGGAAGTTAATAATAAGTTTAAAGAACTGGCCAAAGGAGAATTAAAAGAGGTTTTGGGAGTAACTGAAGAGCCCTTGGTTTCCTCTGATTTCATTGGTGATCCTCATTCAGCAATTGTTGATTTAACCCTAACTAAGGTTAACCCTATTAAATCCCGCAAGGCGGGAATTTCGCCAGGGGCGAAATTATTTAACAGGGCTAAAGGCAACTTGATTAAAATGTTTGCCTGGTATGACAATGAATATGGCTATGCCTGTCGCTATATTGCCATGGCTGAATATATAGGGGGAAAGACTTAGAATGATGACAAGTGTTGAGATAAAAGAAAATATTATTAGTTTGTTAAAAAAGGCCTTACCAGATTTACCTTCTGATTTTGATTTTGAAATCGAGCCCCCGCCTCAGCCAGAGATGGGGGATCTAAGTTTTGCTTGTTTTAAAGCAGCCAAGGCCTTAGGCCAGACCCCAGAAAAAGTTTCAAAGAATTCATCTGATTTACTTGGCGCTAAAATTCCTTTAATTGATCCGGTTGATAAAGTAAAAGCGCTTGGCCCTTATCTTAATTTCTTTTTAGACAAAAGAATCTGGTTTGAGGCAGTTTGTCAAGAGATTTTAAAGAAAAAAGAGAAGTTTGGTGATTCAGATACTGGCAAAGGAAAAAAGATTTTGATTGAATATTCAGCTCCTAATACAAACAAGCCCCAACATTTAGGTCATCTTAGAAACAATTTCTTAGGTTGGACTTTAACAAATCTGTTTTCAACTGTTGGGTCTAAAGTTATTAAAGTTAATTTAGTCAATGATCGAGGAGTCCATATTTGTAAGTCAATGCTGGCTTATCAGAAATGGGGGGAGGGGAGAACCCCGGAATCAGAAAAAGTAAAAGGTGATCATTTTGTCGGTCAGTATTATGTTTTATTTGAGGAAAGGGCAAAGGAATCGCCTGAACTTTTAGAAGAGGTTCAAAAAATGTTAGAGCAGTGGGAGCAAGGAGATTCAGAAGTTTTGTCTTTGTGGCAGCAGATGAACAAATGGGCAGTTGATGGTCTTAAGCAGACTTATAAGAAAATAGGAGTTGATTTTGATCACTGGTATTTTGAAAGCGATATCTATAATTCGGGGAAAAAGATAATTCTTAAGGCTCTTAAAAAGGGCTTGTGTTACCAGAGAGAAGATAAGGCGATTGAAATTGATTTAACTCGGGATGGTCTGGGCAAGAAAGTTTTAGTCAGACCTAATGGTACGAGTGTCTATATCACTCAGGATGTTGGTTTAGCTAAATTAAAACATGATCAGTTTGAGCCAGATAAGTCAATTTATGTAGTTGCTTCAGAACAAAATTATCATTTTCAGGTTTTGTTTAGAGTTTTAGAAATTTTTGGTTTTAACTGGGTAAAAGACTGTCATCATCTTTCTTATGGCCTGGTCTTTTTGCCTAAAGGAAAAATGAAATCGCGAGAAGGCGAAACAGCAGATGCTGATGATATTATTGCTGAAATGGAACAATTAGCTAAAAGTGAAATATTAAATCGTAATCCTAATCTTAGTCCAACTGAAGTCTCTCGCCGGGCGGAAATCATTGCCCTAGCAGCTTTAAAATTTTATCTTCTTAAATTTACTCCGAGTCAGGATGTTCATTTTGATCCCCAGGCTTCGATTTCATTTGAAGGAAACAATGGACCTTACCTTCAATACACTTATGCCAGAATCCAAAGCATTTTTAAAAAGTCTAAAGTTGACCCCGCACCTTTCAGCGATAAAAATGCTTGTCGCATTTTTGAAAAAAATGCATCGCTGAATAGGTGCGGGGTTGATTATTCAGTTTTAGACAATGACGAGGAAATAGCTCTACTTAAATTATTATTTGTTTTCCCAGATATTCTGGAACAATCAGTTACCTGTTACAACCCATGTTATTTGGCTCATCATCTTTTAAAATTAGGGCAAAAGTTTAATGAATTTTATCATCAACATCCAGTTTTAAAAGCTAAACCAAAATTAAGAGAGGCTCGTTTAATTTTAATTCAGACCGTGGCTTGTGTAATCAAGAAAGGTTTAAGCTTACTTGGGATTGATGTACTGGAAGAGATGTGACGATATAGATAATTCTAAAATTTTAAAATTTATGGCAAAACAAAAAACGCTTATTCTTTCTTTAGGGGGCTCTTTAATTGTCCCTAAAGGAGAAATTAATGTTCCTTTTCTTAAAAAGTTTAGAACTTTAATTTTAAAACTCTTAAAGCAGGACTACAAAATGATTATTATTACTGGTGGGGGAGGAACGAACCGTCGATATAACAAGGGAGCAAAAAAGATTGCCAGGGTTAAAAATATAGATTTAGATTGGTTGGGAATTTCTATAACCAAAATAAATGCTGAATTAGTTAGGACAATCTTTTCTAAATATGCTTATCCTAAAGTTGTTGTTAACCCAAACACAAAGATTAGAACAAATAAGAAATTAATTATAGCCTGTGGCTGGAAACCTGGTTGTTCATCTGATAAAGCTGCAGTTTTATGGGCCAGGAATTTAAAAGCCAGGACCATTGTTAATTTGAGTGATATTGATTATGCTTACGACAAAGACCCAGACAAATATCCAGATGCTAAAATATTAAAGCAAGTTAGCTGGAAAGATTTTTTAAAGATCGTTGGTACTAAATGGTCTCCAAGGATATCAGCTCCTTTTGGACCTCCAGCCAGTAAATTAGCTCAAAAACTTAAACTAAGGGTTATTGTTCTTAATGGTAAAAAATTAAAAAATTTAGAAAATTGTTTAAAAGGAAAAAAATTTAAAGGAACTGTTATCGGTTAATCAATAAAATTATGTCAAAGTATTCATTAATTAGAACAATTTATCTTTATTTATTTGCCTTACTTGGTTTAGTGCTTTTAACCATTAGTGGGATTCGCTTTTTAGATATGGGCTTAAAAGCCTTTATCTTTACTCAAGCTGAACAACAACAGAAAATAGATTATGCTCGGCCGATTATGCCTTATTCTGTTGAAAAACTACAGAGTTTAGAATCTGGAGAGCAGGGCTTAACTGATGAGGAAAAAGCTCAAATCAGGCAAATGATTCAGTCTTATCAAGAATGGCAAGAACAAAGAGAAAAAGTTGATCCAATTACTGCTCGGAGACATCGCGATGCTTCTTCAAGTTTGGCCATGATTTTAATCGGCCTGCCATTGTATCTTTATCATTGGGGGGTGATAAAAAGAGAAACAAAAGGGTAAATAAAGGTGTGGATAAATAAATTGACAAATTATATTCTTTGTAATATAATTAAACTAGTGTCACAGACAGTAGGTGTACCTATTTCATCCGAAGCGCAGGGGGCCTTGCCTGCCCGCTAGGCAGGGAAGCGACCGAGCTAGGTAATGAAATAGAGTATCCCCTCCTTTTGCGCAAGCGCGAAAAGAAGGGGGTTCTCGAAACTCTTACAAAATTTTGTTCGTTTGATAACTCCAAAATTTTGAGAGTTTCGGAACTTAATTTTCCACTTTCGTCAAGGTCGCCGACGCTCCAGAGCTACGGCGACGGGGCGCTACGGTGGACAAGCCTGCTCAGACATTAAATTATTTATTAATTGTTTTATAGTCTGTGATCGCAGACTATTTTAATTTATTATGGCTAAGACACGTGAACAAAAACAAGAAATCATTAAAGATCTTGAAGATAAACTAAAAAAAATAAAAAGCTTAGTTTTTGTTGATTATTATGGCCTGAAGGTTAAAGAAATTAATGAGCTTAGAAGATTATTACGAGAAAAATCTTGTCAGTATTTAGTGGCTAAAAAGAATCTCTTAAGATTAGCTTTAAAAAAAACAGAGCTTAAAGATATTGATTTGAATAAGATTGAAGGCGGAATTGGTTTAGTTTTTAGTTTTGAAAAGGAAATCGAACCAGCAAAATCAGCAGTTAATTTTGCCAAAGACCACAAGCAATTAAAAGTTCAAGGTGGGATTTTTGAGCAAAAGTTTATTGAAGCAGAAATGGTTAAAAATTTAGCAGCGTTACCAACTAAACAAGAATTAATGGCTCAGATAGTCGGAACCATCAAAGGGCCTTTAAGCAATTTAGTCTATGTTTTAAAGGGAAATTTAAGGGGTTTAGTAATGGCTTTGTCAGGTATTAAAAAGTAAATAATTAACTTTAATTTTTAACTATTATGGCAAAAGAAGATAAAAAACAAAAAGAAGACGTGTCCTCCGAAGCCCCGTTAGGAGCGAAGGAGGAAAAAATCGAAGTCCCTAAAAAGTTTAAAAGCTTAGTTGAGGAGATTGAAAAAATGAGTGTTATAGATTTAGCTGGATTAGTTAAGATTTTAGAAAAGAAATTTGGTGTTTCAGCTCAAGCACCAGTAGCTGTAGCTGCTGCTCCAGCTGAAGGGGAGAAAGGCGAAGCTGAAGAAGAGCAAACCACTTTTAATGTTGAGATTAGTGCGGCTGGTGATAACAAAATTGGAGTGATTAAAGCTGTTAGAGAGTTCACCCAGATCGGACTTAAAGAAACTAAAGATTTGGTCGATGCCGCGCCAAAAGTAATTAAAGAAGGAGTAAATAAGGAAGAGGCAGAGAAAATGAAGAAAAGATTAGAAGAAGCTGGGGCTAAAGTAACTTTAAAATAAAAAATCTACTACGAACTACAAAAAATTTACAAAAATACGAAACTCAAATAAATAATCTTTTTCGTACTTTCGTATATTTTAGTATTTAGTAGTAGTTTTTATTTTATTTCAATTTCAAAGATCTTTGTCCCGGCTAAGAGCCAGGCCTTGTCTTCTTTTTTGCTAATGATAAAGTCTTTTAAGTCTTCAAATTGATTACTAATAAATTGTTTCACTAATTTACCTTGTTTACTTAAGATAATTAATCTTTTTGTTGGCCCGTCTAAAAGATAAAGATATCTTAAGTCACCATTAGTATATATTTTTATTTCCCCTTTTGGCTCTAAAATATTCGGATCTTGGGGTGAAAGAGTTGGCTGAATATCATCTAATTCAAATTCAATTTTTTTACCTTGATAGAATTTAAAAATTTGTCCGGTCTTTTTGAAAACATAAATATAGCCATCAATGGTAAAACATAAAGCATTAGAAACACTTGTTCCATCTTGAATCCAGGCTTGTTCCTGGCTAAATCCATCTATTGTTTTTGAATGTTTGTAAATCTGATCAGCCAATGGTTCAAGAGTATAAAGTCGGCGGCTGTAGATATATAAATCTTTGATTTCTTGAGGCGGCTTGGTTCGGTTAAGTTTTAAAGGCAACAGGTTTTTATCAATGGTATTAAAACTAGCAATTCCCTGGTTCTGGTCATGACCGATTAAACTATCATTGTCCAGGGGAAAAAGCTGTTTTAATCGACCAACATTAGCTGAGGTCTTATTAACTAATTCAAGTTTTTTTGTTTCCAGATTAAAAAGATAAATATAGTTGTTGTCTGAACTGAAGATATAGAAGTTGTTCCCTAAATTAGTCAGCCCATTGGCCTTAATATCTTTATCAGTTTCAGCTAAATCAATTAAAAGCGCCGGGTCAGCAACTGTTATTAGGTGGTAGAATTTATTCATTTGCTGGATGTATTTTGATTCAAAGAACTGATACGTTTCTTTTTGCCCTCGGGTTTTTTGCGGTAATTGGTTTAAAAGTCCTTTTATCTCATTAGACAATTTTTTAATCTTTATTGAATCTTGATAAATCAGAGCGGCTGATAAATCATCTTGTTTTATTCTTAATTCTTCAACAGTTTGAGCGTATTGTCGGGCTTGACGAGCTTTTATTTGTTGACGACTAAGAATGATAAGACTTTGAGCAAAAAGAAAAGCTAAAATAATTAGAATAATCAGCAGTGATTTTCTTAAATAAGTTAAACGAGTGGTTTTAACAATTGGCAAATCTGGTAGCGCAGGTTTAATTTTTTTTAGCTTCTCTCGTTTAGCAGGTTTTTTGATTATTTTTTTTGTTTTATCAGGGGCCGCTTTCTTAATTTCAGGTTTTGGCGGGACTTCTGCTTTAACAGGTTTAGCTTTTGCTTTAGCTGGGGGCGGGGCTTGACCTCGGTTAGAAATAATTAAAGCTAAAAGACTGGCCCGATTAACTTCATCTGATAAAAGTTGTTTTATTTCTGCTTCAATTCGTTGAACTGGCAATTGTTTTAACATCTGGATGATTTTTTCTGGAGAAAAATAGTCAAATATATTTTTAGTAGTAAAGAATAAGATACTGTTATCTTCTAATTTTCCACTAATTATATTTAAAAATTTTGTTGATTTATTTCTCACTTCGACCGGATCGGTTAATTCATTATCTTTAACGAGATAGGTTTTAATATTTCCGATCTGGCTAAAATGAACATTATTATCCTTAATCAGAATTATATCAATCTCAAAATCAATCAGATATTCTCCAAAAAGATCTGCCTGTCGAGTCTTTTCTTGTTGGATCCAGGAATTGGCTTTTTGTAATGAATCCTCAAGTTCTTTTTCAAGATCAACACCAGGCTTCAACGGGTTATAAAAGTCATTTTTGACAAAATCTATTAATTCCTGAATCCATTTTTTAGCCCGGAGAAAAACCTGTTTCTCAGTATTGTCTTTAAAGCTTAAATTAACTAAAATACTTAAGCGACCAAATTTTTCTAAAAATCTTTTTTCTGGCTCAGCTAAATAAACCCGAGAATAAATATTTGATTCTTTAGGGCTTGAAAGACAAAAATGTCCAATTTTTACTTCTTTAGCCATAATTGATAAATTCACTATTTATATTATATCTATAAAATAGAAAAATGTAAAGGTGAATAATATAGACGAAAAACTTAATTTTTGTCAAAATAAAAGAGAGTTTATAGTTTAAGGTTTAAAGTAAAAATTTATAAAGTAAATTTTTATGTATTTATTTATCAACAATTTAGGACAAAATAAGATAGTTTTAGGCTTATTTGCCTCTCCTCAAAAGGTTTTTTGGCTTAAATTAAGGACCAACAAAAGCGAAAACCTTTTATTGGGCCTGGACAAACTTTTAAAGCAAAATAAAAAGACCTTAAAAACACTTAAAGGGGTTATTGTGGTTAATGGGCCAGGTTCTTTTACAGGCATTAGAGTTGGGCTTTCTGTGGCTAATACCCTGGCTTGGAGTTTAGGAATCCCAGTAATTGGGATTAGCCCCCACACCAAACGACGATGCATTTTTAAAAATGCGAAGCATTATCGTCGTTCTGGTGTGGGGGTTAGTTTAACCCCGGGAGAGGGTAATGAGCAATTGCTTAAACAGGGCTTTAAAAAGTTGTTAAAAGCAAAAAAGGGTCAATTAGTAATGCCTTTTTACGGCAAAGAACCAAATATTAGCCAGCCAAAACCAGGTTATTGACAAAACTGCTAATTTTTGCAAGGCTTAATTATCTTATTACTAAATTAGAGGCTATGGATGTACATCAAGCAATTAAAAATCGATATAGTGTTCGGAGATATAAGTCAGATTCAATCCCTGAGGAAAAATTAATGAGAGTTTTGCAAGCCGGACGTTTAGCTCCTTCAGCTCACAATGCTCAGGCCTGGAAATTTGTAGTTGTTCAAGATAATAAAAAAAGAAAAAAACTAGTTAGAGCAGCTCATAAGCAAAGTTTTATTGGCCGGGCTCCAGTAGTAATTGCTGCCGTAGCCTTAGACCCAGAACATATTATGGGTTGCGGTGTACCAGCTTATGCTGTTGATTTAGCTATTGCTGTTGATCATCTGACTCTGGCGGCTGTGGCTGAGGGTTTGGGAACTTGCTGGATTGGGGCTTTTAATCAAGATCAGGTCAGGGAAATTTTAAACATTCCTGAGAAATATAAAGTTGTTGTTTTACTCCCTCTTGGGTTTCCAGCTGACAGACCAGGACCAAAAATACGGAAAGAGCCTGAGGAAATAGTTTGTTATAATAGTTTTTCTGAACCCCGTTAGAAAGCTTGCTTTATAAATTTTAGAGTATTATGATTCATAATAAGACTTTAATAAAGACTTTCTAACGGGGTGAATAGTCCCGCACCTTTCGGCAATAAAGGGTGAACCCCGTAGAGACCTGCCTGCCTGCCGGCAGGCAGGCCTGCCGGCAGGCAGGAATTTTGACTACATTTTTCCAAAGGAAAAATGTAAATTAAATACGGGGGTGTATCATAAATGGACTTTATTAAACTAGCATTAACTTCTAAAATAGTTTTAATCTAATAAATAATGTCAAAATTCTTCTACGGGGTGAAGAAAAACAAATTATTAATTGCTATAATTTCTATTTTAATTGTCAGCACCGGTTATTATTATCTTACCAGACAAGGTGGAGAAATTTTTCCTACCAGTAATTTAGAGCTTGATAAAGGGGTGGTGACTAAAGTTTTAGATGGTGATACAATTGTTGTTGTTGGAGGTTATCATATCCGCTTATTAGGCATTGATGCTGATGAGCAAGATTATCCTTGTTATCAAGCAGCTAAAGAACGTTTAGAAGAATTAATTTTAAACAAAGAAGTTATCTTAGAATCCGACCAGGTTGATCAGGATCAATATAACAGAAGTTTAAGATATATTTTTCTTAATAATCAGAACATCAATGTTTTAATGGTAGAACAAGGTTTGGCTATTGCTCGCTTTTATCCAGAAAATGTAAAATATAAAGAGGAGATTACTCAAGCTGAACAAAGAGCAATAGCTGAGAAAAGAGGATGTAAATGGGAATCAATTGAATAGAAATAATTTAATAAGTTAATAAATTTAAAACCATGAAACATTTAAGGGATTCTACTTTTGGGAGATTCATTATTGTTACCCTGGTTATTTTTCTCGCCGTTATAGGTATTTTAAAGTATACTAGTACTTTAACCTGGTCTTTACGTTCAGTTACTATTCCTAAAGAAGATCCTTTTAGGGTTAGCGCTGAAGGCGAAGTATATATTAAGCCAGATACAGCTGAAATTACTCTTGGGGTTGAACAAGAAGCCAAAACTGTAGCCGAGGTTCAAACAGCAGTTAATGAAGTTAATAATAATTTGATTGAAAATTTAAAGGAATTAGGCGTAGAAAAGGAAAAGATTAAGACCACTCGCTACAGCATTAATCCTCGTTATGAATGGGAAAGAAAAAGCGGTGAACGACGTTTAGCTGGTTATCAAGCAACAGTTAGTATTTTGGTTAAAACCAAGGATTTTGACAAATTAAACCAAATTGTTGATCAAGCTACTGAGGCTGGGGTAAATAAAGTTAATAGCCTTAATTTTGTGGTTGAAGACAAAGATCAGGCCCGAGCCGAGGCTAGAGATCAGGCAATTGCCAAAGCAAAAGAAAAAGCTAAAGCTATTGCCAAAGCATCTGGTTTATCCTTAGGCAGATTGATTAATGTTTCAGTTTCAGAGCAAGGTTATTATCCAGTTCCTCGGTATTATGGATTAGAGGTGATGGCTGAAGAGGCAATTAAGCAAGAAACCCAGGTTGAACCAGGTGAAACAAAAATCTTGGTAACAGTTACCTTAAGTTATGAAGTAAAATAAAGAGTTTTCTTAAAAATTTGGAGCCTGGAATGCGAAGAAATTTTTATTAGAAAACCTTTACCCCCTCCTTTTGCGCAAGCGCGAAAGGAAGGGGGTGCTCATAAATTTAACAAAATTTTATTTACTTCGTTCTAAAATTTTGAAATTTATGGCAATGGATCAGCAAGTGACCATTAAAATTTATGGTCGGGTTCAAGGAGTAAATTTTCGCTATGCAGCCCAAAGATTTGCTAAAAGTTTAGGTTTAGCAGGTTGGGTTTGTAATGAATTTGATGGTTCAGTTAAGATTTTAGCTATTGGGTCAGAAGATGATATAAAAAAACTGATTGATTGGTGTGCTCATGGTCCGAGTTGGGCTCGAATAGATAATATTGAAATAGAAAAACAACAAGTAAAGGAATCTTTAAAGGGATTTGAAATAAAATTTTCTTAATTATTAATTATGACTTGGATAATCTTAGTCGCTGGATTTTGCGGTGGGGTGATTAGAGGATTAGTTGGTTTTATTAAACATCAGTTTTCTTACAAAGACGTTGGTTTTCATTTGCCTTATTTCTTTATGATGATGTTTCTCTCAGGAATTGTTGGCCTGGTTATTGCTTATGCCTTTAAACAGAACCCATCTTTTTCCTTAGTTGTTGGTTATGCTGGTGGAGATTTTATTGAAAATGTCTATAAAACTATCCGAAAAAAGCCATCATTATATCCAGCAAAATAAAAAATAATTCGAATCTACGAATGGTATGCGAATACCGCGAATTGCGAATAATGCGAATAAAATTCTATTAGCAATTTGTAGATTAGCATAAGATTTGTAGATTAGCATTATTAAGCGAAGCGTTATGAAATTGCGTATTATTCCCTTAGGTGGGGTTGAAGAAGTAGGGAAGAATTGTACTGTTTTTGAATACCTGCCTGCCGGACAGGCAGGCCTGCCTGCCGGCCGGCAGGTGGGAGATATTATTGTTGTTGATTTAGGTTTTGATTTTCCTGGTCCAGATTTACCTGGGGTGGATTATATTCTTCCAGATGTTACTTATTTAGAGAAAAACAAAAATAGAATTAAAGGCTTGGTTATCACCCATGGCCATTTAGATCATATTGGGGCCATTCCTTATTTTCTTGAAAAATTAGGTCAACCACCAATTTTTGCTACTCCTTTAGCCTTAGGTTTGATTCAAAATCGTTTGTCAGAAATGGGTCCTGTTCGTAAAGCCAGACTAAATATCATTAAACCTAATCAACTTTTTTCTTTAGGAGCTTTTAGAATTACCCCTTTTAGGGTTGTCCACAATATTCCTGATAGCCTTGGTCTGGCAATTGAAACCCCTTTAGGAGTAGTTATCCACACCGGTGATTTTAAAATTGACGACAAACCAGTTGACCAGAAACCCCTTCAAAAAGATAAATTAAAAGCCTTTGCCAAAAAAGGGGTTTTAGCTCTTTTGTCAGACAGTACTAATGCTGCTTTACCTGGTCATTCAGTCCCAGAGAAACAGGTTGGTAAGATTATTGACCAAATTATTAAACAGACTCAGGGGAGAATTATTTTTACTACTTTTTCTACTCTAATCAGTCGGATTCAGCAGGTAGTCCAATCTTGTCAAAAACATGGCCGAAAAATAGCTATTGTTGGTCTGGCAATTAAAAAAAGTGTTGCCATTGCTCATGAACTTGGTTATTTAAGTTTCCCCCCCAAACTTTTTATTGACTTAAAAGGAATCAATAGATATCCTGATAAAAAACTTGTCATGTTAGCTGGCGGAGCTCAAGGAGTAGAAGGGTCATCAATGGCCAGGATAGCTGAGAATAAACACTGGTTGGTTAAAATCAAAAAAGGAGATACCGTGGTTTTTTCTTCCTCAGCTGTTCCTGGTAACGAGTTAGCTATTTATCAAATGATGGATGGCATGGTTAATCAAGGAGCAAAAATAATTTATCGAGCTGTTCTCGGCTCAGGAGTTCATAGTTCAGGTCATGCTTTTCAGCAAGAGTTAAAAGAGATGTTAAAGTTGATTAAACCAAAGTTTTTTATTCCAATTGAAGGCCAGCATTATATGCAGGATCAGCACATAGAATTAGCCAAGGAATTAGGTATTAAGGAAAAGAATTGTTTTATGCTCTATAATGGCCAGATTTTAGAAATAGATCAGGACAATCAGGCCAGGGTTTTGAAAAAGAAAATGGCTAATTTATTCATTATAGTTGAAGGAAAGAGAGTTAGAGTTTTAAAACCAGAAAGGCTTGAAGCCAGGAATAAAATGGCTGAGTCAGGGATTTGTATTGTTATTATCCCTCAGAGCAGAAAGAGGGAAACAAAAATTGATATTGTTTTTAAAGGATTATATCTGGATGATAAAACAATTTCAGAAACAAAAAATAAGGCTAAAAAACTGATAAAAAAGTACGGATTAAGAAACAACACTAAGAATAAAATTCAATCCAGCCTGGGTGATTTTCTTTTAAATAAAATTGGCAAAAAGCCGTTAGTTGTTTTGATCATTAATTGATTTCATATAGTTTAAGGTTTATGGTTTACCTAAAGCCACCCAAGAATGATGTCCGTATTACCTGGACCAAACATCTGATTTCTAAAATGCGTCAATATGGACTTTCAGAGACACGGTTGAGACGTTTACTTGAAAATCATCAACGCCAAGAACCAGGGATTGCTCCGGGGACCATTGCTATTATGCAATCAGCTGGGAGTAAAAAACATCCGACTGAGATTTGGCTGATGTACCAAAATGTTGGTCAAAAAAAGAGAATAATCACTGCTTGGCGTTATCCAGGTATTAGCCCAAAACGCGAAGTGCCTATTCCTGAAGATGAGGACTTGTTGAATTTAAGAAATCAGTTAGAATAATAATATGGCTGAAACAAAGAAAAGGCAAAAAAGCCAACTCCCTAGAATAGACTTTTATACTCGAACACCTTTTAATTTCTGTGATCGTTGGTGTAATAGATGTGACTTAGCTGATAAATGTCAAGTCTTCCAAGACATACTTGTTCACCGCCTTAAACATATTGTTAAAGGAGAGGATCCGGATAGTCCAGCAGTGATTTTTGCTGACATGAAAAAAGTATTTGCTCGATTGGCAAATATAATAAAGAAAGACCTTGAGAAACAAGGTTTGAATTCTAAAGAGGTTAGAATAAAATTAGTTAAATCAAGTTTTGGCAATGAACCAAACCCAGAAGATTTCCCTCTCTGGCGTCTTGGGCACAGTTTTATGTTAGATGTTCACTTTTTATTAGAAAATATTTTTTTTGAAGAGGACGATGAATTAATGGAAATCCTAGCCAAACTTAAAAAGCAAACTGAAGAATTAAATTGGTATCATGCTTTTTTTGAAGCTAAACTTTATCGAGCCCTAGTTGGTCAATGGGTTTTAGAGAAAGAAGAAGATAAAGCCCTTAAAAAGATTGGGCAGGAGGATGTGAATGTTTCAGCTAAGCTTGCTTTTCATTCATTATCATCCTGTCAAAAGGCCTTAGAAGAATTTTCTCAGAATTGTCGTGGCTATATGAGCTGGGCAAAAGATTTATCTATTTTAGCTAAATCTATTTTAGAAAAGATTGAGACCAGGTTCCCGAGATTACACCAGACAAAGATAATTTTTCACGGCTCATAACTAGAAATTTTTATCAACAGGGGATAGTTGTTTTCTTTTATTAAAGTGCTATAATTAATTACCTTATTATCTATACAATAGAACTTTAATTTCAAGGTTCTTGAGCGCAGCGAAAGGTTCTTCTAATATATCTATAGATAATTAATAACAATTAATCAATTGAAAAATGAAAGGAAAAGACACTAAATTAATTATCGGCATTATTTTGTTGATTATCGGCATAGTTTTGTATCTCTTAAAGACGGTTAATCCCTGGGTTTGTTTAGTAATTATCGTGATTGGCTTGATTCTTGTAATTCTGTCTTTTACTGGCAAAGGCAAGAAATTGCCAGCTGTTTCTCCTCAACCAGGTGCGCCAGCTGAAGCCAAAGAGCCTACTCCAGAGACCCCAACTGAGCCAGTTGAAGTTGGTAAAGACCAGGGCTCAACTCCATCAGTTTAATTAAAAGAGAAAACTATCCATTTTAAGATTGATCTGGAGGGGGTTTTTTATGTTGTGAAAGCCCCGCAGTTTATTTAAAACTGCGGGGCTAAAATATTGAGTATGTTGAAACTGGATTTCAACAGTGCTTCAGTTATTGATTATCCTAGAACAGCTTCAATTATCTTTAGATGACCATTTAAAAAAGATTTTCCTGTAGTTAGTTTTTTACCTTCAAGTTGAATTTTTTCTAAAATCAAAGCATTTTTTTGGCAAGCCACGGCTAATTCTTTGTTTTTTGTTAGAAATACTGTTCCAGGTTGTTTGTTGTGGTCTATTTCTAAAACGTCAATTTTAATTATTTTCAATTTTTTTGTTAAATTGTTAAATTGCTTCATTGTTAAATTAGTGTAAATTCCTGGCCAGGGCTGATAGGCTCTGAGCATTTGTTCAATTTGTTGAGCTGATTTTGCCCAGTTAATTTTTCCATGTTCTTTTTTAATCTGACGGGTAAAACTGGCTTTTTTATGATTCTGAGGAATTGGTTTAATCTTTCCGGCTAAAAATTTTGGTAAAATATCAATTAACAGATCAGCTCCTAAAATAGCTAATTCTATGCTTAATTCTGTATAGGTTATTTTGGTTATTGGAATTTGGGATTTGGAAATTGAAATTTTCAATCCTCGCTGAGCGAGAATTGGCCCATGATCTATTTTTTCATCCATTAACATAATGGTTACCCCAGTTTGCTTATCATTACCAAGAATAGTCGCTTGAATAGGTGAGGCGCCACGATATTTGGGTAAAAGAGAAGGGTGAACATTAAGAGAGCCAAATTTGGGAATATCTAAAACTTCCTGAGGTAAAATTAAACCATAAGCAGCAATGATAAATAGGTCAGGACTAAACAATGATAATTGCTGAATAACCTCCAGATTATTTTTTAATGATTTTGGCTGAAGAACAGGGATTTTGTGTTTTAGACCCATTTCTTTGGCTGGAGAAGGGGCAAGAATCTGTTTTTTTACCTGCCGATAGGCATGGCGGCCTACTGGTTTATCTGGAGCCGTAACTACAGCAATTGGTTTAAATTCTGTTTTTACTAGCTTTTTTAAAATAATAGCCGCAAATTCAGGAGTGCCGAAAAATATGATTTTGTATTGTTTTTTAGGCATTTATTTAACAATTCTCCATTTAATTTCAGATTCTTTGCCAATAAATTCACGCCATTCGCCATCTTCGCTAATCACGTACCATTTCTTTTTTGTTTGGCTCCAGACCATGGGGTTGCCTTGAAAAAATGGTTTTTTAACAATTTCTTTTGGTTTTAATCTGTCTAATTCCAGCCATTTTTTAAAAACTGTTTCAATGGTATAATCAAGATTCCTTGATTTAGCCCAATTAGCCACTTTATTAATAGCTGATTTTGCTTTTCTAACAGAACCAGCTAACTCTAAAAGTTGTTTAGCTGGACGGGTAAAACGTGAATAAATTATTTTCTTTTTTTTAGCGTCTTTTTTAATTTCTTCCAAGGACAGACCTTTGGTATGAAAATAATGATTAACAATCTTTTGAATTGCTGTTTCTTGTTCTTTTTTCTTAGTTTTTTTGCTTACTTTTTTCTTCTTAGCCATATATATTAGTTTAACAAATTATTCACATTAATCAATGGTGGGTATATTTGACCCCGTTAGAAAGTTGTTATTATATCTCTTACATAAAATTAAAAATTTGAGAGTCAGCAGAGCGAAGCTTTCTAACGGGGTTTGACAAAAAATAAAGAATCTTTATCATAATAGTATGAAAACAATACAGCAAACCTTTAAAAGAATAAAATCCTTGGAAATTCAAGGGGCTACAGCTATAGCCAGGACAGTTATTACTGCTTTAAAAGCCTATGGTTTAAGAATTAGGACTAATAATTTAAAGATTTGGAAGAATAAGGTTGAAAAAGCAGGTGATTATTTGCTTTTAGCCCGGCCAACTGAGCCCCTGGCTCAAAATGGAGTTAAATTTATATTTTCTCAATTAGCTAAAGCTAAGCCAAAAAATGTTGCTCAGGCCAAAAATTATCTTAAAAAATCTGCTAATGATTTCCTATTAATGATGACTGATGCCGCTGATTTAATTATTTTTCATGGCCAGAAAGTGATTAAGAATAATAATAATGTTTTAACTCATTGCCACTCCTGGTTAGTTGAACAAATTTTAACCAAAGCTAAAAAGAATAAAAAGAAATTTAAAGTTTTTAATACCGAAACCAGGCCTCTTTTTCAAGGAAGAATTACTTCTAAAAAACTACTTAAAGCTAAAATCCCGACAACCATGGTCGCTGATTCTTCAGCTGGGTTTTTAATTTCTCATTATTCAGGCAAAGAATTAATGATGGATAAGATTATTTTAGGCGCAGATGCAGTTTTACCAGATGGCTCAGTAATTAACAAAATTGGCAGTTTTACCATTGGTTCAGTAGCTGATCAAGAAAAAGTTCCTTTGTATGTTGCCACCACACTTTTAAAATTTTATCCTAAGCCCTGGATTAAAATTGAAAGGCGTTCGCCAGAAGAACTTTGGGCTAAGGCGCCAAAGAATTTAAAAATTATTAATTTTGCTTTTGATATTATTCCCGCCAAATATATTAAAGGAATTATTTGTGAAGCGGGGATTATTAAACCCAAAGATATTAAGAAATTAGTTAAAAAAACCTATCCTTTGTTATAAGCTACTTGGAAACTAAGTTTCCAAATAATCAAAGAATATGAGTAATAGAAACAGTTATTTAAGATTAAAATACATGCCTAATTATCAAAAT
>CAZXPA010000008.1:0-19423 GCA_964642485.1 uncultured Gammaproteobacteria bacterium
TGTCCTGGACTAAGCCAAAATAACCAAGTTTTTCTTTGTTCAAAGAAATATCTGTCCTGTTTAATCCCCCGGCGCCATACTTTACTTTTTCCTGATCAAGGCCAATTTTGTCAAAAATCAGCTCAATCAGACCTTTGGTTATAAAGTAAATATCTTTGTTTTCTTTAATAATCAATCCAGCCACCTTAGTCTTTTCTCCAGGACAAAAAACCCGACCAATCTCAAAAATCTTAAATTCTGAAAAGTTTCGAGAATTTTTCTCTGCATTTTTCAATAATCCAGGAATTAAACTAATTCGTAAATATTGTTGAGACGGATTTAAAGGATTAGCTATTTCTAAATGCTTGTTTTGTTCAAGATTACTATCAGTAATTGTTTCTTGGCTATAGAATGAATAATTATAAACCTCGTCAAAGCCACATCCAGTCAGGATATTTTTTAATTCTTTTTCTAAAATAAATTCTTGAAGTTGTTGAGCTGGCTCTAATTTTCCTAAAATTGGCTGAGGAACGATCTTCTCTGTCCCATAAATTCTAACCACTTCTTCAACTAAATCTTCAAAAAGGTTTAAATCTGGCCGATGGGCCGGCGGAGTTATTAAAAATTTTTTACCCCTTACTTTTATTTCTGCCCCTAAATTCTTTAAAATCTTTTTCATTACCTCATCCTTTATTTCTAAACCAATAAACTTTCTTGCTCTTTCAGGGCCAAAAACAATTTCTTTTTTTTGTTTTAATTCTTTGTTTGCCTCTTTGCCTTTAATATCATAATTTTTACTAATTATTTGTCCCTGAGCTAATTCTTGAATTAACTCAATTGCCCGAGTTAAGCCCCATTCAGGGAAAATCATTGGTAGGCCTTTTTCAAAACGAATTACTGCTTCAGTTCTTAAGCCCAAACGCCAAGCAGTGCGCCGAATATTAGTTGGATCAAAATTAGCTGACTCAATTACAATTCTCTTTGTCGATTCAGTAATGCCCGAACGTTCACCACCAATAACACCCGCTAAAGCCACTGGTTTTTTAGCATCAGCAATAACTAAATCATTATCAGTTAATTTATATTCCTGAGAATCTAAAGCTAATAATTTTTCTCCTTTTTTTGCTTTTCGAATAATAATTTTCTTTTCGGCTATTTTATCTGCATCAAAAGCATGTAAGGGCTGACCAACTTCGGTCAAAATATAATTAGTAATATCAACCACATTATTAATTGGTTTAATCCCAAGATTACGCAGCCTATCTTGCATCCATTTTGGCGATGGACCAACTTTTATCCCCTCCATAATTACTGCCATATACCTAGGACAAAGTTCTGTATCCTGGACTTTAATCTCTAAGGGCGTCTTAGTTAATTTTTGTCTTCTGAGTTTTAGGTCCTGAATTTTTGCTTTAATTCCTAAAATAGCTCCAACTTCTCGAGCACAACCTAAATGATTAAATAAATCTGGCCGATGAGTTAAGGATTTGTTTTCTAGTTCTAAAATAATATCATCTAAGCCTAAAGCCTTGGTTAATGGCTGACCAACTTTGGTCTCAGAAGGAAGAATATATATACCTTGATGATCTGGGCCAAATCCTAATTCATCTTCAGCACAAAGCATGCCCTGAGATTTAACCCCTCTAATGACCGACTCTTTAATTTTAATAATTTTAGCTTTGTCGTCCGTAGACCCTAAAGGGCGAAGGACGGCTCCCTTTAAAGCCAGAGGTACTTTCTGTCCTGCTTTAATATTAGGAGCGCCACAGACAATTTCTCGTTTTTCTTTACCAGTATTAACAACAGCAACCTGTAATTTATCAGCCTGAGGATGATGTTTAATCTTAATAATCTCAGCCACAATTATCTTTTCCAAACCCTGGCTTAATTTAATCACTCCTTCAATCTCAGCTACCTGCATATTTAAAATCTCAGCCAGTTTTTCAGGCTTTACTTTTAAACTCGGTAAAATCTGTTTTAACCAATTATATGACAATCTCATGCCAAATTTGTTAAAATTTTAGAGTGATAATGAATAAAATTTTACTATAAATTTGAGCACCCCCTTCTTTTCGCACAAGCGCGCAAAAGGAGGGGGTAACGATTTTATACCTGAAAAATCTTCGCCTCTCAACAAGCTCGAGACTCGATTTTATCAGACAAAATCGCTAAAATTGTTTAATAAATCTTAAATCTCCTCGATGAAACCAGCGAATATCATTAATCTTATGCTTCATCATTACTAATCTATCCAAACCAACCCCAAAAGCAAAACCAGTATAAACGTCTTTTGGATAACCAGCATATTCATATACTTTTGGATGAATCATTCCTGAGCCAAGAATTTCTACCCAGCCAGTTTGAGAACAAGCCGGGCAACCCTTTCCCTGACAATTTAAACAAGCAAAATCCATTTCAAAACTCGGTTCAGTAAAAGGAAAATAACTTGGTCTTAATCTAATTTTAACTTCTCTCTTAAATAAAACGTTTAAAAAGCTTTTCAAGGTATAAATTAAATTAGCTACTGAAATTTCTTTATCAACCACAAAGCCCTCTATTTGATAAAGGGTGTGTTCATGAGAGGCATCTGTGGCTTCATGACGAAAGCATTTACCAATTACACAAACCTTTAAAGGCGGCTTTTTCTTTTCCATCACCCTAAGCTGCATTGGCGAGGTATGGGTTCTTAACAATAATTTTGATTTTTGATTTTTGGTGGGCTTGAGGTGGTTTGGCCTCTTTGATTTTACATAGAATGTGTCCCACATATCCCGGGCTGGATGACCTTCAGGAATATTTAAGGCCTCAAAATTATAATAATCTGTTTCTAATTCCCGTCCCTCTAAAATCTCAAAGCCCATTGAAGAAAAAATATCAGCCACTTTATAACGGGCCTGAGTTAAAGGATGCAAACGCCCAAGTTCTATTTTCTTGCCTGGTAAAGTAATCCTTAACTGACCGCCGATTGCTGATTGCTGCCTCTGGCCCGGGGCCAACGGCCCATAGGGATTGCTGATTGCCAACAGTTGATGTTTTTTCTGATTTACGTTCTTCTCTATCTTGCCTTTTACCTCATTCGCCAAGGCACCTACTTTAAATTTCTCTTCTTTCGACAAATTTTTAATGCTTCGCAAAATCTTAGTTAATTGGCCATCCTGCCGACCTAAATATTTCCGCCAAATCTTATCTAAAGAGGACAAATCTTTAGCTTGACTAATCTCTTTTAAAGCCTTGCTTTTTAATTGTTTAATTTGATCAATCATACCTTATGCCTTTTGCGTGAAGAAAGAAAGAAAAATTCTAAAAAGATTAAAAATAAGGCTAATAATAGCCCGTTCCACCATTTTAAAAGATTTAGCCCCTGAAGTAAAATCAGGCCAACAATTAAAAGACTAATCCAAATGCCCTGCCGAAAAGCAACTTCAACTTGTTTAAAAACCGGCCCCCGGCTTAAACGAACTCTGATAATAAAGCCAATGATAGCGGCAGTCCCAACAATAGCTAAAAATAAGCTGAAGTAGAATAAAATAAAACCAATTAAGCCGGTTTCTACTGGATTAATGAAAAAAAGAAGCAAAACCCAGGCTAACCAACAAATAATAGTTAAAATAACCATTAAATTAAGATACTTTTTTAAAGTCATAGAAAATCATTTTAACATTTTAATATGATAACATCATAACATTTAAAATACTTATTAGCAAGATTTTTTACTCTTGTCGATACTCGCAAATATTATAAAAATCACACCACTTGCATTTCCAGCCTGGTCTAGGTGGAAAATCACCTTTTTTTATTTGCTCAATTGTTTTAATAATTTTTTCTTTTATTTTTTCTAAATCTTCAGGCTGGCCAAGAAAATAAACTCTTTCTCCGCTCTCTAAATAATAAAAGGTTAAACGACTAATTGGTTTATCAAATGTGTCTGGTAAATTCTCTGCGGCTAATTGATAAATATAAAGTTGTTGTTTTTTACTTAAATCAAGACTCCCGCCCTTATTTTTTCCTGTCTTGTAATCAATAATCTCGTATCCTTGTTTATCTTCGTCAATTCGATCAATTACTCCTTTAATAAGATATTGACCTAGTTTAAAATTAAAACCTTTTTCTAAATACTTTATCTTGGGAGAATTTTTAACAAAATCATCATAAAACATCTTCAAAGCCTTTTTTCCTTTTTCTTTGTATTTTTCTTGATGCTCTTTATCATCATACCACTCATCAATCCATGATTGTTGGTATATTTTAAGTAAATCATCAAAAGATGACTTAACCCTTGACTGCTTCTTGTCTTTTTTGGCAAACAGGTCTGCTTGAATTGATTTCTTCTGAACCAGCCAGCTGTGTAAAAATTGGTAAAGAGTGTTATGAAGACTTTTGCCAAAACTAAATGTATGCCGGCCTCGACGAGGAATCTTTAAGATAAAGGCAAACTTGTACTGGAGGGGGCAGGTTTCAAAAGCTGTTAACTGGGAAAAACTAAATTTCAGGGGTAGAGACACAGCTGGCTTTTGCTCTTTGCCCTTTTTAAAAACAATTGATTTTGATAAATAATCAATTGTTAATTTTACTTTTAAGGGTTTTTCTTTTTTGACTAAACCTAATTCATATAAAAAGCGAGATGATTTCTTTGTTGTTCTCCCGCCATAATCTTCGGCTGAAGTTAAGAAAAGACCGTCCTTAGCTCTGGTTAGAGCAACATAAAATAAACGACGTTCTTCTTGGAGATGAATATCACCTTCAGGGATAATCTCTTTAATTAAAGCCTCTGGTAATTCGATTGCCTCACGACGTTCAATTGTAGGGAAACGCCTGTCAACTAAATTAACAATAAAAACATATTTAAATTCTAATCCTTTAGCACTATGGATTGTCGTAATTTTAACTGCTTCTGGGCCAGCTTCGGCTTCAACCCCAATACCACCAGTATCACCAGTAGCAATCATTAACCCAATCAGCCGAGTAAAGTTAGCCACTGATTTATCAAAGTTAACCGCTTCAAAATTTTTTACCTTTTTAAAAAACTGATTAAGCCAAAAAATGTTTTGATTATCTTCCTGGCTGGATAAAATCTTTAAATACCCGCTTTGTTCTAAAAAAGCATAAATAATCCTACTCACTGGTTCGGTTTTAGCCATTTCTGTGTGTTGATCAATCCAGGACAAAAACTTGTTTAATTGTTCAACTACTTTGGCTGAAAGGTTGGGAATAGCAACCGCCCTTTGCATTGCTTCATAAAAAGACCAGTTTTTCTTGTGGGCAAAATGAGTTAAATGAGACAAGTCATCATTGCTGATCTTTTTAGCAAAAATCGGTGAAGTTAAAATGCGATAAACTGCCGGGCTTTCATGATAATTATCAAGTAATTTAAGATAAGATAAGATGTCTAAGATAACTGGTTTGGAGAATAAGCCGGTTCGAGCTAAAAACTGATTAGGAATATCAGCTGAGCGCAAAGCCTGACAAAAAATTTCAGCTTGATTATTAGCCCGGACTAAAACGGCAAAATCGTTCCAGCTTGCCTGCCTGTCTTTTTGTTTAAGCTCAATAATCTTCTTAATCACTTCCCTGGCCTCATCTTCCCGGGTTTTAAAATGGAGGTGAGCAATTTCCCCTCTACCTTTTCTTTCTGTTTGAAGTTTTTTAATAATTTGTTTTTCTTGGGCTTCTAATCTGGCCGGGTTGTTTAATTGAATAAATTGATAAGCTAAATCAAGAATATTTTGTTTAGAGCGGTAATTTTTAATTAAAACCGCCTGCTCTGATTTGGGGTAATCTTTTTTAAACTGAATTACATTATTATATGAAGCCCCGCGGAACAAAAACACAGCCTGGTCATCGTCAGAAACAACGGTTAAATTATTCTTTGGTTTAGCCAACGTCTGCAATAATTTATACTGAGCCCAATTAGTATCCTGAAATTCATCGACTAAAATATATTTAAACTGCTGTTGATATCTTTTTAAAATCTGGGGTCTTTTTTTAAAAAGCTCTAAGGTGTAATTAATTAAATCACCAAAATCAAGAACCTGGTTTTCTAAAAGTAACTGTTGATAAGTGTGATAAGCTTCAGCTACCTCTTTTAAACGACTGGCTTCTTGCCCAACCATTTCATCTGACATTGTAGAATCTTTATCCATTTTTAAGTTTTCAACATATTCTAAATACTCTTCGGGGCCAATTAACTCATCTTTAGCCCGGGAAAAATGCTTAACCAAGCTTTGGATAAACCTGGTCGGGTTGCCTAACGGCCGATAATAATCAAGGTTAAACTTGTCAAAGTTCTCTTGAACTAAAAAACATTGTTGGGCTTGGTCAAGTAATTTAAAATTCAAAGGCAAACCAATGTCTAAAGCATGGGCTTGTAAGATTCTTTCACAAAATGAATGAAAAGTAGAAACCCAAAGATCAACATAGCCATAAGGTAATAATCTATCCACTCTTTCTTCCATTTCTTGAGCCGCCTTATCAGTAAAAGTTAAAGCTAAAACCTGATCAGTTTTGGCCAGGTTATTTAAAATCAACCAAGCAAGCCGCTTGGTTATAACTGTTGTCTTGCCTGTGCCCGCACCAGCAATAATCAAAAGAGGGCCTTGACCATGAGTTACCGCCTGTTTTTGCTCAGGGTTAAGGTCTTTTAAGATTTTTTTCACCAACTCTCTTTCCGCCATACCAAGCATCTTAACATAGAAATATCTTTATGTCGAGCTATTATAAAATCCCAACTTGGCAGAATTATAAATTGTGTTCTTCTAAAAAAAGAACAGCCAGGTCAGATGACCGGCTGTTTTTTATTAATAAACTATAACCTAAACAACTTTTTTGCGTTCTTGGTAGTTGTCTCAACCACCTTTTCAAAAGAAATATTCTTTATCTCAGCAATCTTTTGAGCCATAAAACGGATATAAACAGGCTCATTTCTCTGCCCCCGATAAGGTTCAGGGGCTAAAAATGGACAATCGGTTTCTAATAAAATTTTATTTAAGGGAGATCTCTCAACTACTTGTAAAAGTTCAGGAGTGGCGTTTTTAAAAGTAATTGGGCCAGTAAAACCAATAAAAAAGCCTAAATTTAAATATTCTTGAGCCATGCCCCAATCAGCTGAAAAACAATGAATCATTCCTGGAGGAATTTGTTTTAAATCTTTAATGATTTTTAATAATTCTATATAGGCGTCTTTAGGATTTTCTTTACTCCCTCGGCAATGAAGAATTATTGGTAAATTAAACTCTTGGGCTAATTCAAGGTGCTTTAAAAAAACCTCCTTTTGGTCTTCTTTATTCTCCTTAGTTTGATAAAAATCCAAACCTGTTTCCCCTATTGCTTTAACTAGGTCTTTATTTTTCCGAATTAAATCTGCATATTCTTCTCGGTTGAATGCTTCATCTTTTACCCTGTTAAATTGCTTTGCACCCGCTCCGCGGGATTTAACAGGGTGAACATGAATCGGATGAAGTCCAATAGCCGCATAGCAATTTTTAAATTTCTTAGCAATTTCTATTGCTTTTTGACTGGTTTGTAAGTTTGAGCCAACATTAATTACTGTTTTTAATCCATTTTTAAAATTTTGCTCAATTACCTGAGCATAATCATTTTTAAAAGCTTGAAAATTTAAATGGGCGTGCGTGTCAATCATCCCTCACCTTTTAGAGATGCATTTTAAATACATCAATTTATTATCATTTAGTTATCTATTCTTATATTACATTGTACTAAATTTCTTAACTCTTCACAACCAAATATACTTACCAAAGACTGGGGATAAGGCCTATTGCTTTTTATTGCCAAATCAGTATAATATTCAACAAGGAGGACAAATATTAAAACAATTTGCCAGTGAAATGCGACTAACACCCGCATTACTCGGCAAAGAACAGTGCTGAACATTGGAGGTAACGCTATCCCCTTTAATAATGATGCCTTTATCCCTCTTTAATAAGGTACCTCTAATAAGATGCCCCTGTCTATGCCTTATTAAATTAAATAAAGAGGGTTGCCCTACCTCTTTACCTCTTTGTTTAACAATGTTCAGCACTAAAGTTTAAAAGACCCCCAACTTAAATGGGGGTTATTTTAATTTTCTTTAGGATGGGGGTTAAAGAATATATCAGATTTTAAAAATAAACTGGAGGATTATTTATAAAGCGGAGTTTATATCTTTTCATTAAAAGCGCATTTGAAACAACACTAACTGAAGAAAAAGCCATAGCCATAGCAGCAATGACCGGACTCAAAAGCCAACCGGTGAAGGGATATAATATTCCGGCGGCAATAGGAATGCCGACTGAATTATAAAAGAAGGCCCAGAAAAGGTTTTGTTTAATTTTTCTTAAGGTGTATTTACTTAAATCAATGGCTGTGACCACGTCTCTGAGGTCGTCTTTAATTAAAACTATTTCTCCGGTCTCCATGGCAATATCAGTTCCTGAGCCCAGGGCAATTCCTAAATCAGCCTGAGCCAGGGCTGGGGCATCATTAATCCCATCTCCCACCATGGCCACCACCTTACCGGCTTGTTGTAATTTTTTAATTTCTTCTGATTTTTCCTGGGGCAACACTTCAGCCAGAACTTTATCAACGCCCGTTTGTTTGGCAATGGCTTGGCCGACCTGTTGATTATCTCCGGTAATAATAGCTACTTTTTTGCCCAATTTGTGTAACATGCCAACCGCTGCTTGAGAATACTGTTTTAAGGTGTCAGCCACAGCAATAATTCCAATAATATTTCTATCCACAGCCAAAAGCATAACTGTTTTCCCTTGATCTTCTAATTGAGCCGCCTTTTTCTCAATTAAGGATGGATTAATTTTGTTTTCCCTCATTAACTTCTTTGTTCCTAAAAGAATTTTCTGGTTTTGAATATTGGCTTTGATGCCTTTGCCCGGAATAGCTTGAAAATTTTGGACAGGCAATAATTCTGTGTTTTTATCTTTTGCTCTTTGAACAATAGCCAAAGCCAAAGGATGTTCGGAGTTCTTTTCTATAGAAGCGGCTAGTTGTAAAACCCTGGTCTGAGAAGCTTGAACAGCGACGATATTCGTAACCTCAGGCTCACCTTTTGTTAAAGTACCAGTTTTATCAAAGACAACCATATCTAATTTATGAACCACCTCTAAAGCTTTGGCGCTTTTAATTAAAATACCTTGTTTGGCTGCCAGACCAGTACCAACCATTATCGCTGTTGGCGTTGCCAGGCCTAAAGCGCAAGGACAGGCAATAATTAAAATTGCCACAAAAATAGTTAAAACAAAAATGAACGACTGACCTAAAACCAGCCAAATAATAGAAGCTAAAATAGCAATGACAAAGACCGCGGGCACAAAATACATTGAAACCTTGTCAGCTAAAAGCTGAATTGGCGCCTTAGAACTCATAGCTTCTTCCACTATTCTAATAATCTGGGCCAGCATTGTGTCTTTGCCTACCTTTGTTGTTTTAAATTTTAAAATGCCGGTCTTATTAATAGTCGCCCCAATCACTTTGTCGCCCTTTTTCTTTTCTTTAGGAATACTCTCTCCCGTAATCACTTTTTCATCAACCCCAGAATAGCCATCAATAACCAGACCATCAACGGGAATTTTTTCACCCGGTTTGACTAAAATAATATCGCCCACTTTTACTTCAGTAATGGGTATTTTATTCTCTTGCCCGTTTCTAATAATAGTCGCCTCTTTAGGCGCTAGTCCTATTAACTTTTTAATAGATTCACTGGTTTTCCCTTTGGTTTTTGCTTCTAAATATTTACCCAGGGAAATAAAAACAAGAATCATGGCCGCGCTTTCATAGTATAAGTGCTCACCTTGAAAAGCGTTTTGATTTAACCAAATACCAACAGAAACCACGAGACTGTAAAAATAAGCGGCAATGGTCCCTGTTTCGACTAAAGAATTCATACTTGGTTTTCGACGGATAATAGCTTTCAACCCTTCAATATAAATATCTTTAGCGGCAATCATAATCAGGGTGGTCAAGAAAAATTGAATAAGAGCCCGCTTAGCTAAACTGATATAAGGAAGGGGTAGGCCAATCATGGGTTCCATGACCATATAAATAATAGGCAAGCCTAAAATTAAGGAAACAAGAAAAATGTTTCTTAACTTTTTGACTTCTTGAGCTCCCTTTTCTTGGTGATGGTCTCTCATCTCTTGTTCAAAATTTTCTTCTTCAGCCTTATATCCCAATTTTTGAATAATCTTTAGAATCTGAGAAATGCTTATATTAACTGGATCAAATTTCAAGCTTGCTTTTTCTGAGGCGAGATTAACATTAACTTCAAAGATTCCCTTTTCTTTTTTAAGCCTGTTTTCAATAGTTGCGGCGCAAGAAGCGCAATGCATGCCTTGAATTTTTAGAATAATTTTTGTCATCTTTGGTGTTTCAAATTCTTAGATTTGTTTAACTAAATTAACTGGCTTGCCCTTTAAATAAGCTTTAATATTATCAACCGTGGTGTCTAAAATCCTGGACAAAGCTTCTTGTGAATTAAAAGCATTGTGAGGAGTGGTTAGAACGCGAGGATCTTGAATTAAGAGATGGCCTTGTAAAACTGTCTTTAAATCGCGTTTCTTTTGAAAAGGCCTGGCGAGTAATTCTTTTTCTTCTTTAATAAAATGCTCTTCTTCTAAAACATCTAATCCCGCTCCAGCAATAATTTTTTTATTTAAACCAGTCACCAAAGCCTGGGTTTCAACCAAACCGCCTCGGGCAGTGTTAATTAAATAAGCCCCTTTTTTAATTAATTTAATATTGCTTTTATTAATCAAATGATGTGTCTTTCTATTATATGGCGCGTGCAAACTAATAATATCTGAATGGGCTAATAAATAGTTTAAATTTACATATTTAAGATTAAGCTTTTTAGCTAACTGATAATTCTTTTGAGGATCAGCAGCAATGACTTTCATCTCAAACCCTTGAGCCATCCTAGCTACGTGCTGGCCAATATGACCCAGACCAATAAGCCCCAGGGTTTTACCTTTTAAATCAAAGCCTCTTAATCCTTCAAGAGTAAAATCATATTTTTTGGTTTTTTCAATTGATTCTGGGATTCGTCTGGATAAGGCCAAAATCAGAGCAAAAGTGTGTTCGGCTACAGTGTTTTCCCCGTAAAAAGGCACATTGCTAACTCTTATTTTTCTTGCCTGGCAGGTTTTTAAATCAATATGATCAAAACCAGTTGACATCGTGACAATAAACCTCAAATCTGGCAGCTGGGTCAACGTCTTTTTATCAAGTAATGAATAAATAAAGACGGCTAAAATATTCGTCTTTCTTATTTTATTGAGAATTTGAGCATTTAATGGTTTAGAAAAAAAACTAAGAGATAAATTTTTAATCCCTTTTAATTCGTCTTGGAGGTACTCCTCCTCCCACTTTTCTAACTCTAAAAAGGTAATGTTTGTGTAGGGCATATATTTCGTGGATTAATTATGACTTATTATTTATATTGTTAATTATCAATACTCTTCGCATTTTTTCTGAAAATAGGCCCTTGAGTGGCCGCAAGAAGGGCACTTTTCCGGTACTTCTTCCCCAAAATGTACATACCCACATTCACGGCAAACCCACCAGACTTTTTCCTGTTTTTTAAAAACCGTGCCAGCTTCGACTACCTCTAATAACTTTTTATATCTTTCTTCATGATGTTTTTCTGCAATTGCAATAGCCCTTAATCTTTTAGCAATTTCCGTAAGGCCTTCTTTTTCTGCCACTTTAGCAAATTCTGGATACATTTGCGTGTATTCATAATTCTCTCCAGCAATTGCTGCTTTTAAATTCTCAACAGTGTTTCCATAAATTGTTGGGGCCACAGCTCCAACCTCAATTTCATCTAATTTCTCACTACTTTTAGTTTTTAATTCATTAACGTGTTCAAATAATCTTTTGGCATGCTCTTTTTCTTGATCTGCTGTTTGTAAAAAAATACTGGCTATTTGTTCGAATCCTTCTTTCCTGGCCACTTTGGCATAAAATGTATAGCGGTTTCGGGCCTGACTCTCGCCTATAAATGCTTTGGTAAGATTTTGAATTGTCGTTTTCATAATTTTTTCGTTTAATTGTTTATTTGTATTTTTTAATTAATTTATTTTCCTATATTGCCTGTTATTCTCCCCCCTCCTAAACAAACGTCTTTTTGGCCCGCCTGCCGGCGAGGCAGGTAAAAAACAGCAAATTGTCCTGGAGTAATTGCCTTTTGTGGTTTATCAAATACTAGCCTTATTTTATTTTTTGAAACTGGGGAAAGACTGGCCTTAGCTAGCTCCTGACGATAGCGAATTTTAGCCTGAACCTGAATTTTATTTTTAGGAAATATACCTGAAATAAAATTACACGGAAAAAGCAGTGCTTCTTTAGCATAAAGCCTGTTTTTGTTTTTAGCTACTATCAAGACATTATTTAAAGCATCCATATCAACCACAAAATATGGTCCTCCTGACAGATTAATTCCTTTTCTCTGGCCAATGGTATAAAAATGGAGTCCCTGATGTTTTCCCAGGATATTTCCTTTAATGTCTTTTATCAACCCTTGTTTTTTACCTATTTCTTTTTTTAAAAAACATTCCATTGATTTGCCAGCAACAAAACAGAAATCCTGACTCTGCTTTCGTTTAAGAAAAACCTTGAATCCTTTTTGCTCAGCCATTTTATATATCTCTGGCTTAGTATAGTCCCCTAAGGGAAAAACTATCTGCTCCAGCCATTTCTGAGATAAAAAGCATAAAGAATAAGTTTGGTCTTTTTCTTTGTCTTTAGCTCTTAAAAGTTCGTATTTCCTGGTCTGAGGATTTTTTCTGATTCTCGCATAATGCCCAGTCGCCACATATCTTATATTATGCTTTTTAGCCCATTCAAAAAGGTTTTTAAATTTAAGATAACGATTACAAATAATACAGGGGTTTGGAGTTTTATTATCTTTAAGTTCCTTTAAAAAATAGTCTATAACTTCTTTTTTAAACTCTTTGGCAACATCAAAAATATAATGAGGTACTTTTAATTTTTTGCAAACATTCTTGGCAATTTTAAAAGATTCAGTACTACAACAGATATTTTCTCGCAATAAATTCTCCTTATCTGCCCAAACAGCATATTTCAATGAAACGCCTATTGGCTGCCAGCCTTGTTCTTTAAGTAAAACTAAAGCCATTGAAGAATCTACTCCTCCAGACACGCCAACCACAATTTGTTTATTCTTTTGGTCTTTTTTCATATTCCTACTCCTCGCAACAATCAATTAATTCTTGAACTAAATCATTTAATTTTTTCATTAGACCATCTTTTTGTTTGTCATGAACATTTAATTGATTGTTATTAATTTTTTTAACCTCGCCAATATCAATCAATTTTAAATTTATCCCCCAAAACAGAGAATAAAGATCATAGGCTTTGGAAAATAAGTCCTGAGCTCCTTTTTTTTCCCCCTGATTATAATATTTGGTTCCTACTTCAATTAACCGCATTGAAGCAGCCAGGAGATGTTTCGAGATACACCAGATCTCTCCTTCTGCCTCTTTGACAATCTTTTTCAATAATTCCTTTCTTATCTCCCGAACTTTTAAAAGCAAATCATAATGTTTGTCCTTGCCTGTTTTCACGCCCGTAAAGAAAAAATGTTCTTCTAAACTCACTAAGTTCATAATAGCAATACTTAAATCCTCACCAGAAGATAAATCAAGCTTATGCTCTTTTTTTAATTTTTCGACTTTTTCTAAGAGTCTATTTATCTTTTGCTCTTTGCTCATAAATTTATTTTACTTTTTTGTCTCAAAAATAATTTATTAAATGACGGTAAAAACATTGGGATCCTATTTTTATACTCCTGATACTTTTAATACTTTTACCAAATTGCTTTTCCATCTCCCCCTCTTCTCTTTTAGCTAAAGGATGGCTGTTTATAATTGAGGAATTTTGAAAATGGGAAATTGCTTGCAATTTCACAATTTTCCAAGAATTCCGAAATTAGTTATGTGCCGAAGGCACATGTCCTTAATTAGTAGAACGTCTTACTAAGCCACATTACAATCCTATAAAAATTATCAGTAAATAACAAAACTCCTAAAACAATAAGAATCAAACCAGAGAACAAATTAACCCATTTAAAAATTTTAGTAAAAAACTGAATTTTTTCTATTATTAAACCAAGGAAAAAAGAAACTAAAAGAAAAGGAATAGCCAGCCCCAGAGAATAAAAACTTAAAAAAATTATCCCTTGGCTTAAGGTTCCTTGGAAAGAAGCCAGAACCAGAATTGAGCCTAAAATTGGCGAAAGACAAGCTATCCAGGCAAAAGCAAAAATAAATCCAACTAAAAAAGAGCCTGTTTTATGGCTGAGTCTTGAAAATAAATTTTTAAATAAATTAGCTTGATAATTTTTCAATATTTTTAAAAAGCCAGCGAATTCTAAACCAAAAAAGATAATAATTAGGCCGCCTATTCTTTGAACCAGCAACCGATGAGGAGCTAAAATTTGCCCTAATTTGCTGGCACTGGCTCCTAAAATAATAAAAACAATAGAGAATCCTAAGACAAGAAAAAGAGCCTGAAGAAACAACCTTGCCCTAATCCTTCTTTTCTGGAATTCATTCTGAGAAATTCCCAAAAGCCAAGCAAGATAAGGAGGGATTAAAGGCAAAATACAGGGAGCAAAAAATGATAAAAAACCAGCCAAGAAAGCAGTAATTATAGAAATCTCTTGAGCCATATTATCTTAACATTGTAAACATTATTTCTAAGTCTGCCAAAGAAGCTAATCCTGGTCGTAAAGTAATAATTTTCCCCTCTTTATCAATTAAAAAATGAGACGGGGAACCTCTGACCATATATCTATTCCAAATCTTTCGTTCTTTATCTAAAAGTATTAAAAAATTAATTTTCTTTTCTTGAATATAATTTTTAATTGTTTCTCTTGTTTCACCGCTATCAACAGCAATCACTTGAATTTTATCTTGATATTTTTGGGTGAAAGTCTTTAAATCTTCCAGCTCTCTAGCGCAAACCCCACACCAGGTAGCCCAAAAAACTAAAAGAACCGGCTTTTTATCCTGAAAACCGCTTAGAGCAACTTTAATTCCATAAACATCTTCAGAAATAAAATTAGGAGCCAATCTACCCACCTGGGGAATTTGACTCTGGGTTGGACTATTTTCTTTTAAGGGTTCTGAAACAAAGCTTGATCGGATTTTATAGACAGCAAAAGCTCCAAGAATTATCACCAGAATCCAAATTATTATTCCTGATTTCCAAAACGGCCCCCTGCCTCTTGTTTCAAGGTCCTGATTTAAATTTAATTTGTCCATTGATTCTTTTGAGGTTTTACAAAGAGGACAACTTTCTTCTTGTTTATTATCTTTCTCTTCCATGGATTTACCCTGTTAAATAAGCTTTTAAAAGTGAGGGAAACCGGGTTTCCCTCACCTTGTTAAACAAAAAATATTAAAATCGCTGCCCCTAAAACTATCATAAAAAAACCCATCACCAACTTCTGACTTCTTTTATGTTTTTGCTGCCACTGCCCTAATTTTACTAAAGTGTAAGGATTGGCAGCTAAAACAAGTAAGATGATTAAAGGCGTTACAAACATTAAATTGTAAAGCAAAAGATAGAGAAAACCCGTAAAGAAAGTTGTTTTAGAGGCTAAAAGCGCCGTAATGGCAGCATAAATTCCTCCAGAACAAGGGACAGAGCAAAGACCAACTAAAAAAGCGGCTACGATCACAGTTGGTAGGGTGGCTTTTTGCAAAAGTTCTTTGACCTTGTTATGTGAAATCTTAGGGATTTTAAATCTTAAACGAGATTGAGGAAAGAAATAAGCTTTTAAATTTATTACTCCCAAGAAAATCAACAACCCAGAACCGAGTTTAGCAAAAAAATGATGTTGACCAAAGAGCATAATGCCAGAAAAAAGACCAACCCCAATTGCTAAATAAGTTAAAAAAATTACCAGAATATAGACCAATCCTAAGAATAAAATATTTTTAAAACTTTTATGCAGCGTCAATAGAAAAGCAATAAAAAATATTAGAATAGCAATGGCGCAAGGATGAATCCCATCTAAAAAACCAGTAATTGCCACTAAGGGAATCATTGAAAAATTATTTAACATAGGCATAAATCATTGCCTCTATCTGAGGATTTATTGGATCATTACTTTTAATATAGATAATTCGTTCTTGCTTGCCTCTGGCATGAGGGCCACTCATTGCCCCAGTGTTGTACTTCACGAAAAGATTGGTTTTCTCGCCGGGCTTTAACGTCTCCTTTTCAGTTTCAGCTGTAGTGCAAGCACAAGAAGTGGCTACTTTTTTTATTTCTAAAATCCCCTCACCTGAATTCTCTACTTTAAAAGTATATTCCGCCACATCTCCGTATTCAATCTCGCCAAAATCAAAAGATTGAGGGACAACCTCAATGCGAGGATATTTTTCTATCTGGTTGTTTAAGCCTGAAATGGCCCTAAAATAACCGTAAATAGCTAAGCCGGCAATAATTAGGCCCAGAGCCATAAACATTACAACCTTTTGTTTCATTTAACTAAAATTTAATTTAAATCTTTCTTTTTCTCTTCAAATTCTTTTCGGTTAATCTCGCCCCGGGCATAACGCTCTTTAAGAATGTCTAAAGCCGACTTGCCTTTGGTTTGGCTTTTACTCTGATTTATTAACCATTTGATTAAAGCAATAACACCGGCTACAATTACAATCCAAAACAAAACCATAAAAATCCAACCACCCAAGCCACCTCCGGCAGTAAAAGCGCAACTGCCCCAGTCCATCATATGCATATGCCCCAACCCGCTATCGGTGGAAACAGCTCCGTCGCTATGCCCATATGCCTCAAATGGCAAAAGCAGCAAAAGGTTCAACGAAATTGTGAGAAGAAATGTTTTTTTCATATTTATCTAATTAGTCAACTTGATTCAATTCAATTCTTACTTTTTTCTTAAAATCAATTGGGTCGCTGGAAAAAACATAAATTTCTCTAATTGCCGTCCCGCGAAAATCCTTATGAACATCCGGGTCATACATAACTTTCAACTGGGCTGTTTCACCAGGCGAGATTGAAATTTCCCAATCAGTTGGGTTCTCATAACCATGACCGGCCATAGCGAAAAGTGGACCCTCTTTTCCTCGAAAAACAATTGAGGCAAAAGTACAGCCGCAGGAAGTGTCTAGTTTATTAATAACTAAATTGGTTTTGCCTTCATTTTTCAAATTAAAATAGGTGAAGATTTTTCCCTTTTTTTGACTGATATTGCCAAAATCATAAGAAGAAGGGTCTATAGTAATAATCGGCCGCTCAGCTGGCGCGGATTCAGCCAATTTTTTCCTAAACTCCTCTTTTTTATTTTTGTTAATAAAAGCGTCTAGTCCGTATTTTTTAACATAACTCAAGATTATCTCATCTTTTGAACTCTTAACCTCCGTTAAAAAATCAACGTAGTTTTTTCTTTCTTTAGCCATTGGACAAGTGCATTGATCAATGGATTTGCCGCAGCAAGGACATTCAAATAAAGGATAAATCCCTTGGGCTGAAACTGTTTTTATTGAAGAGCTCGAAATATCAATTAGGTTTTTCTCTGAAGCAATTTTTTTAATCAGAATGACATTACTCCCTACACTTAAAATCAAAGCAATACCTAAAATAAGAACCATGCCTCGCTTTGCTCGGCAGAACCTTGAAATGCTTCGCATTATAAGATTTAATATTTTGCAATAATTTATTGGCTTTTTTCTCTTAAACATAATTTTGAATTATTTTAACAACCGCCGACCATTTGCGGCAGGAAGTCTGGGAATTCTTCTAAAAGCTCTTTAATTCCTGGTTCCCCGGCTTTTTCCATTTCAATGAGTTTAGCTGAAAGGGTCTGCTTTGGGAAAAATAAAGTTTTCCACTTGGCTATTTCTTCTAAAATTTCTTCGTCAGTGTAACTATTTTGAACCATCCACATAGTTAAACCACTGAAAGCTATGTTGTGACCACAACCACAAGCCCTTTGGCCATCTTCTCTGGCAAAAGAGGTTTTCAGCCCGCAACAAAATTCACAGGCTGTTCCTTGGGTAGTTCCTATTTTAATATACCTTGCTTTTTCTTCTCCAGTCAAATTCTGAAGACCGATACTTTGCTCAAGTCTTGCCAAAATATCTACTGCCTGAGCGGCTTGATCATAATTTACATTAAGTTCTAGCCCGTATTCTGGAACGCCTGAAGGAATAAAAGAGGCTTTTATTTCTTTAAATCGAAGATAGGGATTTAAGGCGCGTAAATTATATATCTCTTGAGAAAGATCTTCAATTTTGGATTTAACTTCTTCATCTTTAATTTTTTTCTTATTAAGAACAGCAAGCCCGTTTATTATTGCCTGATATTTTTCCTCAATAGAAAAATTCGATTGAGCCTCAGTCGTTTCAGATTCTAAAACATCGGGACTAGAAGAATTTTGCCTAGCCTTAATAAACAGCCCAACAAACAATAAATGACTTATAATTAGCCAGATTATTAAAATGACAGCAGTCCTCCGCCAAAATAATACTTGTTTTTTTTCTTTCCTTTTCAAAAGATCTCTTAGAGAATCGAGCCATTTGATAATAAAAAATATTTTACTTTGTGAGTATTCTTTTAAATCTGTTCCGCAGGATGGACATTTGCCAGGTTGATTTAAGCGAACAGTTGGGCAACATTCACAAAGATAAATTTTTTTAGTTTTCTTTTTGAACATAAGCATATTAAATCATTTGCTAGCTATTTTAGTCACCCTTAAAATCTCTTTAATCATTTCTTTTTTTCGTTTCTCGTTCCTTGTGCCCATCGCCCTTTTAAAACAAGTATTTAAATGTCCCTCCATTAACATTTGATGGGCCGATTTTAAAAGTCCAATCACTGCTAAATTTTGCTGCATAATATCAATACAATATTCATTGCTTTTAATCATTTCGACAATCTTAGCGATGTGACTCTGAGCTTTTTTGAAATTAATTAAAGCTTTTTCTTTTTGACTAGACCTTTTCATAAGACTATATTTAGTTGCTTAAATATATTATACCATACCCCCACCTATGGTGTAGGTGTTAGTTTATCAAAAAATAATAAGTTATCAAGCCCCCTCCTGTGGATAACTCTATTTAAGGTGTTCAAATAAAGAAGCGAGGTAAATCCTCGCTTTTTAGTCAAAGTCCACAGATGGAACAACGCCTGCCCTGAGCTTGTCAAAGGGTTAGAACCTATTTGAAGAGAGATTAAAAACTCTTTTAAAACAATTAAGTTAATTAGATAAACTTAAAATTTGTAAGTTGTTTCGCTTCTTTTTTCTATGGTCAAAATTTTAATTCTTTTGTTTTTGCTTATCTGATAAATTATTCTTATTTTCCCTTTTCTTGCTCTAAAAATATTATTCCTCTTTTTTAATTTTTTTATATCTAAATCTTTAAAATCGTTCTTTTTTATTTTTTTG
>CAZXPA010000009.1:0-18661 GCA_964642485.1 uncultured Gammaproteobacteria bacterium
CTGACTAACTGTTTTAACAAGAAAATTAAGCGCCGCCTCAAGTTTTTCAATAGTTTTCTCTAAGCTGATAATATGAATAGTATTTTTAACACCATAAATATACGGCTCCATTCTAGGGGAACGTTTAGTTGTCCGGTGGCCCAGATGAACCCCGGCCTTAGCTAGCTCAATTAAAGAAGGTGTTTTTATCTTATGAGTGGTCTCCTTTTTTCGCTCCATAGATTTAATCAGATTAAATATTATGTTTTGATAATATTAAGTTTAACATAATTAGAAAAAAAGGCAACAAGGTCTTGCTAAAAATCTACTTTCTGCTATATTGTATTAGAAGATAAAAAACTCATCCAAACCGTGAATACTGACACCTCTAAATGGTTAACAAATGTATTTTTAAAAACCTGGCGCCCGTTTTTCTGGATCGCCTTGATTGTCTTTATTATCTATTTCTCAACCCTGCCCTTTGATCTGACTCTCCTAGATGACCATGTCTTAGTCAAAGATAATTACTATTTTCTTAAAGATCTTAAAAATATCCCTCAAGCTTTTCAAGGAGATGTCTTTTCCCCTCAAACAAAAGGCGGTTTTTATTATCGTCCAATCATGACTCTTTCTTTAATGCTCGATGCGCATATAGGCGGTCAATCTCTGATTATTTACCACTTATCTAATACCATTGCTCATTTATTAACTGCTTACTTGTTATTTCTCTTATTAACTAAACTCAAATATCAAAAAGCATTATCCTTTATTTTGAGTCTTTTTTTTGCTGGCCATCCTGCTGTTGTTCAAGCTGTTGCCTGGATACCCGGGAGAAATGACATCTTGCTGTCTCTACTTATACTTTTATCATTTATTCTCTTTTTAAGTTTTGTAAATAACAAAAATCGGGCCGCATCCAGTTGGCATTTACTAGTTTACTTTCTAGCCTTATTAACCAAGGAAACAGCCTTAATTCTGCCCATTATATGTCTGCTCTATTTAATTGTTATAAAAAAAGAAAAAAGACTATCTGCTCAATCTGGATTTCTCTTAATTGGCTGGGGTATTTTAACAATTATTTGGTATTTTTCAAGGCAAGCAGCTCTTCAAAACCTTTATGGCTATACTCCGCCTGAAGTCATTAAATCTGTATTTTTAAATATTTTTGCTGTATTTCTTTTTATTGGCAAAACAATTCTCCCCTTTAATTTATCCACTTATCCTATCTTATCTGACTCCACTATAATTTACGGGTTGATAGTAACTATTCTGGTAAGTATCTTGTTAATACTGTCAAAATATAAACATTGGGCTTATGTAATCTGGGGATTAGCCTGGTTTTTACTCTTCCTTCTCCCCTCTTTTGTCCGCCCTGACGCTTCAATAGTTCCTGAGTTTCTAGAACATAGGACGTATCTGCCATTAATTGGTTTTATTATTATTTTGGCAGAGATTGACTGGATTAAAAAACTCTTTGATAATAAAAAAACACTTTTTGCTGCTGTTTCTATAATCCTGGCCCTATCTGTTACAACTGTTATCCATAGTCAAAATTATAAGAATAGTTATAATTATTGGACCAAAGCAATAAAAACCTCACCTCACTCTGCCTTTGCCTATAAACAAATGGGGGTGGTATATTATTTTAAAAACCAATACAATGAGGCCGAGGATAAATACAAACAAGCACTTAAGCTTAATCCAGATGAAAACTTGGTTCATAATAATCTTGGTTTAATCTACGCCAAACAAGGTAAATTTGAATTAGCAGAAGAGGAATATAAAAAAGAGCTAAGTATTAACCCTGCTTATGACAATGCTCATTTTAATTTAGGTTTACTTTATTCTAAAACAGACCGAATAAATGAAGCTGTTAATTTATGGAAAAAAACATTAGAATTAAATCCCAACTATTTTGACGCTGCTAATAATTTAGCATTTTATTATTTTCAACAAGGCGATATTGAACGAGCAAAATTCTACATCAATCATTTAAAACAAAGAGGCGGACAAGCTCGCCCAGAGCTATTACAAGCCTTAGAAAATAAGTGATTTGTTCACTCTAAAATTTTAAGAATTATGGCCACCCCAGCACCAATTTTGCGAGGCAAAACAATGGCAGCGCACTCGCTTCGCTCGGGCTTACCTGCCCGCCATAGCCTACGGCATCAGGCGTTGGCAGGCGGGTTCAGCCTCTGCGCTGCGAGTGTCAAATAGAGACTGAAAAGTAATAAAGTAAACAAAATAGGGATGGCAAAATTGATGCGGGGCGCTCATAATTGTAGCGAAATTTTATTCGCTACGCTCTAAAACTTCGACAATTATGGCGAAAGATATTCATCCAAAATATTATCCCGAAGCAAAAGTTATTTGTGCCTGCGGCACAGAATTCACTGTTGGCTCAACTGAGAAAAAGATGGAAGTAGAGATTTGCTCAAATTGCCATCCTCTTTATACTGGAAAACAAAAATTTATTGATACTGCTGGCCGCTTAGAAAGATACCAAAAAATGGTGGCTAAATCCAAGGTGATGAAAGAAACCAGGAAAAGTAAATCTAAAAAGGCTAAGATAAAATAATTCATTGGAACATTGGGACATGGTAACACTGGAACAGTAAAATTTTGCTTCACAAAATCTTCTCTTAATATTTATATTATGTTCCCATGTTTTAATGTCAGAATGTTAAAATGATTTCGATATGCAAGATCAAGTCGATCAATTTAAGGAACAAATAAAAAACTTAGAGGATCAATTACAAGATCCTGAGGTTTATAATAACCCAGAAAAATTAAGAGAAATCTCCCAAAAGTATAATCAACTTAAAGATCTTATTAGAGATTTTAAACAATTACAAGAGGCCAATCAAAAAATATTTGAAACCAAGAAATTATTAGCTCAGGAATCCAATCAAGATATGATTGCCATGGCTGAAACAGAAATAAAAAACTTAGAAAAACAAAAAAGATCTTTAGAAAAAAAAATCAGGGAACAAACAAAACCGCGGGACGAGATTGGGAAAAAGAATGTCATTATGGAAATTAGGGCTGGAACTGGCGGTGGTGAAGCTGCTTTATTTGCTGCCAATTTATTTAGAATGTACTCACGTTTTGCTGAAAAAAAACAATGGCCGATCCGTTTGATTTCATCTCACCCAACCAGTATTGGCGGTTTTAAAGAAGTAATATTTGGGATTAAAGGACTTAGGGCTTACCAGTCCTTTAAGAATGAAAGCGGGGTCCATCGGGTTCAACGAATTCCTGAAACAGAAAAAAGCGGCCGGATTCATACTTCAGCCGTCTCAGTAGTTGTTTTACCTGAAGCAGATCCCGTTGATCTAAAAATAGACCCTCAAGATCTTAAAATCGACACCTTTCGAGCTTCAGGTCATGGCGGCCAAAATGTCCAAAAAAATGAAACGGCAATTAGGGTTACTCATTTGCCAACTGGCTTAGCTGTTTCCTGCCAGGACGAAAGAAGTCAAAAACAAAACAAAGAAAGAGCCTTAACTGTTCTCCGCTCTCGTTTATTAGCTATTGAGGAAAGTAAAAAGGCAAAGGACCTAAAACAAAAAAGACAGGCCCAGATAGGGACTGGCGATCGCTCAGAAAAAATCAGAACCTATAATTTCCCTCAAGACCGGGTCACTGACCACCGGGTTCAAAAATCCTGGCATGATCTTGAACATATCTTAAACGGAAATCTTGAACCAATTATCAAAGAATTACAAGCTTTGTAATTAATAAAGAATTTTGTGTTTATCAGAAACGATCTCTATCCAAATCAATCCAGGTAAAAATTCTATTTCCCTCCCCTGCAAATTATAAAATTTGGTTCGTTGGCCCGGTTCAGATTTTTGCCATTTTCCCTGAATTAAAAAGCCTTTTTGGAAAATAAAGGCTTGTCCTTGGCCAGTGGTTTTAATAAATCGTCGACCAATCTCGTCTAAAACAACGATTTCCGTTTTTTGAATAATTAAATTCTTAACTTGGATTTGTTCTTCGTTCTCATCAACAAATGGCTGACCATTTTGAAAGCGCAAATAAGCTTGAAGATCTTTATCAAACTGCCAAATGACTGGTTCTTGATAATCAATCTTAATTATTAAATTAAATGCTCCTTTATCAGTTTCTAAGAATAAATCATTAAAATTCCATTTAATAAAATCTGGCTTTAACACATTGGCCAGTTTTTTGTTTTCAATTACTTGAGAAATTGATTGTTTAGAAATATATAAATTATGGGGCTTTTGTCTTTGCCAGGCGCGCCAAAAATAATCTCCGTCTTGACCAATCTCATCTAAATCTGCTACCTGATAATTATTTTGATCCATTTCTTTTAAAAAATCAGGACTGCCGCCAGCGTGGACAAATAAAGCACCATATTCCTCAGCCAAATCAGCTAAATAAGGACGGGCTGATCTGACCGGGCCAATCTTATCCGGCAAAGAGTCTTGATTAAAAATAGCTAAAAGACGTGTTAAATCAGCTTCAACTGGTGCTTCATAAACAATTGAAGCATTGCTAATGCCAGACAATGGCCAGGATTCGCTAAAATTATCTAAAACTACAGCAACTGGCAGTTTGTCCCCTAAGGATTGATGTACTTCTTGAACAACTAAAGAAGGATTTTCTTCTAAATCTAAATCTTGTAAAAGAGAAATTTTATCTTCTTGCTCAGTATTTAATATCACTAAGATTAAAATTAAAAAAATGCCTAAAACTATTAGCCAGGCAATTCTCTTTAACTTAAACAAAGGCATACTTTATTCTTATTTCTTTTCTTTGGGCTTAGCTGGCCCGCCTGTTGGCGAAACAGGCTCGCTTGTTGGCAAAGTCGGCTTTTCTTCTGCTTCTTCTGCTTTTTCTGCAACCACCTCTTTTACTTCTTCTGGTTTTTCAACTGGCACTTCTTCAATTCGCGGCCTTTCTGCCCGAGCAATCATCTCTTCAGGATCTTTTAAAACCCTTATCCCTTGAGGGAACTTTAAATCTTTAACTCTAATTATGTCATCAAAAGTTTTAAGTTTTGAAATGTCAACTTCAATTTCGTGAATCAAATCTTCTGGTAAACATTCAATTTCTACTTTGTCTGAACCGTAAGTTAAGACCCCGCCTAATTGCTTAACTGCTGGAGATTCGTTAATAAACTTTAATTCCAGCTCAACTATAATTTTTTCGCCGGCCTTAATTTTATAAAAATCAACATGTTGAATTTGGTTAGTTAAAGGATGATACTGAAGATCATGGACCAAAACCTTAATCGGCCTCGAAGAGGCCCCTTTAGGGCTTGCTCCTTCAATCTCAAGATCGATTAAACTACTTTCTCCAGCTTGCTGAAAAACCTTTTTAAATTCTAAATAAGGAACCTCAACAGATATAGACTTAAAGCCATGGCCATAAACAACAGCTGGAATTAATCCGCTTTCTCTTAATTTTTTCGTTTTCCGTCCTAATGTTTTTCGTTGTGTTGCTTTGAGAGTTAACATACCAAATTTGTCGAAATTTTAGAGTGTAGCGAAGAAAATTCCGCTACAAATTTGAGTACCCCCTTCTTTTCGCGCAAGCGCGCAAAAGGAGGGGGTAAAGGTTTTGTTGCCAAATTTTGTTCGCCCTGCGGACTCCAAAAATCGGACAAAGCCCTTTATAATGTTATCACATCTTCATATTTTGTAAATGGCTGGTGCAAAATAACACTTTCAACCAAAGCCAGGGCTATAATCCCTATTAACAGCGAACTCCCACCATAACTAATAAACGGCAAAGGGACGCCAATCACTGGAACTAAACCAATATTCATCCCAATATTAATGATTACTTGCAGGGAAAGATAAAGGACTATGCCTAAAACTAAAATTGAATCAAAATTGTCGTAAACTACTCGGGCAATTTTAATTAGTCGATAAAAAAGAATTGTATAAAAAGCTAAAACAAGCAAACAGCCAATTAGACCAAACTCCTCAGCCAAAACAGCAAAGATAAAGTCTGTTTCTCCGGCTGGCAAAAACCTTAATTGAGACTGAGAACCCAAACCAAATCCCCGACCAAAAATCTGACCTGAGCCAACCGCAACAATAGACTGAGTAATCTGATAACCCCTGTTCAGGGGATCGCTCTGAGGATTAAGATAAGTTAAAATACGGTCTTTTTGATAATCTTTTAAGAAAAATAGCCAGGCGGAAGAAGCAACCAAAATGATAATAATTAATAATCCCAAAAGATGCTTTTTATTCTTATCAACCAGAAAAAGAATTCCCAGCCAAAGAATTACAATCATTAGGGCTGAGCCGAGATCTGGCTGACGGATAATTAAAAAAACTAAAGGGCAAATTAAAATAAAACTAGCTAATAAATGTTTAACACGAACTGGCCGTCGGGCTTCCTGCCAAAATTTAGCCAAAATTATAATTGCGGCTAATTTAGCTAATTCAGCTGGCTGAAAATTAAAAAAGCCAAAATTTAACCAACCTCTTACCTCTCGAAAAATCTGGCCAAATATTAAAACACCAATTAAAAGTAAAATAGTGAAAAGATAAATTAAATAGGCTGAAGATCTGACAAAACGAAAATCTGTTAAAAAAACAATCAGAAATGAAACAAGCCCGACCAGGGCAAAAATAGACTGCTTAATAAAATTATTAGATCCTTGCTCAGCAGCTGCTAGTGATAAACTATACTGGACAGCCAAACCAATAATGATTAAAAGAACCATTAAAATAAACAAGATGCCATCAAAGCGCTTTAATTGAGCAAGATTGAGCATTGATCTAATAAGCTGGGATAAAAATTGTTGGGTCAAAAATATCAACTTCTGGCCTAATCTCTATCTGGGTATGGCTGGGAACAGACGGCCAGATTAATTCCACCTGTCGTTCTTCATTGCCCTGCCATTGTTTGACTGGCAAAATATTTATCCCGACAACTTTTGAGCCCTGGTAAAGGATGATAATAAAATTTACCTGCCAGAGGCTATAAACTGATCCATTTCTGATCTGGAAAGAAACTTTGGGCAGAGCAACCATTTTCCCTGTTGCCACAGCATAACTTAATTCAATATTTTTAATTGATAATTTTGATAGAACTTCTGGTATTTGTTCACCTGGACGAACCCGCCGCCAATCAATTCCTGAAATTACAAATTGAGCATTAGTTATCTTTTGTTCTGCTTCCTGGCCTAAAGCAAGAAGATATTTTTTCTCATTAGGCAAGATAAAACTCTTTTTAGTTTCAGTTTGGCCGCCATCCCAAGAAAAATAATATTCAATTGAGGGGATCCTCCATTTTTCATTTGGATTCTCAATGCTCACAGCAAAGTCATACTTATGCCCTACTCCAGCTGGAGAACTTGAAGGAATGAGAATTGGATTTTCAACTATTAAATCATTTGGTTTAAAATGTTGACGGAGCTGAAAAAAGTCTATTTCTCCAGCAGTTAATTCTCTGAGTTGTTGTTCATGGGCCTCTTTTAAAGAGGAATAGCTTACAAATTGATATATAGCCATTCCCCAGAAGATAAGGTTAAGAATAATAATAAATCCGAGCAGGGCCCGGTAAAGCCGCTTTTTGTTGATTATATACCACTTAGCAAATCTAAGTTGTTTATCTGTTAAGCCTTGGATCATCGTACTATATTATACCAAGGGATTTTCACCCTGACAAGGGGTTGGCACAATAATCTGGCCATGTTATAATATATCATTAAATTGTTAATAGTTAAATATGACCAGTCAAAGCTTCTTTTATATCACTACTTCCTCAGCTATTATCTTGTTAGCCCTGCTTTTTATTGTTCTGGTTATTATCATCATTGTCATTGCTGTTAGAATTGCTAAAATCTTCCGCAATATTGCCAAAACATCAGAAGAAGTTAGTCAGACAGCAAAGACCCTAAGAGAAAAGATAAAAATCTCTGCCTTAATGGGTCTTTTTACTCAAGGATTAAAAGAAATAATTCTGTTTGTTAAAGAGAAGAGGGAGGAGAAAGAAGAAAAAAAGAAAAAGAAGAAATAATACAAATCTACCCGCTCCGACTCGGAGACGAGGCGAGCGAATGTACGCGAATGCTACAAATTTTTTAGATTAGAAATTCTTTTATTTTTTAGTGCTAAATTGTTATTTTGTTAAATTGTTAAGATGTCTTTTACTCATCTCCACATCCACAGTCATTATTCGCTTCTTGATGGTCTGCCAAAAATTGATGAACTAATCGCTGGAGCAAAAAAGTATAAGATGAAATCTTTGGCTTTGACTGACCACGGGGTAATGTATGGTGTGGTTGAATTTTATCAAAAAGCAAAAAAAGCCGGAATCAAACCAATTATTGGCCTTGAGGCTTATCTGGCCAGACACGGACATTTGAATAAAAGACCGAAAATAGATGACCGACCTTATCATTTAATCCTCCTAGCTAAAAATGATCTAGGGTATAAGAATTTAATTAAATTGACAACCACGGCCCATCTTAAGGGCTTTTATTATAAACCAAGAATTGACGACGAACTTTTAGAAAAATATTCTTCAGGCCTGATTGCCTTAAGTGCTTGCTGTCAAGGGGAAATCCCTCAATTGATTATTGATAAGCAATTAGAAAAAGCTGAAAAAGCAATTTTAAAATACCAGCAAATCTTTGGCCCGGAAAACTTTTATTTAGAAGTTCAAGATCATCCAAACAGTAAAGACCAAATTTTAGTTAATAAAACTTTATTTAAATTATCTAAAAAATATAATGTCCTCTTGGTAGCAACCAATGATGTTCATTATGTAAAGCCTGAAGATGCTGAAACCCAAGACATTTTGCTTTGTTTGCAGACCAAAAAGAAGAAACAAGACAAAGACCGCCTTTATATGCTTGGAGATGATCTTTCTCTTCGTTCTCCAGAGAAAATGGCTGTTAGTTTTAAAGATTACCCTGAAGCTATTTCAAACACAGAAAAAATTGCTCAGGCTTGCAATTTAGAAATTGAATTGGGCAACATTAAACTCCCTCAGCTTTTTTTGCCTGAAGGAAAAACAGCTGATCAATATTTAAGAGAGCTTTGTGAAAACAGAATCTCTAACCGCTACCCAAGAAAAACCAAGCCGGTCTTAGAACGACTTAATTATGAATTGTCAATGATTGAAAAAACTGGATTTGCTTCATACTTTTTAATTGTCCAAGATTTTGTTAACTGGGCTAAAGACAATGGCATTGTTGTCGGTCCAGGTCGAGGGTCAGCCGCGGGCTCTATTGTCTCCTATATTCTAAACATCACTAATGTTGATCCTTTAAAATATGAGCTGATTTTTGAGAGGTTTCTCAATCCAGAAAGAGCGGCGGGGATGCCAGACATTGATCTGGATTTTGCTGACACCCGACGCGATGAAGTTATCCAATATGTTGAAGACAAATATGGTCGTGATCATGTAGCCCAGATCATTACTTTTGGTACTATGGCAGCCCGGGCGGCAATTAGAGATGTCGGCCGGGTTTTAGATTATCCTTATGCTTTTTGTGATAAATTAGCCAAAACAGTTCCTTTTAATACTAATTTAGAAAAAGCGCTTAAAATTTCTGCTGACTTGAAAAAGCTTTATGCAACTAATAAAGATGCAAAAAAAATTATTGATTCTGCCAAAAAGTTAGAGGGGGTAGCTCGTCATGCTTCAAAACACGCCTGTGGCGTAGTTATCACCCCAGAGGCTTTAGCCCAATATGTGCCAACTCAATATGATGTTTCTGGTAATGAAAAAACTATTATTACTCAATATGAAATGTACTCAATTGAGGACTTGGGCCTTTTAAAAATAGATCTTTTAGGGCTAAAAAATCTAACCTTAGTTGAAGCAGCTATAAAAATAATTAAACGAACTCATCAAAAAGATATTGACATTGATGACATTCCTCTTGATGACAAAAAGACATTTAATCTTTTAAAAAAAGCTAAAACAACAGGTGTTTTTCAACTAGAGAGCGAGGGGGTACAACGTTATTTAAAACAACTAAAACCAACTGATATTGAAGATATTATTGCTATGGTTGCTCTTTATAGACCAGGACCAATGGAACTGATTCCTGACTATATTGCGGGAAAACATGGCTTGAAAAAGCCTCATTATCTTCACCATAAATTAAAGCCTATTTTAGAAACAACTTATGGAGTAGCCTTGTTCCAAGAACAAATTCTTCAAATTGTTCGTGATTTGGCTGATTTTTCTTTGGGAGAAGCTGACTTTTTGCGAAAAGCTGTGGGAAAAAAGATTCGCAAACTTTTACAAGAGCAAAAAATAAAATTCTTTCAAGGATGTGTTAAAAACAAAATCGCTAAAGCAACCGCTGAAAAAATATTTGCCTTTATTGAGCCTTTTGCTGGTTACGCCTTCAATAGAAGTCATGCGACTTGCTATGCTATGATTGCTTATCAGACTGCTTATCTTAAAGCCAATTACCCAGACGCTTTTATGGCTGCCCTTTTAACCTCAGACCAAAATGATATCGACCGAATAGCCATTGAAGTTGAAGAAGCAAGAAAAATGGGCATTGAGGTTCTACCGCCAGATATTAATGAAAGTTATGAGAATTTTACTGTTGTCACTGGCCCTGGATCAACCAAGAGAGACAAGCTCCCATTATCTGGTAGACCGGGAGGGGAAATCAGATTTGGACTCCTGGCAATTAAAAATGTTGGTACAGGTATAGTTAAAAGTATTATTGGGGAACGAGAAGAAAATGGGAACTATCAAAACCTGGAGGACTTTCTTTCTCGAGTTCATTCACAAGATTTAAATAAAAAATCTTTAGAAAGTCTAATCAAAAGTGGAGCTTTAAATCATTTTGGCGAACGTAATCAATTATTAGGTAATATTGAAACCTTGCTTGAATTTGCCCGAAAAAAACAAAAAGAGAAGAAAAACGGCCAAACAACATTATTCGGGATCTTGCCTATTAGTGGCAGGCTAAGCTTAAAGCTAAAAAAATATCCTCCGGCTGAACACCAACAAAAACTTCTTTGGGAAAAAGAATTATTAGGTCTTTTTGTCTTAGAACATCCTTTAAAAGCATATGAAGAAGTTTTAAAAAAGTATATTCAGCCAATCGGACAATTAAAAAATATTAGCCAAACAAATTCTCGAACCAAAATTATTGGTTTGATAGTTAAAATCAAAAGAATTATTACCTCAAGTAAAGAAACAATGCTTTTTACCAAAATAGCTGATTCCTCAGGGGAAATTGAGGCGATTATTTTCCCTAGAATTTTCAAATTAACGCCGGAACTCTGGCAAGAAAACAAAATAGTCTCTATTACTGGCCGGCTTTCAGACAAGGATGGTGCCCCAAAAATAATTGCTGAAGGTGCAAAAGAGGTCACCAAGGATATGTTGGATGACTTATTGCTTAAATCATAATAACATGATAACATCATGACATTGTAACATTAAATTCTTAATAATCTCTTTCTCTGCCTATTGTAAGCGAAAAATGTTCCCATGTTCCAATGTTACAATGTTCAAATGAATTTTTATGCCCCAAATCTACATCTCTCCTCATAACAAAATTGGTTATTTATTTTTATCTCTAACAATTTTAATATTCATTGGTTTAATCTTTGGCCTCTTAGGCACATCCTACGGGGCTGAAATCATTATCATCCCTCAACCAGAAGAAATTGATATAAATTTTGAAGTTCAAATTAAAGAAGAATCCTCTATTGAGGAATCTCGGGTCTTAACTGGCCGGGTTTTGGAAAGTATTCAAGAAGGCCAGGAAAAAACTAATCCTCAGGCAACTGTTTCTATGGAGAGTTATGCTGAAGGTGAAATTGTTTTAACTAATAATACCTGGTCACCTATAAACTTTGTTGCTAGTACCCGTTTTGCTTCGCCACAGGGCTTAATTTTCCGGGCTATTAATAGAATCAGAATTCCCTCTAGGGGCGAAACAACTGTTCCTGTCCGGGCTGACAAAATGGGACAGGATCATGAAATCGGGCCAGCTCAATTTACTATTCCCAATTTAAAGGATCCTTTTCTGAAAAAAAATATTATAGCTGAGAGCAAGAAGCCGATGACTGGTGGCCTAGAAAGGACTGGAATAGTTATGCAAGCTGACATTGATAAAGTAAAAAAAGAACTTAAAGAAAAGCTTTATCAAAGAGGCGTTGGAGAAATTGAGAAAGAACTCCCTGAAGCAAATCTTAAAATTGTTGTTCAATCAACTGTTTTAGAGGAAAAATCTGACGCCCAGGCTGGCGATGAAAAAGCTGAGTTCACTGTTCTGGAGAAAATAAAGATTGGGGCTGTTGCCTTTGAAGAAGATATCCTTCTGGGAATAGCTCTTGATGGTCTTGAAGAAAAAATTCCCCAAGGCAAAGAATTAGCTGCTTATGAGCCAAATGGTTTATCATATCGTTTAAAAGAATATGACATTGAGCAGCACCAAGCTCTTTTACATGTCCAACTCCGTGGCTATATGGTGATTAATTCTGATAACCAGATCTTGGAAAAAGCCCGTTTTCGCGAGTTAAGCCCCCAAGAAATTGAAAATTATTTTAAGGATTTTAAAGAAATCGAACAGGTTCAAGTCAAATTACGGCCGCCTCTAATCTTGAAAAAGACCCCTAATTCAGTAGATAAAATTAAAATAAAGGTTGTTAGGAAAAATAAATTCTAAAAATTAAAATTCATGGCAAAAAAAATCTCTTTGGAAATACTTCGTCACTCTACTAGTCATTTAATGGCGGCCGCTGTTTTAGAATTGTTTCCTAAGGCTAAATTTGGTATTGGCCCAGTGATCGCCAATGGCTTTTATTATGATTTTGATTTAGGTAGAAACTTAACTCTGCAAGATCTTGCTAGAATTGAAATGAGAATGAAACAACTGGCTAAAAAAAATGTAAAATTTGTTAAAAAGCAAATAACTATTGACCAGGCCATGGAATTGTTTAAAAAACTAAAACAACCCTATAAAATAGAATTATTACGAGATATTAAAAAAGCTGGCACCACAAAAATTCACCCTGTTAAATCCCGTAAAGCGGGAATTTCGTCACCCGCTTCGCCTCGGCGAAGACGAGGCGAGAAGGCGAAATTATTTAACAAGGTAAACAAAGTAACAATTTATCAATTAAGTGATTTTGTTGACTTGTGTCGAGGGCCGCATATTAAATCAACTAAAGAATTAGGTGTTTATAAATTAACAAAAATTGCTGGCGCTTATTGGCGGGGCGATGAAAAAAATAAAATGCTTCAAAGAATTTATGGTCTGGCTTTTGAGAATAAAAAAGAATTAGATGAATTTCTTAAATTACAGATAGAGGCAGAAAAAAGAGATCACCGAAAATTAGGCCAAGAATTGGATTTGTTCAGTATTGATGAAGAAGTTGGCGCTGGATTGCCTCTTTGGCATCCTAAAGGAGCAATTTTAAGACAAATTATTGAAGATTTTTGGCTTAAAGAACATTTTAAAAACGGTTATCAAATAGTTCGCACTCCCCACATTGGTAATTTAAATCTTTGGAAAACTTCCGGTCATTGGAATTTTTATCGCGAAGATATGTATTCGCCAATTGATATTGAGGGACAAAAATATTTGATTAAACCAATGAATTGTCCTTTTCATATTAAAATTTATCAAACAAAAAATCGAAGTTATCGCGATTTACCTTTCCACTGGGCTGAATTAGGCGCTGTTTATCGATTTGAACGTTCAGGCGTGCTTCATGGACTGGTTAGAGTTCGCGGTTTTACTCAAGATGATGCTCATACTTTTTGCACCCCGGAACAACTTGATAAAGAAATAGAAACAACTGTCAAATTTGCCATTAAAATACTAAAAACCTTTGGCTTTAAAGATTATGATATTTGTCTTTCAACTCGACCAAAAAAGTTTGTTGGCACTATTAAAGGCTGGGAAAAAGCTACTAAGTCTTTAGAATATTCTTTGAAAAAATTAAAAATTAAATATCAAATTGACCCAGGTGAGGGTGTTTTTTATGGCCCAAAAATTGACATTAAAATAAAAGACAGTTTAGGCCGAGCCTGGCAATGCACCACTGTTCAACTTGACTTTAATATGCCGGAAAGATTTAAAATGACCTATATTGATAATAAGGGTAAGAAACGCCAACCAATTATGATTCACCGCGCCCTTTTAGGCTCTTTAGAAAGATTTATTGGTGTTTTAATTGAACATTATGCTGGTGCTTTCCCGGTCTGGCTCTCCCCTGTTCAAGTTTATCTCACCCCAGTTGGCAAAACTCATCGAAAAGTAGCCCAAAAAATAGCTCAGGAATTACAAACCCATGATTTAAGAACTGAGGTTGATGTTCTTAATGAAACCATTCCCTATAAGGTGAGAAAGGCTGAAAAACAAAAAATCCCCTATATCTTGGTTATTGGCGATAAAGAAGCTAAAGGAAAAACCTTAAACGTTCGGATGCGCGGCAATGTGGTTAAGAGGATGACAAAAAAGCAATTTCTTGATAAAATATTAAAGGAAGTCGAGAAGAAAAAATAATATTTTTCTACTATAGCTTCCGGGTCCCTATAGTATAATTTCTGGTAATCAGTCTCTAATTTCTTTAATCAATACTACTATGAACAAAACAGTAAAAATTCTTATCTTAGTAATCATTGGGTTATTAATTCTCCCTGGGGCTATGGTCAAGGCCCAGGAAACTGGAACAGTCGAAGCTGAAGAACCTATTATCGGTCCAGTGCCAATTGCGCCCCCTCCGACCCAAGAAACAGAAAAAAAAGTAATACAAGAAATTCTTGAAGATGAAAATATCATAGCTGAAGATCTAGGAATATCTGATCCGCGGATCCTGCCAACTAGTCCATATTATCCAGTAAAAAACATTTGGCGTGGATTTAGATCTACCTTCACTTTTGACCCTATTAAAAAAGCTGAACTTAAGCTTCGGTTTGCAAATGAAAGATTATTTGAGGCGCAAAAGGTGGCAGAAAGGGCTGATAAACCAATAATAGTCACCAAGGCACTAGAAAGCTATCAAAAAGAAGTTGCCGATGTTTCTAAAATTCTTCAGAAAGCGCCGGAAGAACAACAAGAACAAGCAGAAAAATTCACTGATAAAATGATTGATAACTCATTTAAGCATCAACGATTAATTGACAAAATAGAAAGAGAATTAAGGCCAGAAGACTTTGAGAAATTAAATAAAGCAAGAGACAGCGGCATAGAACATCTTACTAAAACAGTTTCAAAAGTTCTGTCTCCAGAGGAAATGCAGAAAAAGTTTGATGAAGTTATAAACAAACAAAAAGGCAGTGATTTTAAACATTTTAAAAATTTAGAAATATTAAAAGCAGTTGAAGAAAAGGTTCCTGAGGTTGCCAAGCAGGCCATTCATCAGGCTCAAGAAAATGCCATCAAACAGCTAGAGCAAGATATGACAAAAATAGCTGACGAAAGAAGAGAAAAGTTTAAAGAATATGTTAAAGATGTCGGCGGGAATGAAATACGCCATTTAGAAATTATTCATGATTTTGAAGCCAGAGAGATTCCAGAAATAATTCGCGAAGAAATGGAACGAGCCAAAGAAAAGGCTGTGCAAAGAATTGATAAAAAAATGAAAGAGTTTGGACGAGAAGAACAAAAAAGAGAATTTTTGCGGCATTTAGAAGATGGTAAAATAGAGGACCTTCGTATTATAAAAGAACTGGAAAATAATTTAGCGCCAGAAACCATAGACCAGGTTCTTGAAATTAAAAACAAAGCATTGGATAGCTTTAGACAAGAATTTGAATCAGCAACCACTGAAGAAGAACAAGATAAATTCTTTAGAGAAATGGAAGAGTTTCATGATGTTAAACAATTTGAAGTATTTAAAGAAATTGAAAAAATCATTCCTGAAGACAAAAAAGAGTTTTTTGGGAAAATGAAAGAAAAAGCCATGGATGAGATGACAAAAGAATTTGAAAGGGGAAGAGAGGAGGGCCGACAGGAAATGATTCTACACAAATTGGCCGGAGATATGCCAGAACACTTTGAAATAATCAGAGAATTTGCCCCACCGCCTGAAATTATGGAAGATATATTACAAGAACAGGCGGAAAGGATACGTGATAAATTTGAATTTATACAGGATCCTAAAGAGCTTGAGTTTTTTGAAAGACGAATTGGAGAGGAAGACTTCATAAAAGAAGAGCTTGAAAGAAGAGATCCGGAATTTTTTAGAAATATTGAAACAAGATCTGATGAATTCCGCCATGAAATTAAACAAGATGAAGCTATATATGAATTAGAAATAGCTAGAAAAGAATTAAAACATACTAATGAGTATTTAGCTGAGCTTGAAAATAAACCAGAGATAATAGAACATCTTAAACAAGGCCCTGTTTTTCATCATCTTGAAAATGCAAAAAAACATGTTGATGAGGCTGAAACAGCTTTACAAAATGAAGACTTCGGTCATGTATTCGGAGCTGCCACTGCGGCGCTGCATGAGTTAGGTAATGTTGGCCGACTTATTAAAGATTCAGAACTACGAGCTGAAGTAACGGATAAAAGAATTGAGGAAATGGAAGAGATGATGGACCTCAGAGAAGAAATGATGATGGAATTTGAAGATATAAAACAAGAAATGATGATAGATGAAGAAGAAATTACCGAAGAAATGATGGATAAAATTATGAAAGAAAAAGCGCTTATAATGGAAGAAATGATGCGAGAAGAAGAAAGAATATTTGATAAAGAAAGAAAAGATGAAGTAAGAACGGAAAAACATAAAATGAAAATAATGGAAGAAATGATGAAACAGAGCATAGAGCCGGAAGAATTTGAACAGGAAATAGAATTGCAATTTGATGAAGATAGATTTTCTGATGAAGAAATTCAAAAAATTGAACAAATAAAACAAAATCTGCCAATAGAAATCCAGAGGACTCTAAAAAATATTCCGTCTGATATGATACTTGACGCTATGGAAAAACTGAATATCAAAATACAAGACCTGCCAAGCACAGGCGCAAGGCCAATGCCTGTGCCAATACCAGAAACAGGTAGACCAGATATAGAACCAGATCGAATGTAGAAGTAAGAGTACCAGGTCCAGAACCAGGCGAAGAAGGCCCTCCAGCAACTGAAGTAATGCCTGAAAAACCAATTGGTATGCCTAATCCCGCCTCAGAATTTTGTATAAAAAAAGGTGGCAAACTAAAAATTGAAAGAGACGAGCAAGGCAATCAATTCGGCATTTGCCATTTACCTGATGGTACTGTATGTGAAGAATGGAAATTTTTTAAAGGCGAATGTGGGCCAGGAAGGCAAAAAATTATTGAACCCCCTGTTGAAGGAGAAGCCGGACCAGCTTCAGAGGGCGAAACACAAAGGTGTCGTCATGTTTGTAAAAACATTGGCACCCGATCTGAAGGCTGGTATGATTCTTGTACTGGTAAATTAATTGAATATGCTAAATGTGAAGGCCGAACCACTTCTGGCTCAGAATATGGTGCACCAGGTGAGCCAATTTCTCTGCCTGACCGAACAGAACCTTGTATCCAGGTTATTACCTTTGCTGTTAGTGGCGGCCTCTGTCGTGCCTTCCCTACTCCTTGCGATGTTCCGTCTGGCTGGAGAAAAGTAGATAAATGTCCTGACAAACCTTCAGAAGCAGAAACGCGACAACCAACCCAAATAATACCTCAACCAACAACTATAAAAGCTTTGCCTCAAACTGAAGCAATCCCTTCAATAGAACAGGTGGCCCCCACCACAACGGGAGCAGGTAGCGGAGAGGGTTTTAAAGCCCCTGATGACAAAGGAATGATAGGCCCTGAGGGTTCTCTTGGCAAACCGTCCTTATTTGAAAGGTTTAAAAAACTGTTTACCAGATAAGATAATTATATCATTTTACAAGGGTCGGCCTTGCCAACAGGCCGACTTTTGTTATGATAATAAAAAAATTCCTAATTACTAATCTTTAATTTCTAATGAAATATTACATTATAACCTATGGATGTCAGATGAATAAGTCGGATAGTGAACGAATCGCTACGGCCTTAGAAAGCATTCGCTATCAACCTGCTTCAAAGATTGAACAGGCTGATTTAATTGTTGTTAATATGTGTTCAGTGCGTCAATCAGCTGTTGATCGAGTTTATGGTTTAGATAAAAAATTTATTGAATTAAAAAAGCAAAACCCAAAACTTAAAACAGTTTTAACTGGCTGCGTTTTATTGCCAGATAAAAACAAATTAAAAAAACAATTCAATTTAATCTTTGACATTAAAAACTTAACCAAGCTCTCTAAAATCCTTTGTTCCCCCTTTATTATCCCCAGGTCTAATGCTTTAGAATACTTTTCTGTGCCCCCTGCTTCAGATTCCCCTGTCTCTGCTTATGTGCCCATTATGACTGGTTGTAATAATTTTTGTGCTTATTGCGTTGTTCCTTATGTTAGGGGAAGAGAAATTAGTCGACCGGCCCAAGAAATCATTAATGAAATAAAAGAACTAATAAAAAAAGGCTACAAAGAAATAATCTTATTAGGTCAAAATGTTAATTCATATAAAGACAGAAATATTGATTTTCCTAAATTGCTAAAATCAATTAACAACCTGCCAGGAAAATTCTGGATTAGATTTTTAACTTCTCATCCTAAAGATTTATCTGATGAATTAATTGAAATAATGACTAAGGGAGAAAAAATTACTGAATATTTACATTTACCAGTTCAGGCTGGCAATA
>CAZXPA010000009.1:18671-19021 GCA_964642485.1 uncultured Gammaproteobacteria bacterium
ATAATCAAATACTTAAAAAAATGAATCGTGATTATACGGTTGAATATTATAAAAACCTTATTCGTAAAATTCGGAAAAATATCAGCCCCGCACCTTTCAGCGATAATGCTTCGCATTTTTCTAAAAATGCATCGCTGAACAGGTGCGGGATTAGTATTTCCACTGATATTATTGTTGGTTTCCCTGGGGAGACAAAAAAGCAATTTAAACAAACTGTGAAATTAATGAAATGGGCAGAATTTGACATGGCCTATACTGCCCAATACTCCCCTCGACCAATGACCGCTGCTTCTAAACTTAACGATGATGTTCCTAAAGAAGAAAAAAAGAAAAGAGAAAAAATCTTAACT
>CAZXPA010000010.1:0-17898 GCA_964642485.1 uncultured Gammaproteobacteria bacterium
GAAGTTGTGTTTGCCCCGCCCACCCGTGCGCACACAACAAATTTACTCCCTAAAATTTTATTTATTCTTTCCATTAATAATCTTAATTGCTTTTCCATTTATCAAGGCGTCAGCAATTTTTTTGTAAGCTGAGTATAAAATCCGTTGATAGGTGCTTTGCGAGGTGCACATTTTTTCAGCGGCTTTTTTTTGTTCTAAATCATTGATATGGCGTAAGCGATAAGCTTCCATTTCCTCGGTTGTTAATTCTATAATCTCAAGAAACCTCATTGGCACGCCTTGAGGCTTAAAGTAAGTTACATTTGGATTAAATCTTACTTTCCTACAAAGTCTTGGTCTTGGCATATTATTCTCTTTTTAAACTCGTATTACAGGTTGGGCATTTGATAGTCGAGCAAGGAATACCTCTCTGATGAGCTATTTTATAATTACATTTTTCGCAAATACAATAGCCTTCAGGCCCTTTCCCAGCGGCTTCTTTTATTTTATCTTTAAACCTGCCTTTTCTTTGCCAACCGAAACCGCGGCCAAAATCTGGCTTATAAAACGCAGTTTCCACTTCATGGCTGGTAATTTGAATAGCCACATACTCCAAGGGTTCTACTGCGCTTATAAGCTTTTCTCTTAAGTTATTTGAAATTTTAGTTGCCTCTTCTACGCTTAATTTGCTTGGCAAATCTATTTCTAAATTAGCGGTTACAGCAGAACCTTTCTTCTGTGTTTTTAAAGAATCTATCTTGATGTTTTCTTTTTCAGCGACTGATTTTATTTTCTCTTCTATTTCTTCGCCGGCTGAAACATCAAGCAAAGAGTCAACTGCTTCTTTGCCCAATGAAAAGGATTCTTTAATAATATATAAACCGATGAATAAAGCTAAAACCGAATCAATATAAATCCAATATTTAGTTAAAAATAATCCTATCAAAACAACCAACGAGGTATAAACATCAATTCTGGAATGAACTCCGTCAGACAACAAAGAAACAGAACCTTCTTTTTTGCCGTATTTAATTTTTAATCTTGCCATAATTTCATTAATCACAGCTGAAGCCAACATTACTCCCAAGGCTAAATATCCAATAGTTACAGGTGAAGGATTTTTAAATTCTTGAATGGATTCCCATAAAATGAAACCTCCAGTTAAAAACAAAATTATAGTTATGACTAATCCAGCCAAAACTTCAAATTTATAATGCCCATAAGGATGTTTTTTATCCACTGGCTTTTTAGCGATTTTGATTCCAACAAAACTAATAGCAGATGAAAGTATATCCATACCCGAATGCAAGCCCTCGGCAAAAACAGCCCCAGAGCCAGCTACAAAACCGGCTATCAGCTTGCCTGCGGCTAAAAATACATTAGCCAATATTGAAATTAAGGCTATTTTTTCTTTCATTTTATTACAAATTAATTTGATCAATTATTTGTCTAAATATTTTTTGATAATTTGGATTAATTTTAACCACTGGTTTCATTTTTATAGTTGAATCGACAAAGTCTTTTTTATAAGGAATCTTGCCAATAATCTTAATATTATTCTCATCAGCGAACTTTTCTATTTTTAAACAAAATTTTTCTGCTAAATCGTATTTATTGATAACAATTCCATGCTTTATTTGAAAGTGATTAGCTAAATATAAAACACGTTTTAAGTCATGTAATGCGGAAGGAGTGGGCTCGGTAACAGCCACAATATAGTCAGCGCCAACCAATGAGGCAATAACCGGACATCCAATGCCGGCCGCAGAATCTATTAAAGTGATTTCTGTTTTTAGCTTCTTATTAATTTTCTCGGCATGTTTTCTGACTTCAGCCACCACTTCGCCGGAAGCCAATTCTCCCAATTTAAGTTCACCAGATATCAAATTCACATCATAATTTTTACCAGTATATACTGTGCCAATTTCTTTTTGAGTTTCTGAAATGGCATTTTGCGGACAAGCAACCATACAAGCTTTACAGCCAATACAAATATCTTTAACAAAGGCCGGGTATTTATCCTTAACGAAAACAATCGCATTCTGCTTACAAACAGAAGCGCATTTCCCGCACTTATTGCATTTATCAAAATCCCACTTAGGTATGGATTGATAAATTTTAGTAAATTCTTTTCTTTTGACGGAAAGCAAAAGATGATCATTAGGGCATTCAACATCAACATCCAATAGAGCGGTTTTATTGCCTTTGGCAAATTCAACCGCTAAAGAAGTAGCTACCATTGATTTACCCGTACCTCCTTTTCCGCCAGTAACTGCGATTTTCATAATTTATGTTGTTCGCAAGCATCCTCTGTGCCTGCTTTTTTAAGTTTGTTATCTTGCCAAAGCTTAAAGATATCTTTTACTTTCTTAGCCTGATAAACGTAAACATCAATTCCCAACTCTTTACATAAATTAATAGCTCTGGGTCCGAGACCCCTGCACAATAAAACATCTGCCTCGTGTTTTTTCATTAATTCAGGCGGTAGACCTGTTCCACCCATATGCTCACTGGTATTGTCTATAATCTCAACCACCTCACCTTTATCATTAAGAAAAGTATAAGTAAAACAACGACCAAAATGCTCGGCTATTTCATCATCTAAGCCTTTTTTACTGTTTGTCGGAATAACCAATTTCATATTAATCTATCTTCTTAAGTTTTTTGTCTATAAAATTCTGCAAAACATCTTTTACAATCCCTTCACCAGCATAAATTTCAATATTAAATTGGTTTAAGACATCCAAGGCTCTAGGCCCTACATTACCAGTTATTACCGCATTAACATTTTTCTCTGCCATTAACTGAGCAGTTGAAATGCCAGCACCACTCATCTGATCAGTGCCTTCATTTTTTACGACCTCTGTTTTTTCTATTTTATTATCTTTTATCTCAGCGATAACAAAATATGGACATCTGCCAAAAACATCAGAAACATTACTTTCAATGTTTTTGTCTGTTGAACTTACTGCTATCTTCATAGTATTTATTAATTTAATTTATTTTTGACCCTTAAGCTGGGCTAAGCGAGATTTGATGGCTTTAAGCTCTTCTTCTAATAACCCTGTCTCTTCAGAAAGCATTTCTGTTTCTTCTTTTTTGGTAGGAGTAGGAGCAGGATAATATCCCCAGAACCTTCTCCAACCCAATCCTCGACTTCTTCCAGCGCCCCTGCGGCCATAAGCTTGACCTCCTCCGCAAGGGCCCATGCCCCAACCAGTGCCAGGGCCGTAACCCATAGGGCCAGTTCCGTTAAATCTTGGCATATGTTTTATATCCTTTTTAATTAATTTTAAAAGATAGCTCGACCAATTCTATCTATTTTAAATATACACCCGTAATTATTTCTTGTCAATACTTTTAATTTTTGCTACACTTAAAATGAATTTTGAGCGGTGTGCCAGCTTCGCTGGCACGAAAAATTGCGGCGGCGGAAAAAGAAGCGGCGAAAGCGAGGGCGGGGCGGGAATTCCTTTCCCCCTAACCCCCTTTCCTTCCCGCCCCGCCCGAGCGGAAAAGTTTTTTGCTTTGCCGCGCGAAGCGCGACAATCAAAGTTCGGAGTCTGGATTTTGCTCAAAATGCGTTCGGATTTCGTCCAACAAACACCACCAAAGTTTATTTATGACTACTAATAAACAAGTTGTCAGCCAAATTAATAAAATAACCTCTTTTAAGGGGCCTTTGCTCTATATTACCCGCGACAAAGAAAGAGCTCTTGGCCTAGAGGATTTATTAACAAACTATAAAATTATTACCACCAGCCTGCCTCTTGATACAGCGGAAATAATTGAAAAAAAATCTTTACCCCCAACCTTTGTCCTTGTTTTTAAAAATAATTCTAAGATTCAACGATTAAGCAAAAAAAAGAAATTAAAACTTCTTAATCCTGATTATCATTTAAATGAAAAATACGAAAACAAAATTAGTCAGTATCAATGGCTAAAAACAGTTATCCCTCAAAATTTACCAAAAACCATTATTACCACTCCAGCTAAAACTTGTTTTAGAAAACTTCAAGCTCAACTCAAACTTCCCTTTATTTGTCAATTTAATCGCAGTCATTCTGGACAAGGAACATTTTTAATTTCCTGTTTAAAAGATTGGCAAAATTTACTAAAAAAATTTCCTAAAAGGGAAATAAAATGTGCTAAACTAATAAGAGGAGAAACCATAACTATTAATATTTGTGTTTGGCCCGCTGGCCATGGCTATGCTCAGGCGTCAGCGGGCGAGAAAACCTGTATTTTAGTTGGTAACCCAAATTATCAAATAACTGGGATAAAACAATTAACTGATTTTGCTTTTTCAACTGTTGGTAATGATTGGTCCTTGGCCAAAAAAATTCTTTTAAAAAATGATATTAAGACTATTAATCATTTAAGTAAAAAAATTGGCCAGGCAATGGGGCAAACTGGCTGGAAAGGGTTGTTTGGCCTCGACTTTATCCAAGAAAAAAATAAATGGTTAGTAATTGAAATAAATGCCCGCCAACCAGCTTCGGTTGGATTAGAAACAATACTACAAAGAAAAGCTGGTCAAGGAATTACTATTTTTACCGCTCATTTAGCTGCTTTACTTAATCTTCCTTTGCCTGGAACTTGTTCTCAGGTTCAAAATTCTTTTCAAAAAATCAATCAAGGAAGTCAAATAATTATTAGAAAAAAAATAAATCAAAATCATGCCAAATTTCAAAAATCGTTCTATAAGTCGCATAAACAAACAGTTTCCAAGCGCCTCTTAATGGGGCCTGGCCCCAGGTCTGGCCCCAGGCCAAAGCATAATGCTGAACTTTTCCGAATTCAAAATTTGAAAACAGGATTTATTGCTAAAAACGGCCAATTAAATACCTGGGCAAAACAAATATTGAAAAATCTAAAATAAAATGAGTGAACAAATTCTTAAATTACCCGAAGCTGGCCAAAAGGTTGTTGATTCATATTTAAAAATGTCAATTGGTAATAAAATTATTACCTGCCCTTATTTTACTAATCTCCAAAAATTCAGAGCTGGCTTGCGGGTATTCTTGGGCAAAGCTACAGCTGAAGAAATTATTAAAGAGGTAGGCTTTATTGCCCAAAAAGAACAAGCTAATTTAATTAAGTTTTCAGAAAAAGATCTTTATCGATTTTTAGCTGACCATAATCTTGGGATTGATTGCTCGGGTTTAACTGTTTATATTCTCCGAGCCCTATATCAAAAAACAAAGAAAATAAATATTTTAAAAAAAATTAAAATCATCTCATTTTTTAAAAATCCCTGGCGTTATTTTATTAGTTGTCTTCGACCAGTAGAAAATATCAGCGTCCGGGTCTTAGCCAGTGACAAGAATAGTTTTCAAGTTGATTCCTTAAATCAAGTTCAGGCTGGTGATATGCTGGTCAGAACCAACCTTAAACATATTTATTTAATTACTGAAATTGAAAAAGAAAATAATCTAGTTAAAAAAATCAGCTATGTTCATGCGCCTCGGCCAAAACAAAAAGACTATTTTGGTCCAGGAGTATTTCAAGAAACCGTGACCCTGGAAGGGGGAACCTTAAAAGAGTTGAGTGAGAAAATGCCCGCCCGTCTTGCTTTGTCAGGCGAAGCGGGCGGGAATAATCAAATAATTATCCGACGGTTAAAATTTTAAGATGAATATTTTTAATCAATCAATCTTAAATACTACTTTGTTCTTTATTATTCTTTCCGGCTTAATTGCCTTTGCTTGGGTGCCTTTATTAATTCATCTGCTCAATAAATTTAAAATCAAAAGAACTTTTGAAATTGGCTCAGCTAAAGGAATTGGTCATCGTTTAGAAAAAACCGGTACCCCAATTATGGGCGGATTATTAATTGTTGTCACTGTCTTAGTTGTTACCGTTCTTTTTAACTGGGATAAAAGATTTACTTATGTGCCTATTGGGGTGATGTGCTTAGCTTCACTTTTAGGATCCTGGGATGATATTTTAAATGTTTTTGGCAAAAGACGTTATGTTCGTTCTTGGTATCAGACCATAAAATTGATTCATCTTCATAAGAGTATACTTAAAAGGGGCTGGTTAGTAATTAGTTTGCCCTGGGTAATTTTCCGCAATACTTTTCATATTTTCAGCCCTCAACCAGGCCGGGGGGTTTTGCCTCATGAAAAAATCCTACTTCAATTTATCGCCGGCGCGGTTACGGCTTGGTGGATTGTTTTTAAATTAGGTGAAGAATGGCTTTATGTCTGGATTCCTTTTAATGGCGAGATTTATTTAGGCTATTGGATGGTTCTAATTATTATTTTTACAGTTATATTATTGGCTAATGCTGTAAATATTTCTGATGGTCTTGATGGATTATCTGGCGGCACTCTTATCTCAGCTTTTGGTGGTTTAGCTGTCTTAAGTTATTTTCAAGGGAGCTTGCCTTTTTCTGTTTTAAACGCCACCGTAATCGGCGCTTTAATTGCTTATGTTTACTTTAATGTTAAACCAGCTCGCTTTCAAATGGGGGACGTCGGCTCTTTAGCCCTGGGGTCTTTATTCGCCGTAATGATTATTGCTCAAAACCGGCTGCTTTTAGTTCCTTTTTTTGGCTTTATCTTTTTAGCTGAAATTGTTTCTGTTATCTTACAAACATTCTGGCGCTATGGTTTGGGCAAGCGGCTTTTAAAAATGGCCCCTTTACACCATCACTTAGAACTTCTAGGCTGGTGTGAAGAAAAAATCGTCACCCGCTTCTGGCTTATAAATATATTTATGGTAATTTTTGGTCTATGGCTGGCAATGCATTAAAATCCCAAATTTTAAACACACCTATAGGCCTCAATGATAAAAATAGGTCTACTTTAATCTATGCCCAAGGAGCTTTTAGTTTAAAGTCCCGTCAAAAAATGCCCGCTCGGGCTAAAACTACTGACGGCATTTTACGTTATGGAAAATACAAGATTGCTGGCGTGATTGATTCTCAATGTCAGCAATCCCAGGTTTCAGAAATATTAAAAATTAGCCCGCCGGCTTCGAGTCGCGAAGCGATTTGGGCGGGTAAAAAAATTCCGATCTTTAAAACAATTCTCGAGGCAAAAGAAAAAACAAAGGCCAATACTTTGATCATTGGTATTGCCCCAGAAGGCGGCCAATTGCCAAATAAATTTGTTAATGATCTGGTCTGGGCCCTAGAACACAAAATTGATTTAGTTAGTGGCATGCATACTCCGCTTTGTTCATTTCCTCAAATTGCTAAAGCGGCTATTAAAAATTCCAGAAAAATTTGGGAAACCAGAATTCCCCCAGAAAATTTGCCTTTAGCTAGTTGTTTAAGTTATAAAATAAAAAAGCCAATTGTTTTAACAGTTGGCACTGATGCGGCCATTGGCAAATTAACCACCACTTATGAATTAGCTCTGGCAGCTCAAAAAAAAGGTTATCGGGTGAAAATTATCCCAACTGGCCAAACCGCGATTATGATTGAGGGCTGGGGAATTACTATTGATAAATGCGAAGGCGATTTTATGGCTGGGGCGGTGGAAAAAATGCTTTTAGACGCTGAAAAAAAAGATAAACCTGACATTTATTTTGTTGAAGGCCAGGGCTCATTATTCCATCCTGCTTATTCAACTACAGCCCTGGCCTTAATTCACGGTGCTTGTCCGACTCATTTAGTTTTGGTTCACCGACCATTAAGAAAAAGAATTACTGGCTGCCGCTTAATTCCCGTTCCAAAATTATCTGAAGCAATTAAGCTTTATGAAAAATCAATTCTACCGTCTTTTAGAAATACTAAAGTGGTGGCCATTGCTCTTAATACTCTGGGGTATGAAGAAAAACAAGGGCAAGAAATTATTGCTGAGACAAAAAAACAGACTGGTTTGCCAACGGCTGATTTAATTCGCTGGGGCGAAGATTGGACAGAACTATTTGTGAATTAATTATTAATTATTTTTACGAATTTTTAAGGTAAAATGAGGCAAAAACATATTCATTTCATTGGTATTTGTGGAGTAGGCATGAGCGCTTTAGCGGTAATGATGCAAAAAATGGGTTGGAAAGTAAGCGGCTCAGATAAAGGATTTTTCCCGCCAATCAGTGATTTTTTAAAAAAAGCTAAAATAAATTTTTATCCTGGTTGGCACTCAGAAAAGATGAATTTGCCCGACCTGGTAGTAGTTGGCAATTTTATCTCTTTGAAAAACCCTGAATATTTATTTGCTAAAAAAAGGGGGTTTGTCATTAAGTCCTATCCGGAATTGGTAAGGGAGTATATTATCAAAAAAAACTCAATTGTTGTTGCCGGCACTTATGGTAAAACAACTATTGCTGCTTTTTTAGCTCATTTATTAAAAACAGCTAAAAAAAAGCCGAGCTGGTTTGTTGGCGGCTTGGGGCAAAACTTAAAATGCGGAGCAGAAAATAATAAAGGTGATTGGAGCGTAGTTGAAGGTGATGAATACATTACGGCTCGCTGGGATAGACGTTCCAAATTTTTACTTTATCAACCAACTCATTTAATCTTAACCTCTATTATTTGGGATCATCTTGATGTTTTTCCTCAAGAAAAAGATTATTATCTGACTTTTGAAAAATTAATTAAATTAATTCCTCGCCAAGGAAAAATAATTACTGCTTTAAAAAAAGATAATCAAGTAATAAATAAAATAACTTCTCAAAGCCAAGCCGAGATTATTCGTTATGGTAAAAAAGATTTAATTACCAATACTAAAGATTATGCTTATGAGATAAATTGTCTAGGAAAAGACTTTTCTGAGTTTACAATCTATCATGACAATAAGCCCTTGGCAAAATTTAAAACTCAATTACTTGGTGAACACTTAATTGAAAATCTGTGTGCCGGCATTGCCTTGGCTCATAATCTGGGCGTTAAATTAAAAAAAATCAAAAAAGCAGTAAAAACCTTTAAAGGAATTAAACGTCGTTTGGAAATTAAAGCAAAAATAAATAAAATTAAAGTAATTGATGATTTAGCTCATTCACCAATTAAGGCCAAAACCTGTTTAAAAGCCATAAAAGACCATTTTCCTCAAGCCCGAATTTTTGCTGTTTTTGAACCAAATATTGGCAATCGAACTCTAAACAGTCAAAATTTTTATAACCAAACCTTTAATCAAGCTGATTTTGTTTTAATCCCTCGGCTTTCAAAAACCAAAACAGACCCAACTCAGGAAAAACGAATGTCTGGTCAAGAATTAGCTGAAGTTATTAAACAAAAAAATAAAGGCGTAAAAGTCCTTTATTTAGAAAACGACGATGATTTGGTTTCCTTTTTAACCACTAAAGCTAAGGCAGAAGATGTTATTATCTTTCTCGGCTCTCATGGCTTTCGAGGAATGATTGAGCAAACCCTGAACCAGATCAAGCTCGGTGCAGGGTAAACAATTACTTGCCTTCGTCAATCACCTCAAGCTTAGCCTCCTGACCATTAATTCCTTCTACTTCAAGGGTAATGCCACAGGTGTTACATTCAAGCACGCTGCCAACAGAGAGCTCTGAAGCATTGGGAAAATTTATCTCATTTTTACATTCTGGACAAACTAATTTCATAATGTCATTATGAAAGAAGGGGCAATTAATGTCAAGCCCTGAATAGAGCAAAATCATGCCAAATCTCAAAAATCGCTCTAAAATACCCTTAAATAAAAGGTTTTAAAGGGGCGTTCCAGGGGGTCTGGCCCCATTTTGATCCGTTCTATTATGAATGAAACTCCACAAAAATCATATCCGATGTTGGCCAAGAAAATTGGTTTGCCTGGGCTTTGGATTAAACATGAATATCTTAATGAATCTGGCTCACATAAAATCAGGTTGATGGAAAAAATGATAAAAAAATATTTAAAAAAGGGCCCCGAAGGAAAGCAATCTCCCTACGGGGCAGGCCAGAAAAAATTTGTTATTTCTTCTTCTGGTAATGCGGCGATTGCGGCTGCTTATTATCTTAATAAATATATTAGAGCAAAAACTGAATTAACTGTTTTTGTTGGTAAAAATATTTCGGCAGAAAAATGGCAGTGCTTAAAAAAAGCTGTTAATAATTCTAAAACTATTAAAGTTAAAAAGGTGGTCCGACCAAAACAACAAGCTTTTTTGTTTGCCAAAAAGTATAAAGCTGTTTTTTTACGCGGCTCAATTGAGTCAATTGCTCCTCAAGCTTATTATTCTCTAGCTAAAGAATTGGCTCAAATCCCTAGATTAAAAGCTGTTTTTATCCCTACTTCCTCAGGAATAACTGCTCTTGGACTGCACCAGGGATTTAAAAAATTGAAGAAGAAAATAGAAATTCATTTAGTCCAAACAGAAAAAATTCACCCTTTGGCCAGAGAATTTGACTATAACTTTTCTCCAGCTAAAAAATCATTAGCTCAGGCAATTGTTGACCGAGTAGGTTTAAGGAAAAAAGATGTTTTAAAAGCCGTAAGAGAATCTCTGGGCTCTGGCTGGATAATTAGTGATCAAGCATTAAAAAAGGCTAAAAAACTTTTGCAAACAGAAGCCAATCTCTCAATTAAAAGTTTTGATTCTTTATTATCTTTAGCCGGCGTAATCAAGGCTCAAAGAAAAGGCTGGCCCTTATCTGGTTCAGTTTGTTGTCTTTTTACCGGACTATAAAGAGTTTTGTCTAAATTTTGGAGTCTGTAGGACGAACAAAATTTAGCAACAAAACCTTTACCCCCTTCTTTTCGCGCAAGCGCGCAAAAGGAGGGGGTGCTCAAATTTATAGTAAAATTTTCGCGTTAATAAATTAACTTAAAATTTTAATAAATTTGGCATGAACTTTAAAATCAAGGGTAATCAAAAATTAAAAGGAACAGTAATAACAAACACTTCTAAAAATGCGGCTGTAGCTTTGATGTGCGCTTCTCTTTTAAACAAAAATAAGACAGTTTTAAAAAATGTTCCTCGGATTGAAGAAGTTAATCGAATGATTGAGGTTTTAAAAAGCTTAAAAGTGGAGGTCAGCTGGCGCAATAGGCATAATTTAGAAATTATTCCTTTAAAAAAAATTACTCTAAATAATATTAATATCCGGGCCGCGACTAGAACTCGAAGCGCTATTATGTTAATGGGGCCCTTAATCCATATTTTAACAAACTTCCGTTTGCCTCAACCCGGCGGCTGTAAATTAGGATTAAGAACTGTCAGGCCTCACCTCTTTGCTCTAGAAAAATTAGGGATTAAAATTAAGACCTTAAGAAAATTTTATCAAGTCTCTAAAACAAAATTAAAACCATCAGAAATTGTTTTGTATGAGTCTGGTGACACAACTACAGAAAACGTTCTAATGGCGGCAGCAAAGATTAAGGGCAAGACAACAATCAAATTTGCCTCAGCCAATTATCAGGTTCAAGACTTATGTTACTTCTTAGCTAAACTGGGTGTTAAAATTAAAGGCATTGGCACAACCACTTTAACTGTTTTTGGCAAACCAAACATTAATAAGCCTATAGATTATTATTTGAGTGAAGACCCAATTGAATCAATGTTTTGGCTGGCGGTGGCGGCAACAACCAATTCCAGTTTGACAATTAAACGTTGCCCAATTGAATTTCTAGAATTAGAATTACTCAAACTTGAAAAAATGGGCCTGAGGTTTAAAATTTTAAAAAAATACAAAGCTAAAAATGGCTTTACTAATTTAGTTGATATTAAAACCTTTGTTTCTAAATTAACTGCTTTAGAAGAAAAAATTTATGCCCGACCTTTTCCAGGTTTAAATATTGATAACTTGCCCTTTTTTGTCCCTATTGCCACCCAAGCCAAAGGACAAACCTTAATCCATGACTGGGTTTATGAACATCGAGCCCTTTATTATACTGAATTATCTAAACTAGGCGCTAATATTATTTTAGCTGACCCTTATCGCGTCTATATTAAAGGCCCAACTAGATTGCAGTTCGCAGAAATCATCTGCCCTTCAGCTCTTCGACCAGCAGCTATTATTTTAATTGCCATGCTGGCGGCTAAAGGTACTTCAACTTTGCGTAAAATTTATTCAATTAACCGGGGGTATGAGGATCTTCACTGTCGTTTAAACAAATTAGGGGCAAAAATTGAAGTGATATAGGACTAATTGTTGATTATTAAATGCTCTAGTGTTATAATATTAGATATAATAACAGACCTCGTAAAAGGAAGGGATCATAAATTTCGACAATTATGGCAAAAATTAAAATTCCCGGGGGCAAAGAATTAATTGACGCCCGAAGCTTATTAGAAAAATTAGGAATTGAAGAAAAAATGAACGTGGCTGATCTTGGCTGCGGCCGGCGAGGATATTTTACGCTTCAAGCCGCTAAATTAATTGGTCCAGAAGGACTGGTCTGGGCTGTAGATGTTGTTAAACCAGCTTTAGAAAACGTCCAGAGCATGGCCAACTTATTTGGCATTTCTAATATTAAAACAATCTGGGCTGATTTAGAAATCCCTGGGGCAACAAAAATCCCCGAGGGAACAGTTGATATAGCAATGCTGAATAATATATTTTTCCAAACCAAAAAAGCTGATTTACTGATTAAAGAAGCGGCTCGGGCTTTGAAAAAAGGGGGGAAACTTTTGGTCACTGACTGGAAAAAAACTCCAGCACCATTTGGTCCCCCAGTTGAAGATCGAATTAATCCCCAACAAGTGAAACAACATGCCGGAGACAAAGGATTAAGATTAAAAAAAGAATTTGATGCTGGTCCGTATCATTATGCTTTGGTGTTTGTAAAAATTTAACCCCCTTGTCTTTTTTTAATTATTCTGTATAATATAACTACACTAGCTTAAAATATTCAAGCTAGTTTAATTTATATAACCACTACGAACTACGAAAAAATTACGAAACTACGAAAAATTTTAGTACTTTCGTGCGGTTTAGTATTTCGTGGGAGGAACGAAGTGATTATGAACACTATTTTATCTGCAATTGAACAAATCTGCCAAGAAAAAAAACTTTCTAAAGAACAGGTGCTAGCAGCAATTGAACAGGCTCTAGCAGCTGCTTATCGTCGGGACTTTGGCAATAAATTGCAAAATATTAAAGTTAAGTTTAATCCCGAGACTGGTCAAATGAAAGTTTGCGACGAAAAAACAGTGGTTGAGGACTTACCTGAACCCTCTTCTGCTTCCCCCCCGGCTAAGGCTTCGAAGGATAAAAAAGAAAAGAAACCAAAAACCACCAAGGTTAAGAAAAAAGAAGAGCCAAAAGAAGAAGAAAAAGAAGAAAAAAAACGTTTTAATCCTAAAACAGAGATTCAAATTTCTGAGGCCCGCCGGCCGGCGAGGCAAGCTAAAAAAATCAAAAAAACTAAAATTAAAGTAGGTGATGTTATTAGACAAGAACTAGAAATCCCCACTGATTTTGGCCGAATTGCGGCCCAAACAGCTAAACAAGTTATTATCCAAAAGTTGCGAGAAGCTGAAAGAGAAACAATCTTTAAAAAATACAAAGCTAAAGAAGGAGAAGTAATTAATGGCATTATTCAACGACGGGAAAGACAAACAGTCTTTATTGATTTAGGCGACACTACTGCTATCCTCCCCTACAATGAACAGGTTGGGGAGGAAAGATATCACCCTGATCAAAAAATTAAAGTCTATTTGATTTCAGTAAATAAAGTGTCAAAAGGCCCGGAAATTATTGTTTCCCGTCGCCATCCAGAGATTCTTAAAGAATTATTTAAATTAGAAATTCCTGAAGTAGCTAATGAAGTAGTAGAAATAAAAGCAATTGCTCGTGAGCCTGGGGCAAGATCAAAAGTTGCTGTTTGGACTAAAGAGGAATCAATTGATCCAATTGGGGCCTCTATTGGCCAACGAGGCGTAAGAATTCAAACTATTATTGCTGAAATCGGTGGAGAAAAAATAGATATTATTGAATATGACGACGATCCAGAAAAATTCATTGCTAATGCTTTAGCCCCGGCCAAGGTTTGTTCTTTAGAGCTTAATAAAAAAGAAAAGTCAACCCTGGTTAGGGTTAAAAAAAATCAACTCTCCTTAGCTATTGGTCGAGCCGGACAAAATGTTAGACTGGCAGCTAAACTAACTGGCTGGCGAATTGATGTCCAGGAAGAAATGCCCGAGGACCTCAAAGAAAAAGAAACAAAGAAAAAAGAAAAGAAGACAACCATTAAAAAGAAAACTACTAAGAAGGACCAAACTAAAAAAACTACTAAGAAAAAACAAACTAAGAAAAAACAAACTAAGAAAAAAAAATGAAAAAAGAGTATGGAGATTCAGACAAAAAAACAACCAAAAAATTTGATTGAAATCACTGTTGAATTATCAGCTCAAGAAATAAAACCATTTAATGACCAAGCACTTAAAGAACTGTCTAAAGACGTTAAAGTCTCTGGTTTTCGACCCGGCAAAGCACCAGAAGAATTAATCCGCCGACAGATTGGAGACATAAAAACCCTGGAACAAGCTGCTGAATTAGCCATTAATGCTAAGTACCCAGAAATTGTTGAACAGGAAAAATTAATCCCGGCTGGACCGCCTCAAGTATCTATCCAAAAATTGGCTCCAAATAATCCTTTTGTTTTTAAATTAACTGTTCCCTTGATACCCAAGGTTAAGCTCGGTGATTACCAGAAGATAAAAGTGGAAAAAAAGGAGCTTAGTGTTAAGCCAGAACAAATTGATAAAACAATTAAAGAACTACAATCATTTAAGGGGCAAGAAATCTTGGTCAATCGAGGAAGCAAACAGGGTGATAAGGTTCAAATTGATCTTAATCTTTTTGTTGACAAGGTTCCTTTAGAAGACGGGCAAATCAAAGACCTTTCTTTTATTGTTGGCCAAGACCAATATTTACCCGGGCTTTCAGATAATCTAAAAGGGTTAAAAAAAGACCAGGAAAAAGAATTCTCTTTTCAATATCCCATGGACCATTATGATAAAAAGTTGGCCGGGAGAAAAGTTGACTTTAAGGCTAAAATAAAAAACGTTTACCAAATCAATCTCCCGGAAATTGATGACAGGTTTGCCCAATCAGTGGGACCATTTAAAACTGTCCAAGAATTAAAAGAAAAAATTAACCAAAATCTCGCCCAGGAACAAAAAAACAAGGAAGAGCAAAGATTAGAAATAGAGATTCTAAAACAATTAATTAATCAAACTGAGTTTGAAGATATTCCTGAGGTTTTAATTGAACATGAATTGGACAAAATGGTGAATGAATTAAAAACAGCCATTGAAAGACCAGATGACCCGACCTCGCCTAAATTTGACGATTATTTACAAAGCATTAAAAAAACTGAACAAGATTTAAGAAAAGATTTTATTTCCAAAGCTGAGGAAAGAATAAAAACTGCTTTAGCTATTCGAGAAATAGCTTTGAAAGAAAAAATTGAAGCTGGGGGTGAAGAAATTAAAAAAGAAATGGACAATATTTCAACAGTATATAAAAACCAAAAAGAAGTCCTGGAAAATCTTAAATCAGACTCTGGGCAAACGTATTTGAAAAACCTTTTAATCAACCGAAAGGTTGTTGAGTGGTTAAAAAAACAAGCTTTATGAACCCCGTTAGAAATTCTGCGATAATGCGGTTTCTACTCGGGGTGCTAGACTAAAAAATTTATGAAAAAAATTTCTAACGGGGTGAAAATTGCCATTCTAGCTGATAGTCATGATAATGTTCCTAATATAGAAAAAACGCTTAGCTGGATCAATAATCAAAACATTTCTTTAATCATCCATTGCGGAGATCTGTGTGCTCCAAGTATTTTAACTAAAGTTTTAATTCCAAACTTTAAGGGAGAGGTGCATTTAATCCATGGTAATGTTGGTGACCCAGATTTATTAGAAAAATTAGCTCAAGATCTTCCTAATGTTACTGTTCACGGCCAAACCGGAGAATTAACCTTGAATAATAAAAAAATAGCTTTTAATCACTTTCCAAAACAAGCAAAAGAATTAGCTCAAACCCAAAAATATGATTATGTTTTTTATGGCCATAATCATAAACCCTGGGAACAAACTATTGGCAAAACTAAATTAGTTAATCCGGGAACCTTGGCTGGCATGTTTTACAAAGCGACTTTTGCTATTTTAGATCTTGAGAAAAACAAATTAGAGCTTAAAATATTAGAAAGAATGTAAAATGCGGGCGTAGTATAGTGGTTATTATGCGACCTTGCCAAGGTCGAGACGGCGGTTCGATTCTGCTCGCCCGCTCCATTAAAATAAGCCGGGGTGTCGGAATTGGTAGACGATACGGACTTAAAATCCGTTGGGCGTAAGCCCGTGCGGGTTCGAATCCCGCCCCCGGCATTATAAATCATTAGAACATTGAAGCATTTTAACATCTTAACAAAAAAGCTTTTTTATTTTAAGCCGAAGTGGTAAAATTGGGAAACACGCAAATGCCCCTGTGGTGGAATTTGGTATACACGGCAGATTTAGGATCTGTTGGCCGCAAGGCCTTAGAGGTTCGAGTCCTCTCAGGGGCACATTTCAGTAAAAGTCAACGATTTATGGGCCGCCTCGCTTCGCTCGGCGGCCAAATTGAACGGAAATTTCCAGCCAAAACTTAATTTTTGATTTTGTAAAATATGGTTCGAGCCGATATTTTTTAGAAATGTTGTCATTTCCGCGTAATTCTCCGAGGCAAGTAATTTTTCCGCATAATTCAGCTTCAAAACAAACTCTTTGGCCGGTTCGAGCCAAGACAATCCTTTTTGTTCAAAATCTCGTACTTTCTCTTGCAATTCTAACTTATGGGTTAGGATTTTTTGTTTTCGGGAAGTGTATTCTTCGGTAGAAATTATCTCGTTGAGATAGACATCTAAAAGTTTCTCTAGTTTTACCTCGATCTGTTTTAATTCCTCTTTGAGATTTTGAACAACGAGGTTCGCCTGTTCTTTGGCTTGCTGCCCCTCTTTTTCTAATTCGGCCAAAATTTTCTTTGTGATTTGGGTAGATAAAGAAACTTTCTGAAGGTAGGTTTTAATTTGTCCAACAAGGGCTTCTTCCCGTAAAAAATGCTTTTCCGGACAGGGTCCTTTCTTTTTTGTACAGCGATAATAAATATGTCCTTTTTGTGTTTCGGCAGTTATTGAAGCGCCGCAAGAAGCACATTTCATTAAACCGAGAAAAACAAAATTATGTTTTTTAATTTTCTGCGGTTTGCCTCTTTGTTTTAAAATTTCCTGAACTTTATCAAAAAGTTTCTTTGAAATCAGGGGCCTATGCTTTCCTTCAAAAATTTCTCCCTTGTATTTCATTAAGCCGAGATAGAAAACATTTTGTAAGATTTTTTGGATATTACTGGTTGAAATTTCCTTACCAAGATTTCCTTTAAGTTTGTTTTCTTTGCACCAATTGGCAAGAGATTTCAAATTATGTTCACCGGTAGCGTATAGCTCAAAAAGTTTCCTGATTTTTGGCGTTTTGTCCAAATCAACATCAATCATTCTCGTTTTTGGATTATTTAAATAGCCAATCGGCGCCCAAACCGGCCATATGCCACTTCTGATTTTCTGCCTCATTCCTCTTTTTACATTTTCTGAAAGATTATCAACATAATATTTTGATTGACCAAAAGCAATTTGGAGCATAAATAATCCCTGTGGAGTTGGCTCAAACCAAAATGTCGGAAACTTCAGGGATTTAACGATTCCTTTATCTATCAGATGAATAATTTTACCGCCATCAACAGCGTTTCTCGCCAGTCTGTCCGGATGCCACGATAAAATTCCTTCGGCTTTACCTTTTTCAATCAATGACAACATTTCGGCGAACTTCGTTCGCCCGGGTTCTTTGGCAGTTTTTGCTTCCTGAAAGGAAGCGACAATTTCAAGTTTTTCTTTGGCGGCAAATTCTCGCAACTCGGCGAGTTGCGCCTCAATAGAGAGGATTTGTTTATCCTCATCTTCGGTAGATTTTCTGGCGTAAATTATGTATCTCATAGTTTTAATAAAAATTTTCTTTTACTTGCCGACTTCGTCGGCAAACAAA
>CAZXPA010000011.1:0-15317 GCA_964642485.1 uncultured Gammaproteobacteria bacterium
ATAATAATAGACCTCCTAAAAGGAGGGGGTCGTAAATTTCGACAAATTTGGTATGTTATCTCAATTGTTTAAAAAACAACGCCAGCAAACCCTCCTTAAAGCAGAACACCAAATTTTTAAACGAATACTGAAAAGAAAAATTCCTAAGCCAGGGCAAATCAAATATCTTGGCCGCATTCTTACTAAAAAAGAAAAAGAAATTATTATCACCTTGTTTGTTGTTATTTTGCTTTGTTTGCTCCTCATAGCCGTTAATCTTTATTTTTCTAACTCAGAAATAGTTCCAAGTTCTGGCGGGGAATATGTTGAGGGTTTAACTGATAATCCAAAATTGATTAATCCAATCCTAGGTACTAATGATGTTGATTTAGCTTTAATACACCTGGTTTTTTCTGGGCTTTTAAAATACGACCAAGATTTAGAATTACGGCCAGATCTGGTAGAAGATTTTCCAATTGATCCAGGTCAAAAAAGACATACCTTTTGCTTAAAAGAGAATGTATTCTGGCATGACGGTGTCAAACTAACAGTTGATGATGTAATTTTTACTTTTTCCTTGATTAAAAATCCGGTTTTTAAAAATTCTGTTTTAGAAAGATTAAGGAGTGCCCAGATCACTAAGATTAATGGAAACTGCTTAGAGATTGAATTAAAGAGGCTGTCAGATTTAACCTTAGGGATTTTACCAAAACATGTTTGGGAAAAACTTAATCCGGAAAAACTTTTTCAATCTGAGTTTAATTTAAAACCAATTGGCAGCGGTCCATTTAAGTTCATGTCTTTAGCCAGGGATAAATCTGGCCAAATCAGGTTTTACGCTTTTGAACAAAACAAAAACTTCTATAACAAAATACCAGCAATTGAGAAAATAACTTTTAAGTTTTATCCTGATTTTGAACAAGCTATTGAGGCTTTAAAAGTAAGAGAAATAAATGGCCTGGGATATTCACCTAAAGAAGCAAAAGAAAAACTGCTTGAAATTAAAAATCTAAGGCATTATCAACTTAATTTGCCCCATTATACAGCTGTGTTTTTAAATCTCCGGATTCCTAAAGAAAACACTAATGAATCTAATCTTCTCAGAGAAAAATCAGTGAGACAAGCTTTGGCTCATTTAACGCCCAAAAAACAAATCTTTAAAGAAGTGTTTAATCAGGAAGGAATAATAATTCATGGCCCAACTCTCCCCTCTTCCTTTGCTTTTAACCCAGAAGTTAAAAAATATGATTATGATCCTCAGTTAGCTGAGGAAATTTTAAATCGAGCTGGTTGGAAAATGAATTCAAAAGGATTTTTTGAAAGGGGTGGAAAAACTCTAGAATTAACCTTAACTACAGTTAACCAACCGGATTTTCAAAAAACTGCTCAGCTAATTCAAAAAGCCTGGCAAGACATTGGTTTAAAAGTAAAGCTAATTCTTGCTCCTCCGGAACAAATCAAAGAAATTATTAAAACTCGTAATTTTCAAGCTTTTCTTTATGGAATTTTAGAAAACTTTAATCTTGATCCTTATCCTCTCTGGCATTCTTCACAAATAAATCCTCCGGGGTTAAATTTAACTGGTTTTAGTTATCGTCGGGTAGATGAACTTTTAGAAAAAGCAATTTTAGCTAAAGATGAGGAAGATAAAAAAATCCATTATCTTGAATTTCAAGAAACAGTTGCTGATTATTTACCAGCAATTTTCCTTTATAACACAACTTATAGTTATTTAGTTGATCAAAAAATAAAAGGTATAGATATTAACCGTATTACTCATCCCGCTGATCGTTTTTTAGGAATTGAAAACTGGTACATTAAAACTAAGAGACAATATAACAATTAAACAATAAATTTATCTCAGGGGCGATGTTCGGGATTTCTTTTATTAAGCTGTTAAGATGTTTAATTGTTTGGTTGACTTAGGCCGCGGTGGTGAAACTTTGCCCACGTGGTGGAACTCGGTATACACACAAGCCTCAGAAGCTTGGCTCGGAAGAGCGTGTCGGTTCGAATCCGACCGTGGGCACTATTCAATTTTTTTATATATTATGTATGTCGTATACATCCTACTAAGCGAAAGACTTCCTAAAACATACGTTGGCTATACTCAAAATTTAAATAAACGCATCAAATATCATAATAGTGGGAAAGTTAAAGCAACAAAGCATTTCCGCCCATGGAAAACTATTTACACCGAAGAAATGCCTTCACCTCCACAAGCGAAACAAAGAGAGCGATATTGGAAAAGCGGTGCCGGACGAAGAAATATAAAAAGGATTATAAAAGGGTTCCCGCCTCGATTTCAATCGAGGCGAGGCTCGTCCCGACTATAGTCGGGACGGCGACTCCCGCCCTCGGCATTGATGTTTCTTTACACACTTAGATCTCTCCTAGTTGGAAGAGATTAATTAAAACTATGAAATACTTGATTTTTGGCAATGGTTATTTAGGAAAAAAATTCCTTCAATATTTTAAAGGCTCAGTAATAAGTCAAGTTTATGTTAAAGATAAAGCTGATGTTTTTAAAGAAATTGAAAAACACCAGCCTCAATGGGTTATTAATTGTGCTGGAAAAACCGGTCGGCCTAATATTGATTGGTGTGAAAATTATAAACAAGAGACTTTTGAATCTAATGTTTTATTACCTTTAATTATCGCTCAGGTTTGCCAGCAAAAAAAAATAAAAATGCTTCATCTTGGTTCAGGTTGTATTTATTCTGGAGATAATCAAGGAAGGGGTTGGTCTGAAACTGACCCGCCTAATTTCGGCGGAAGTTTTTATTCTTTAACCAAAGCTTTAAGCCAAGAAATGTTTAAAGATTATGATGTTCTTCAATTAAGATTAAGAATGCCAATTGATGATGATTTGACTAATAAAAGAAACTTTATTAAAAAAATCACTAGTTATCAAAAAGTAATTAATATTAAAAACTCAATGACCATTGTTGATGATTTGCTTAAGGTGGCTGAATGTTTAATGAAGAAAGATAAAACTGGCATTTATAATACTACTAATCCTGGACCAATGAATCATCAAGAAATTCTTGATCTTTATAAAAAAATTGTTGATCCTGATTTTACCTACACCATTATTTCCCTTAATGAACTTCATAAAATGACCCAAGCTCAAAGAAGTAATTGTGTTTTAAATACTGATAAGCTAGCCAAAGAAATAAAACTACCTTCACTTAAAGAGCAGATTATTAAGATTTTCAGGGATTATAAAAAGACGATCTAAAACAAAAATCGCCAATTTTTTGACGACCCTAACTCTTTTAAAAAATTTAGGGTGGCTCTATTGAACCACCCTTAGGTCTTGCCCTCTTATTGATTTACTTTTAACCAAAAGCCCCTTTAACTAAAGGGGCTTGTCTTAGAAACAAGACCCATCAGAAATGAACCCCACTAAATCAGTGAGTCTCTCTTTTCTTGGTTAGGGTCTCTTCGTCTTTACCCCTCCTGAAATCGATTCCTGACTCTGGGACAAAGGAAGCGTGGCGGAAAGAATTTCCTTTCTTTCTTCTCTCCCCTCTCTTTTCTCTTCTCGTTCTTTTTCTTTCCTCTTCCATAATTTCTCCTCCTTTTTTGTTTTTATTTTCTTCTCTATTTTTTAATGAAGGTTCCTCCTTGTTATAAACAAGAGCCCCTGACTTTGGCAGTCAGGAGCTATGTTCTTATATATACTATTTTCTAAATTTAACTAACACGACCCTGACTGCTAACAAAAAATAAAATAAAACCAAGCCAAGCTGGATACCGGGTTTTATTCATATTTACTTGTCTTAATTCAGTCAAAGCCATAAATATTAATTATTGTCATTTAATAATATATAGATTATTTGTTTTGTCAAACAAAGCTTTCCACAGGCCTAATACTTATAAATCTCGCCAGCTAAACCCCGCACCCTTCAGCTTTAAAATATAACCGTTTTTCGTTAATTAACATCTATCCTCACCCTTATTTTAAATAAAGATGCTATGTTTATAGAACTGCTGTAAGTTATATTTTAGAAAAACAAAGCTGAAGGGTGCGGGGTAAATAGTTTTTTAAAATCTTTTCACTGGAAAAATAAATTGAGCTTTTGACAAATTGTATTAGTATTCTATAATACTTTAAATGAAGCCTAATCACGCCATTATTTCAGAAAAGGGCCAAAGGCGTTATATGGAAGACGCCCATTTTCTTGACTTAGATTTTAATAAAGAAGGCTGGGTTTTTGGCGGGGCTTATGATGGCCATGGAGGAAACAGGGTGGCTGAATATCTGGCGGCTAATCTTCACCTAATGTTTTTAAAAAGACTACCTATTCTCTCATCACCAGAAAAGACCTTTATTAAGATTTACGAAGAAATTTCCGAGAAACTTAAAGATAACGATTGTGGGGCCTGTACTGCTAACTTTTTCATTAAAGATCAAAAAATCTTTTTTGCTAATGTTGGTGATGCCAGAATTCTGGTTATCAGTAAAAACAAAGTTCATCAATTAACAACTGTTCATCGAATTGATAATTCCTTAGAAGAAGAAAGAATAAAAAAAATGGGCGGTCTGATTGACTACCCCTATGTCTATCGAGGTTTTGACGGATTAATGCCGACTAGAACAATTGGCGATGAATACTTTAAACCAATCGGCATTATTTGTACCCCTTCAGTTGGCAAATACAAGATTTCTAAGAATGATTTGTTCTTAATTGCGGCTACTGATGGGCATTTTGATATAATGAAAAATGAAGAAGTGGCTGAGATGTCAAGGGAGTTCAATAATTCAAATGAATTAGCTCAAACACTTAAGACTGAAATTCTATCTAACCGTCATGGAAGTGATAATCTAACTATTGTAGTTTTAACATTATTCTCCTGAACCCAATTAGAAAAATCAAGAGGAAAAATTTAAATTAAGAATCTATCTTCTCAAAATTCTCTAACGGGGCGAACGTGGGGGCCAGCGATAATCAAAAGAAAATAAAGTTCCCCGACCATTTTCAAAGCCAATGACCACCTTTATAGTCTCATCTTTTTCTTTGTCCTTGGCTTGAAACTCTAAAACCTGATACTTGTCTTCGATCTTCTCATCTTTAACCTTCCAGCCACTTTGACGAAAGCCTCTCTTAAGTAACTTATTTATCTTCTTCGATGAATCGAGGTCTTTGGATTCTTCATCAATGTAGTTTGCCTGATAAGAATATTCTCCCCTGGTCTCAGAAATTAATCTTATATCCGGGGCTTGAGCAAGAATAATACTCTTTTTCCCATCAACTAAATCAACCCAGGCAAACTTTTCTCCTTTAAATAAACCCCAGCTGAAAAGGGCAATTAAAACAATTAAAATGACAAGGATGATAATTTTCTTTTTCATACTTTAGATGGGGGTTATTTTATTTTTAAACACTATTTTAACCATACCAGAAAAGCAAACATTGATCCCGTTAGAAATCTGCTAATCATTATAGCATACCATTTAATATTTTTGAAGAGATATAGAGAATAATTTCTAACGGGATTGACAAGGTATATTTTAAATTATACTATATACGTATGAGATTATTTAGTGGAATTCAACCAACTGGGTTACTTCATCTTGGCAACTATTTTGGCGCTATTAAAAATTGGGTTATTCTTCAAAAAAAATATCCTAGTTTGTTTTGTATTGTTGATTATCATGCTATAACCATCCCCTACCAAACAAAAAAAATGTCTGAAAATGTTTTGAATCTAGCTATAGACTTAATTGCCTGCGGCATTGACCCAAAAAAATCAATTCTCCTTGTTCAATCAGCTGTGTCTGAACACACTGAGTTAGCTTGGATTTTAGGCACAGTTACCCCAATTAGTGATTTACAGCGCATGACTCAGTTTAAAGAAAAAGCCACAGAACGTCCAGAAAGTGTAAGCGCTGGGCTTTTCAATTATCCGGTTTTAATGGCTGCAGATATTCTGCTTTACAAAGCTCAGATTGTCCCAGTTGGCGAGGACCAGCGCCAGCATTTAGAATTAAGCCGAGAAATTGCCAGAAGATTTAATAAAACATTTGGCCAGACCTTTCCTGAACCTAAACCACTTTTAACTTCCGGAGCCAGAATAATGAGTTTAACCAATCCTGAGAAAAAAATGAGCAAATCCTATGGACCAGAAAGTTATCTGGCCTTATCTGATTCTTTAAAAACTATTTATAGGAAGTTATCCACGGCCGTAACTGATCTGGCTCGGAAAAGAAAAACTGATCCAGGAACGCCAAAAAAATGTAATCTTTATTCTCTACACCAACTTGTTTCCAATAAAAAAGATTTGGATTATGTTATCAGGGGTTGTACTCAAGCTAAAATTGGTTGTTTAGAATGTAAAAAACTTTTAGCTGAAAACATCTTTAAAGAATTAAAACCTATTCAAGCTAAAAGGAAAAAATTAGAAAAAAATCCTGAGAAAATAAAAAAAATACTCCAACAAGGAGCTGACAGGGCCAGAAAAATTGCTCAAAAAACAATGGCTGAAGTTAAGAAAAAAATGGGCCTTAATTATTAATTTCTTCCAATTTGATTTCCTGGCCTAACCACTGACTGGCTAAACTCTGATATTTCTCAGTTAAATCAGAAACAAAAAATTTATGTTCAGAACCTTTAACCAGGCTCTTTTTTATTTCTGGATTTTGTCTTAAAAACTCTTTTATCTCTCTAATCATTTCTTCGCCAGGATTAATAATTTTAACTTGACGACCAATTTTAATCTGGATAATCTTCCTCAAAAGAGGATAATGATTACAAGCTAAAATCAAAGTATCAATTTGGTTAAATTTCAGGGAATAAACATAGCGCTTAATTACTCGGCTAGTTTCTGGTTTTTTAATCCAATTTTCTTCAATTAAAGGAACTAATAAAGGTGTGGCTTTGGCAAAAAGTTTGACCTGGAAATCAAGGTCTTCAAAAAATTTTTGGTAAATCCTTGAATTAATAGTGGCTCGCGTCCCAATCACACCAATTTTTCTATTTGAACTAATTTTAATTGATTTTTTAACTGCGGGGCCAACTACCTCAAAAAGTAAAACTCTGAGCTGCTTTGTTAAATCATCCATAGCTGTAGCTGAAGTAGTATTACAGGCAATAATAATCAGCTCTGCTCCCTTTTTAATTAAAAACTCTACTCCCCGACAAGCATATTTTTTAATTGTCTTTTCACTTTTATCCCCATAAGGCCCATGGGCTGTATCACCAAAATACAAAACTTGATATTTGGGTAAAACCTCAAATATCTTTTTTACCACTGTTAACCCCCCCATACCTGAATCAAAAACACCAATCATAGGCTTTTAATAATTTTCTTAATCTGCTCAAGTTTACCTTGAGCTGTTTTTTTATCTTTTGCCTCAACTGTTATTCTGACCAGGGGTTCAGTATTAGATAATCGGGCATTAAACCACCAACCAGGAAACTCTACTGTTAAACCATCAAGATAGTCTTGTTTGCCCTTTTGATAAGACTTGGCTAGTTTTTTAATTGCTTTTTGGCGATCCTTAATAGTAAAATTAACATTTAATTGAGTATATTTTTTAAACTTTTTAATTAACTTAGACAAGGGCTTATTTTTCTGAGACAAAATTTTTAACATTAAAAGCAGGATCAACCCCCCGCATTCATTATAAAAAACGTCGCGGAAAAACAAATGGCCAGAGGTTTCGCCGCCAAAAATAACATTGTTTTTTAGAGCCATCTTTCTAATAAAAGGTCTCCCTGTTTTGGCTTTAATTGGCACTCCCCTGCTTTTCTTAATCATTTCGGGGACAATTTTAGAACAAGTTGAGCTGTAAATAATCTTCTCTTTTGGATGTTTTTTTAAATAATCTTGGGCAAATAAAATAATAATCATTCCTTGATCAATTGTTTCTCCTTTTTCATTAACAAAAATGCTTCGGTCAGCATCACCATCAAAAGCCAGCCCAAAATCAGCTTGGCGTCTAATTACCTCCATTTGTAAATCTTTAATATTCTCTTTTATTCTTGGATTTGGTGAATGATTGGGAAAATAACCATCTGGGTCAAAATATAGAGGATATAATTTGATAGGTATTTTTTTAGCTAATTCTTGAATCACCTTTCCGCCCATGCCATTGCCCGCATCAACCACAACCTTCATTGGTTTTATTTGTTTTAAATCAACTAAGTTTAAAATATATTTCAAATAACTTGGAATAATGTTTTTCTTAATAATTTTACCCTGCTCCCCTTTTGTCTTTAAAACATTCTCTTGTTCAACTAATTTTCTAATCTGGGATAAGCCCCAATCCTGGAAAATAAATTTTGGGCCACGAGCTAACATTTTAAAGCCATTGTATTGCCGAGGATTATGAGAAGCAGTAATCATTACTCCCCCATCACAATTAAGATGACTAATAGCAAAATATAAAACATCGGTGGCTACTAAACCGAGATCAATGACATTTGCTCCTTGATCAAGTACTCCTTGGCTAAAAGATTTAAAAAGCTGAGGCGAAGATAAACGACAATCTTGGCCAATGACTATCGTCAACCTTGAACTATGAACCCTAAATTGTAAACCCAAAAAAGCGGCTAAGGCAACGCCTATTTTATAAGCTGTCTGCTCATTTATCTCATCCGGATAAACCCCCCGAATATCATAGGCTTTAAAAATGTTAGGATTAATCATCTCTTTTAGCAATTAAAACTAAATTAAACCCTTTTAACCAATTAGTTTTTTGTCCTTTTTTAATATAATAAGCATCAATTATATTAAATCCGGCTTTTTTAAACAATTTTTTTAATTCCCTGTTGGTGAAGACATGATAATATCGTTTAACTGCTTTATACTCAAACTTAAAAGGAATAAACACATCTTTTAAACCAGGGATAATCCGCCAAATTTTGTATTTTCTTATCAACCTTGGCTGATAAAGATTCCAAACAGTAGAGATTAAAAAACCATTTGGTTTTAAAACAGCATAACAATTTTTTAAAACTTTCAACCGTAATTTATTTGAAGGAATATGATGTAAAAAAGCAATGGAGAAAATAACATTAAACCTATCACTTGGAAACTTAGTTTCCAAGTTCAGGACATCGGCAAGAATAAACTTGGGTTTGTTAAGTTGTTTAATTGTTAAATTGTTAAATTGTTTCCTTGCCAATTCAATCAACTTACTGCTATTATCGACTCCGATGTACTCTACTCGTCTATCTTTAAATAATTCATAAAGCCGACCATTGCCGCAACCTAAATCTAAAATCTTGTCCCCATTTTTAACATACTTACTTAATTCTTCTAATTCAAACCAAATATTTTGACGAGCTTGGGAAAATTTATCAGCCAGCTCTTCCCAGTCTTTTTTATTTTTTTCTAAGATTTTTTTTACCTTTTCTGGCCTCATTGAACTCAGTTTAACAAATATCATAGCCTTGACAAGACCTCCTTGTTTGTTAAGCTCAAAGCAGAAATTAAAGGAGGATAATCAAATGAAAAAATATTTAGCTCTTTTAATGGTTGCCCTTTTCTTTGGTCTGGTCTTAGCTGACCAAGTTATGGCAAAAGCCGGCATACCAAATTACGAAGACCCAGAAATAAGAATCCTGTCAGGCGTTCTTTTGGGAGTTCTTATTGCCGGCGTAGCTTTGGCCTTCTTCACCCTCTCGCCATTAAAAACGGTGAGTAGACTGACTATCACCATGGTTAGCGGATTTATAGGGATAGTAGCAGCCCTGTTGTTCATTTTTCTTATGTAGAATCAAAGCCGACCCTGTGCTTAATATAGCGCGGGGTTTCTGGTTTTTAAATAAAATGTTATGCTATCTGTTGGTATCGAATACCAACAGATCTATATATGACTGAAAAACAAAAAATTGAATTATTAGTTAAAAAGCTGGTTCAAAAAAGAATTAGTTCTTTTGATAATTTTCTAAAACTTAAACAAAAAATATGCTCTGAATTAAAAACATCAATGCCGGGTAATGTTAACATTTTAAAGACCTATTATAGATTAAAGAAAAAAAGAGAAGTAAAAAACAATGTCTTTTTTGAAAAACAATTAAAAAAAAGGCCTGTCCGTTCTCTTTCGGGCGTAGCCATTATCGCTGTTTTAACCAAGCCCTGGCCCTGTCCAGGCAAATGCATTTATTGTCCTTTTGAAAAAGGGGTGCCTAAAAGCTATTTATCAGGTGAACCAGCCGTAGAAAGAGCTAAGTTACTGAAATATAATCCTTATCAGCAGGTTAAAAAAAGAATTGAGGTTTTAGAAAAAAATGGTCACCCCACAGATAAAATTGAATTGATTGTTATTGGTGGCACTTGGTCATATTTACCCAAACAATACCAAACCTGGTTTATTAAAAAATGTTTTGATGGGGCGAATAATTCAACCAGTAAAAATTTACAAACTGCTCAGGAAAAAAATGAAAAAGCCAAACACCGGATTATTGGTCTAACTTTAGAAACCCGCCCCGACTATATTAGTCCCCAAGAAATTCTTAGAATGAGAAAATTAGGCTGTACCCGGGTAGAAATTGGCGTCCAAATCACTGATGACAAGATATTAAAACTGAATAATCGCCAACATGGAGTAAAAGAAATTATCCAAGCAACAAAACTTTTAAAAAATGCTGGCTTTAAAATCTGTTACCATATGATGCCCGGCCTTCTTGGGTCTAATCCGCAAAAAGATTTAAAAATGTTTAAGCAATTGTTTACTAATCCTGATTTTCAACCAGATATGCTTAAAATCTATCCTTGTGTGGTAACCAGGGGCTCAAAACTCTACAAATTATTCAAAGACAAAATATACCATCCTTATTCTGATAAACAATTAATTAATTTGTTAGTGAAAATAAAATTAATTATCCCCCCGTATGTTCGAATTAATCGTTTAATTCGTGATATACCTGCTTGGCAAATTAAGGGCGGAAGCAAAATTTCTAATTTAAGAGAAATTGTCCAAAAACAAATGAAAAAACAAAAAAAGACCTGCCAATGTATTCGTTGCCGAGAAGTAAAAGATTTAAGGTTTAAGATTTTAGATTTCAGATTGATTAAACGAGATTATGATGCCTCTGATGGCAAAGAGATCTTCTTGTCTTTTGAAGATATTAAAGAAAACAAGTTAGCTGCTTTTCTCCGCCTCAGATTACCAAACTTTTCTCCTGACCAGGTTGAACCTGGGCAAGTTTTATCTGTTTTAAAAAATGCAGCTATTATTCGTGAATTACATACTTATGGACAACTGGTTGAAATTGGTAAAAAACCAGCGCACTCCGACATTAAGCCAGGAGTGCTCTGGTTAAATAAAAAAGCTGTTCAACACTTAGGTCTGGGTAAAAAATTAATGCAACAAGCTGAAAAAATAGCTAAAAAAGCTGGTTATAAAAAAATGGCCATTATTTCTGGCATTGGTGTGAGGGATTATTACCATCATTTAGGATATTATCTACAAGATACTTATATGGTCAAATCATTATAACATGAGAACATAGAAATAAAGAAGAATAAAGAAAATTTTGCAAAGCCCCTCTCACTTGCGCGCAAGTGGGGAGCGAAACAAAATTTAATGTTAGAATGCTCCAATGTTCAAATGTTCCAATGATTTTTACAGCCACTCTTTTCCTTGTCTAACTAAAAGTTTTTCTGCTTTTTCTGGCTCAAGCATTATTTCCTTAACAATTCCTTCCAGCCGAGCCCCTTGCGACCCCTTGATTAAAATTAAATCTCCTTTTTTTATTTTCTTTTGTAAAAATTTCCCGACCTCAAAAGAATCAGCAAAACTAAATATTTTTTCTTGACTCAAACCATATTCCTGGGCTCCACGAACTATTTCTTTTGCCTCCTGACCAACTGTAATTAAATAATCAAAATTCATTTTACCAACACTCTGACCAACCTGATGATGTTCTGATTGACTTAATTCACCTAACTCTAACATATCACCTAAGACCACCCACTTCTTAGCTTGCGGGTGTGTTTTTATTTCTAATAAAGTTTCTAAAGCTAACTCAACTGCCTTAGGCGAGGAGTTATAAGTATCATCAATGATTAAGCTTTGTTTAACACCCTTGACTAAAACCATCCGGCCGGGCAAAGGTTGATATTTTTTTACTGCCTGGGCAATAGTAATTAAATTTAAATTAAAGGTAAGGCCAATGCTAATTGCCGTCAAAATTGAATAAATTTGAGCTGAGGTAATAATCTGAGACAAAAATATTGGTACTACATTCCCCTTATAACTAATTTTAAATCTTAATCCTTTAATCTGAGGGAGGTCATCTTTTAATTCTTGGTCAAGACTAACCCCTATTGCTTGAACATCTGCATTAGATGAAAGGCCAAAAGTTAAAACCTTAGCTGAAGTCTTCTTTTTTAAAACCCTTACCTTTTCATCATCAGCATTTAAAATCGCCCAACCATTTAAAGGAAGATGACTAATAATTGCTTGTTTTTCTTTAACAATATTTTCTACACTCTTAAAAAATTCCGTATGAGTCGGGCCAATTGCTGTTATAATCCCAATTTGACAAGGAATAATCTTGGTTAAATATTCAATATCTCCTGGCCGGTCAGCTGCCATTTCTAAAACTAAAACCTTAGGATAAGATTTTTCTGGGAAAACTATTTTCTTAATTGCTATCCAGAAAACTTTTAACCAGCCAAAAATATTTTTCCTTGGAGAAATACAACCCAAAACTGTCAAAGGCACCCCAATCTCATTATTATAGTTTTTTAAACTCCGCCAAACATTCATCTGATCTTTTAAGATAATGTAAATTGCTTCTTTGGCTGAAGATTTCCCCACACTACCAGTAATCCCAATAATAAGAGGCTGGTACTTTTTAATCACCCGACGAGCAAACCAGGCTAGAGTCTTTTGGAGAACTTTTAATAACATGCCAAATTCAATTTAACAACTTAACAATTTAGCAATTTAACAGTTTTTAAAAATGCTTAAAAAAATTTTTGTTATTTTGTTTATTTGTTTAATTGTTTAATTAATCACGATCTGGAAGTACATTATAATATTTTAATACAAATTCAGCTAATTTGCCAAATGTTGGAACCGCAGTTGAGTCAGCAAAACGACCTTGTTGAGGATTGTCCAATGTAACTAAAGCAACAAATCTAGGGCTGGTAGCTGGAGCAAAACCAACAAAAGAATGGATGACTTCCTCTGAATAACCACCCCCAGATTTAGGAACCTGAGCTGTCCCGGTTTTGCCAGCCACATAATATCCTTTAACTTTTGCTTTTTTACCATAGCCGTTTTCACAAACCGAAACCATCATGGCAGTTAAAGCTGTAGCACTTGAAGGAGAAATTACCTGACGAATAAATTCTGGCTCTTGAGGCAGGGTCTGACCATCTTTAATAACTGAATCAATAATAAATGGCTTCATTAATTTCCCTTGATTAGCAATTGCGGCAACAGCATTAACCATTTGAATTGACGTTACTGTAATTCCCTGACCAAAAGAAGCGGTAGCTAAATATATTTCCTGCTTTCTCTCTAAATTGTCAATATCGCCTGCTGCTTCGCCAGCCAATTCAATCTTTGTTAAACTGCCAAAACCAAATTTTTTTAAATAATTCCTAAAACTTGATCTTCCTAATTGTTGAACAGTAAAAACCGCTCCCGTATTAATTGATTTTTCTAAAACATTGGTCATTGTCCGATAACCATAAATCCGGCCGTCAACATTCTCAATTGTTTCTCCTTCCATTTCCACAAGCCCTTTATCCTCATAAGTCGTTTCTGGGGTAATTTTTTTAGCATCCAAAGCCCCGGCCATGGTAATAATTTTAAAAATAGAACCTGGTTCAAAAGCTGAGGCAATAGCTGGATTTTTAAATAAAGAATAATCCTGTACTTGAGAATACTGATTAGGATCAAAATCTGGTTGATTACAAAGACTTAAGATGGCTCCGGTCTTAGGATTTAAAACAATAATTGAACCAGCTCTAGCTTGATAATCTTTAAGCGACTTTTCAAGTATTTGGCAGGCAAAAAATTGAATTGACCGATCAAGAGTTAAAACCAAATCTGAGCCATCCTCTGGCGGTTTAATAATATTGTCAACTGAATAAACTAAATCACTAGATGAGGGTCCACCAGTCCATTTACCGGGTTGGCCGGATAACTCCTGATTAAAAAATTCCTCTAAGCCATACTGACCCGCACCGCCAATACATTGGTATACGGGCAGGTCCCCTTTTTCGCAATTCTGGTTTTGGCCGACAAACCCAGTTAAATGACCGAATAAAGCGCCTTCTGGATAATAACGTTTAGGAACTGCCTCAAATCCTATGCCTGCTAAATCAAGAGCTTTTATCGTCTCAACTTCTTCTATTGTCAAGTTCTTTTTTAGTAATTCATAAAAATCATTTTTTTGAGAGAGTCTGGCTAAAAGGTTTTTTAACTTGTTTGTATCCTGATTCTCTTGTATTAAAACTGGCTCGTCCTCTTGACGGTCCAGTTCTGAAATATCTAAATGAGAGGTCATTTTCCCAACCCATTCATCCAGGTCTTTAATCTCAGCTGGCGAGACAATTAAATTATAGGTGTTTATATTAATAGCCAAAGGCTGGCGGTCTTTATTCTCATAAATAAAAATTCTCCCCCGATTAGCTGGAATTAATTGTTCTTTAACACTCTGATTATAAATTGCCGTACCGAGAAAGTTACGACCCAAAACTTGTAATTCAAAAAGTCGACCAATAATTAAAATGCCTAAAATAAAAACAATCCCAACAATTAGTTTTAAACGCCAGGTCATAAAAATTTATTTCTCAGCTAAGGTTTCTTCACTTGGGATTAAGTAATCAGCTTGGTCGACTTTAATCATTTTCAATCTTTGAGAAATTTTATAAATATTAGCCATTGAACCAAGGCTGGCGACTTTTTGAGCTAAGTTTTCATTTTCGATTCTAAGAGATTTAAGCCGTTGGGCTGCCTCCTCTATTTTTAAACAGTATGAAATACCTATATTGGCTTGAAGCAGATAAACAACTGTTATTACTAAAAGTAAACCCAGAGCAAAACAATTAAAAAGTATTCGTTTGGTCTTTCCTGCCTGCCGGCAAGGCAGGGATTTTTTTCTTAAACTGGGTCGAAAAATTTTTTGATAAAAAGTCATAAATTGGGGATTAGTTAATTGGGGATTAATTAATTGGTCTTCTGCTCGATTACCTAATTACCCAAGTACCTAAGTACCCAACCTCTCTCCTACTCTTAATTTAGCACTTCTTGATCTTGGGTTTTTTTCAATCTCAATTTTACTCGGACTAACTGGCTTTTTAAATAATATTTTCAATCGCTCCTCTTTTTTAAAAAAGTTCTTAACAATTCGATCTTCTAA
>CAZXPA010000011.1:15327-16642 GCA_964642485.1 uncultured Gammaproteobacteria bacterium
CACTGCGATTCTCCCCCGGGGAGAGAGGACATCTACCCCGGCCAAGATTCCGCTCCTCAGGGACTCCAATTCATTATTAACAACGATTCTTAAGGACTGAAAAATTCTGGCTAAACTTTTAACATGAAAATGTCTGCCTAAAGATTTTTTAATTATCTTAACTAATTGAGCAGTAGTCATGATTGTTTGTTTTTTTCTGGTTTGAGCCACTGCTTTGGCAACTCTTCTAGAAAATCTTTCTCCACCATATTCTTTAAAAATTTTCTCTAATTCTTGTTCTGAATATTGATTAATAATCTCAGCTGCTGTTAAATCCTGACCTTTGGGATTAAATCTCATGTCTAATACTTCACTGCGCATAAAACTAAATCCTCGCCTACTCTTTTCTATTAAGTCAGATGACAGGCCAAGATCTAATAAAATCCCGTTAACAGGAGAAAAATTATTTTTTTTAATAATCTCTTTTAAATTAGAAAAATTATCACAAACTAATATAACTCTTTGACTTAACCTTAAACCATAAACCCTGGACCTTAAACTTTCTATGGCTTCAGGATTATAATCAATGCCTAAAATTTTACCATTTGGACTTGTTTTTTTTAAAATCTCTAAAGCGTGCCCCCCGCCGCCAATAGTACAATCAATAAAATTCTTTCCTGGTTCAAGTTTAAGACAATCAAGTACTTCATTTAAAAGAACTGGAATATGCATAACAAAAAATTAAAATTTAAATTAGCTATACTCCTAATTCTCCCAAAGCCTCAGCTATTTCTGAACTATCTTGTTCTGACTCTTCTTTATACTCTTCCCACTTCTTTTCATCCCAAATCTCTAAACGATTATAAAGCCCGGCCACCACAACTTTTTTGCCAATCTCAGCATATTTACGAAGATAATCTGGTAAATTAATTCTTCCTTGCTTGTCTAAACCAGCATCCATGGCTCCAGCTAACATTAATCTGGCAAAAGCTCGGGGTTTTGATTTACTAATCGGCATTTCAGCTAATTTACTAGCTAGCTTCTGCCACTCTTTTTTAGGGTATAAAAAAAGGCAAGTGTCCAAGCCTTTAGTAACAACTGCCCCTTTAAAAAGCTCATTCCTAAACTTAACTGGAATAGCCAGTCTATTTTTATCATCTATTGAATAATGATACTCACCAATAAACATAGTATGCGAATAGCGTATTACGAACGTACACATGCAAATAATTTATTTGTTGCATTCGCATATCATTCGTAGATTTGAATTGTTTATGAGTTTTCCACAGTTTTCAATAGTTTTCCCCACATTTATCCACAATTATCCACAGCAAAC
>CAZXPA010000012.1:0-15112 GCA_964642485.1 uncultured Gammaproteobacteria bacterium
TATAAGAACCTGCTCACTGCGTCCCGATTTATCGGGACTGCGTTCGCAGAACCTTGTTATTCGTTTCACTCATAATAAGTTTTAAAACAAAAACTATGGAAAATAAAAATAATAAAGAAAATGTGACTGTAATTAAATTTGATATTTGGTCAATTGCTAAAATTGTTTTAGTTTTGGTTGGGCTTTGGGTTTTGTATTTACTTCGCGATCTTATCTTAATTGTTTTAGTGGCTGGGCTTTTGGCAGCCATAATCACACCCATGGTCAATTATCTTGAACGGAAAAAAATCCCTCGTTGGTTGGGCGCTTTATTTATTTATTTAGGCATTTTATTAATTTTAATCTCAGTTGGCTTAGCCATTGTTCCAGCGGTGGTATCTCAGACCAAGCTTTTAATTGATCAAATTCCTGAATTCTTAAGGTCAGTTTTAAGTAGATTTCAAGCAAGTTCCCAAAAGCAGTTTGTTGATTTGCTAGATAGCTGGTTAAGTAAGTCAGCCTTAAGCACTAAATCAGTCTTTTCTTTATTGGGGACAGTTGCTGGTCAAGTCATTTCTTTTATCATGGTTTTTGTTCTATCTTTTTATATGTCTGTAAGAAAAAAGGGGGCCCGACCGTTTGTTGGCTCTCTGATTCCGGAAAAGTATCAAAAGTTTTTAGGGAGCTTTATGGTCTCAGTTCAAAAAGAAATTGGTGCTTGGGCCAGAGGACTATGCGCACTTTGTTTATTTGTTGGGGTTTTAGTTTATATAGGTTTGTCAATTTTAGGAGTAAAATATGCCTTGACCCTGGCAGTAATTGCTGGCCTGACCGAAGTTGTTCCTTATATCGGTCCTTGGTTAGGAGCGATCCCCGCAGTGATAATTGCCCTTACGCAGTCACCAACCTTAGTCTTATTAGTGATTATTCTTTATGTTATTATCCAACAGGTTGAGAACCATTTAATTTCTCCCTATATTATGCATCGAGCTGTTGGCCTGGATCCTTTAATAATTATTCTGGCTTTATTAGTTGGAGGAAAGCTGGCTGGACCAATTGGCATGGTTTTGGCTGTGCCCGCAGCGACAATTATTGCTATTTTAATTAGATATTATTTAGAGCACAGAGAAAAAGTGATTGAAAGTTAATTTTTTGCTTTGTAAAAAACTGTAAACAATAAACTATAAACAATAAATAGATGTCTAAGGTTTAAGGTTTAAAGTAAAAATTTGCAAGGCAATTTTTTTTGGGTTGACTTTTTTTTATATTTAGCTAAACTCTATCATGAGAACATGGGAACATGAGAGCATTAAATCATTAGAGCATGAGAGCATAAGAACATGAGAACATAAATAATTTTTATACGATAAAGATTATATTCTTTGTCTGCTAACAGCAGAGAATGTTCCAATGTTAAAATGTTAAAATGATTTGAGTATGTTTACTAAAAAAATAGGTATAGACTTAGGCACAACTAATATTTTAGTTTACCTTCCTGGCAAGGGAATTGTTACGAATGAGCCCTCAGTAGTGGCTATATCAACTATTGACAAGAGTGTTTTAGCAGTTGGTGATGAGGCCAAAGAAATGATTGGTCGGACCCCAGATACAATTATTGCTAAAAAGCCCTTAAAAGACGGGGTAATTGCTGATTATAAGACAACTGAGGCAATGTTAAAATATTTTATTGGCAAGGTGATTGGTCGTTTTAATATTTTTCGTCCTGAAGTAATGGTCGCTGTACCTGGAGGCATTACTTCTTCAGAAAGAAGAGCAGTGGTTGATGCAACAATGCGTTCAGGGGCCAAGGCGGCCTACATTATTAAAGAGCCGATTGCTGCTGCTATTGGAGCTAATATTCCTATTGGTTCAGCTTCAGGTCATATGATTATTGATGTTGGAGGGGGAACAACCGAAGCAGCAGTTATTTCCTTAGGAGGGATTGTTGCCTGTACTTCAGTTAGGGTAGCCGGCAATAAGTTTGATAGTGCTATTGCTACTTTTATTCGGAAAAAATATAATTTGGCAGTTGGTGAACGAACAGCTGAGGAGATTAAAATTCAGATTGGTTCAGCCTTACCTTTAGAAAAAAGGTTAAAATTAGACATCAAGGGCCGGGATATGATTCTTGGCCTACCGCGAGTGATTACAATTAATTCTGATGATATTACTGAGGCTATTCAAAATGAGCTTCAAGCCATTATTTCAGCTGTTAAGTCTGTGCTTTATGAAACACCACCAGAGCTCTCGGCTGATGTAATGGAAAAGGGGATGATTTTGTCTGGCGGGAGTGCACTTTTGAAGAATATTGACAAACTTCTTACTGAGGCGATTGGTGTCCCAGCTTATACTGCTGATGAGCCATTACTTTCAGTAGCTCAAGGGACGGGTATGGCTTTGGATAATTTAAAGTCATATAAGAGAAGTATTTTGGCCATGAAGTAACGATTTTGTCGAAATTAACAAAATCGTTACCCCCTCCTTTTCGCGCAAGCGCGCAAAAGAAGGGGGTGCTCAAATTTATAATGAAATTTTTATCGCTACGCTCTAAAATTTTAATAAATTTGGCATGACTATAGGCATTGATGCCTCAAGGGCAAATCGAAAACAAAAGACCGGTGTTGAATGGTATTCATACCATTTAATCCAAGAATTAAAAAAAATCCCCTTGACTAAAGGGGATAAATTTATTTTATATTCTCTAAATGAGTTAAAGGGAGAATTAGCTCATTTACCTCATAACTGGCAAAGCAAAGTGTTAATTTGGCCCTTTAAATATGTCTGGACGCAGATAAGGTTGGCCTGGGAAATATTAATTAACCCCCCTGATTTTTTATTTGTTCCAGCCCATTGTTTACCAATTTTTTGTCGTCCTGGATCAGTAATTACTATTCATGACCTTGGATTTAAACGTTTTGGCCAGGCTTATTCTTTTGGTCAAAGAATTTATGCTTGCTTTGTTCATTACTGGGCTGTTAAGAAAGCTAACCAAATTATTGCTCCTTCAGAATTTACTAAAAAAGAGTTAATCGAATTATATAAAGCAAAGTCAGATAAAATAACAGTTATTCCTGAGGGTTATGACAAGAAGTTTTTTTATTTAATAAAAGATGAGCAGAAAATAAATTCAGTTTTGAAGAAATATCAGATAAAAAAACCGTATTTTCTTTATGTTGGCCGCTTAGAGAAAAAAAAGAATATACAAGGCCTGCTCAAGGCCTATAATAAACTAGGCACCTTAAACTCTAAATCTCCCAAATTAATATTGGTTGGCAAACCAGGTTTTGGTTATCAAGAGATCCAACTTGAAATTAATCGCCTCAGGCCTCAGGTTTGTCAGCTTGGTTATGTGCAAGCCGAAGATATGATTTATCTTTATAACGGAGCTGAGGCTTTTATTTATCCTTCTTTTTACGAAGGCTTTGGTTTGCCTGTTCTTGAAGCAATGGCTTGTGGTTGTCCAGTCTTAGCCAGTAATACTGGTTCTATCCCTGAAGTTGGCGGGAAGGCAGTTTTATACTTTTCTCCAGATAACCCAGAAGCTATAGCTAGGGTAATGAAAAAAATAATAGATAATCAAGACCTAAAAACAGAATTAAGAGAAAAAGGACTGGGCCGGGTAAAAAATTTTTCTTGGACGAAATGTGCTGAAGAAACTATGTCCAGATTATTGACCCTTTAGAATAATTTAGCCAAGATTAAAGGATTAAATTATGGACCCCGTTAGAAATCCTGTATCAGGGGGTTTATGGCGGGGCATTAGAAGTAAATAAAATTTATGGAAATTTCTAACGGGGTGGAAGTCATTGGTCACCAAAAGATTATTCAATTTTTACAAAAGAGCATTGTTAATAACAAGCTTTCCCATGCTTATTTATTTTATGGGCCGAAACATGTTGGCAAAACCAAGGTAGCAGAATATTTTACTGCCAGTTTATTTTGTCCAGAAAAGAAGGACCTTTCTTCTCAGCCCTGTGGCCAATGCTCTAGTTGCCAGCAGGTTTTAAAACGAATTCACCCTGACGTTTATTGGGTTTCTGACCCGCCTAATAGCGCTGTTAAACAAAGAAGGATTGGCATTGATCAGGCTCGCCAGATTAAAAAGGACCTTTTTTTAAGCCCCTTTTCGGCCCCTTACAAAATTGCTATAATAGAACAAGCTGATAATCTAACCATTCAGGCGGCTAATTCTTTTTTAAAACTCTTAGAAGAGGCACCAAAAAAGTCAATTATTATTCTAATCGCTAGAAGCTTTTATCGTCTTCCGGCAACACTTCGCTCTCGTTGTCAGATTTTGAGGTTTTCTTTTCCCCTTGAAGACGAGATTATAGCTTTTTTAAAAGACAAATTTGCCTTGAACAAAAAAAGAGCTACTGAAATATTAAATCTAGCACTTGGTCAGCCAGGACTGGCGATTGAATTTGCTCAAGAGCCTGAAAGGATCGACAAAGAAAAACAAACGATTAGCAGATTTATCACTTTTTTAGCCGGAGATGGCATCGAAGATAGATTTAGGTTGGCTAATTTCATTTTAGATTCTGAGATTGGCCCGAATAGAGCTTTAAATAATTTATTAAAAGTGGTTAGGGATTTAATTTTATTTAAATTAGATCTTCAGCCGTCTGATGAATCGCTGAACCGCGAGTTTAAAAAATTGGTTCAAAAATATTCTAAAAAAGACCTTCAAAATTTAATTTCCCAAATTCTGCAAACTCAGCTTTGGCTTTTAGCTAACGTTAACCAAAAATTAGCAATTGAAAATTTATTAATTAACGGTTTTGTCTGACAAAATCGAGCCCAAAGGGCGAAGATTTTTCAGTAACAAAATCGTTACCCCCTCCTTTCGATCGAAAGAAGGGGGTACTCAAATTTGTAATAAAATTTTTGCGTTATAAATAACTTAAAATTTTAACAAATTTGGTATATGCACAAATTAACAACAGTTTTTATTATCTTCCTTGTTTTACTCTTTATCGCCAGCGGTTGCGTTAAAGTTAAAGTAGAAAAGGCGGTTCTCGGTGGCGGTGTTTTTAAATCAGTAGATGGGGCTGACCATTGGGAGCGTAAAGTGAATTTATTAAGCCTGCCTCATGAGCAAAGATTTTTGGAAGATATTGAGGTGACAGTTCTTATTTTTGACCCCCAGGATAGTGGAACCCTGTATTTAGGAACTAAAAAAAGTGGTCTTTTTGTTAGTTTTGATGCGGCTGAATCATGGCAAAAGGTAAAAAGATTACCTGAAAGAGAAATTAATGCTCTGGCTGTTAATCCAAAAGCTAAACATATAGTTTATGTGGCTATAGAAAACCGAATATTTAAAACCATTGATGCTAATCGAATATGGAAAAGCGTTTATTTAGAAGCAGTCCCCGGGGTTGAGATTACCTCTCTAGCAATTAATCATTTATTCCCCAATATAGTAACAGCTGGTTTTTCAAACGGGAAAGTTCTTCGAAGTGAGAATGGTGGAGAGAGCTGGGCACTTCTGAATAATTTTGATGGGAAAATTCAGCAGATTTTAATAAACCCCTATAACCCGCAAATAATGTATATCACGCCTCAGGCCCAGGGAATTTTTCGTTCAGATAACCAGGGGGCTGATTGGCAATCCCTAAAAGAGAGTCTTAAATGTTGCCCTAATGGTCAAAAAGTAAGTAAATTAATTTTCAATCCTAATTTTCCTGATGCCTTAATCAGTATTAGTGGGTACGGTGTTTTACGAACAGAAGACGGCGGGCAGAATTGGTCTGATTATAAGTTGCTGGCCCCCAGTAATCAGCTTAAGATTTATTCTCTAGCAATTAATCCTCATGATCCAAATGTTATTTATTGCGCTACAGCTAAGACCTTGTATAAATCAATAGATGGTGGTGAAAATTGGACTACTAAACTAATCCCAAGTAAGCAGATGCCGATTGAAATGCTGATTGATCCAGTTGATCCCGACATTCTTTATTTAGGGATGGTCGAAATAAACAAATAAACAACTTAACAACTAAACAAATAAACAGAGTTAAATTGTTAAAATGATTTTTATGGATATCGTTGAATCTCATCAACAGGAGTTTGACAAAGTGATAGATTTTTTAAAAAGAGATATTCAAAGTTTGAGAACGGACAGGGTTAATCCCGATTTAGTCGCCCATGTTTTAGTTGAGGTTTATGGCACGAAAACGCCTCTTGAGCAGCTAGCCACCTTAAATGTTCCAGAGTTAAGGACAATTATAATTCAGCCCTGGGATAAGAATATTCTTAAGGAGATTGAGAAAGCTTTAACCACCATTGATTTAGGGGCAACGCCTTCTTTGGCTGAGGGAGTAATTCGTTTAACCCTACCACCCTTAAATGAGGAGACAAGGAAAAGTTTAGTCAAAATTTTACACACAAAATTAGAAAACGCGAGAAGATCTTTTCGGAGTATCCGTGATACTATCCGTGAAGAAATTGTCAAAGCGGAGCGGTCCAAAGAAATTACTGAAGATGATAAATATCGTTTGTTTGAAAATTTAGACAAGTTAACCAATCAAAAGCAGGATGAGGTTAAGCTGGTTGGTGAGCGGAAAGAAAAAGAGATAATGGGAATTAGTTAATTGGTTAATTGAGGATTAGGGATTTATGTTTATTTTTTTAGCTATAGTCGGTTTAAGCATTTTGGTTTTTTTCCATGAGCTGGGTCACTTTGTAGTGGCTAAAAGTTTTAAGATAAGAGTCGAAGAATTTGGTTTTGGCTATCCGCCACGAATCTGTGGCTTTATTTTCCGCGGTTCTCAAGGCTCAAGTGGAACTTTTTTCTGGGGCAAGAACGAGCCTCCCGAGGCAAAGACGAAAACCATTTATTCTTTGAACTGGATTCCCTTTGGCGGTTTTAACAAGCTTAAGGGTGAACTAGGGGAAGAAAAAAAAGATTCAGACAGTTTTTTTGCCCAGGTTTGGTGGAAAAAAGCTGCAGTTGCTTGTGGCGGGGTGGCCATGAACATCTTTTTAGCTTTTTTAATTTTCGCCTTTTGTTATTTTATTGGCGTCCCTCAGGCGATTGAGCAGGCCAAGGGAGGTAAGATTTTGCGTCCAGTCGGTATTCAAATTGGACTGGTAGCACCTGATTCACCAGCAGCTGAAGGGGGATTAAAAATTGGTGATGTCATTGTTGGTCTAGACGGTCAGAGTTTTCAAAAGGTAGAAGAAGTCCAAAATTATATTAGAGCAAAAAATAATCAGTCTCTGGAGATAGAAGTTAGACGTCGAGAAGAAATTATTAAAAAAACAGTTAATATTCTTCCGGCTTATACAGTTTTTAAGGACATGGAGGAGTCTTACGGAGTGATGGGCGTTGCTTTATCTCAAACAGCAATTGTTGCTTATCCCTGGCACCAATCCATAATCCTTGGGGCCCAAACAACAGTTTTGATAGTTGGTAAGCTCTTTTCTGGTTTGTGGCTGATTTTCAAAAATCTTTTGGTTCGTCAAAAAATGATTGGAGAACTATTAGGCCCAGTTGGGATAACATCAATGGCGACTGAAATTGCCCGGGCGGGCTTTATTTATTTTTTACAGTTTATAGGTTTACTTTCAGTGGCTATTGGCGCTTTTCAAATGATTCCTTTTCCAGCTTTAGATGGTTCGCGGGTTGTTTTTGCCATAATCGAAGGGTTTAAGGGTGGACCAATTAATCGTCGGGTTGAAGCCGTTATTGTTAGTTTAGGGTTTTATATTTTACTATTACTTTTATTTTTTATTACTTCTAAAGAGATTTTTCGCTTATTTTAAGCAGAATTTATATGGCTAAGAAAAAGAGTTTTGAAAAAAAAGGATTAACAAAAAAGTCTAAAGACATTGCTCAATGGTACAATGATCTTGTTTTAAGAGCAGGCCTAGTTGATTATTCAGAAGTAAAAGGGAGTATGATTATTAAGGCTGATGGTTATGCAATTTGGGAGAAGGTTCAGATGGCACTTGACCGGCAGTTTAAACAAGACGAGGTGAGGAATTATTATTTCCCCTTACTCATCCCTTACCATCTTTTAAAAAAAGAAAAAGAACATCTTAAAGGATTTTCTCCTGAATTAGCTGTGGTTACTCATGCTGGTGGAGAAAAACTGCCAGAACCCTATATTCTTAGACCAACTTCAGAAACAATAATGTACAAAACTTTTGCTGATTGGATTCAGAGTTATCGAGATTTACCTTTAAAGGTAAATCAATGGTGTAATATTATTCGCTGGGAAAAAAGAACTTATCCATTTTTAAGAACAACCGAGTTTTTATGGCAAGAAGGGCACACGGTGCATCAAACAGAAGAAGAGGCAGTTGATATGACCTTAAAGGCTTTGGGTTGGTATCAAAAATTTTATCAAGAATATTTTGCTATTTCTCCTTATATTGGCATCAAAAGTGAGCAGGAGAAATTTGCTGGGGCAAAAACCACTTATTCAGTTGAATTAGTCATCCCTAATGGTAAAGCCCTGCAAGGAGCGACTTCACATAATTTAAGTGACAATTTTTCTAAAGTTTTTGGCATTACTTTTTTAAACGCCAAAGAGAAAAAGTGCTATCCTTATCAAACCTCTTGGGGTCTTTCAACCAGAGCGATTGGCGGCTTGGTCTTGGTTCATGGAGATGATTCCGGTTTGGTTTTACCGCCTAAAGTTGCTGACCCCCAAGTTATTATTTTAGTAGTAGCTGATAAGCAAAAAGATAGATTAAAACAGACCGAAGAATACGCTATTGATCTTAGCCAGAAATTAATTAAATCAGGAGTTAAGGTTAAACTAGACACAGATTCTAAACACTCTTTAGGTTATCGGATTAATGAGTGGGAGTTAAAAGGCGTGCCTTTAAGATTAGAAATTGGCAAAGACGAGATAAAAAAGAAAAAAGTGAAGTTTGTTAGAAGAGATAATTTTGAAAATGGTTTTATCTCAATCAATAAATTAGTCCCAGAAATCAAAAAGCTTTTAAACCAGATTCAAAAAGATCTTTTGGCTAAATCAGAAATGAATAAAAAGGATTTAACAGTTGAGGTAGATGATTATCAAGAGTTTAAAGAGGTTATAAAAGATAAAAAGCTATTTATCAGAGCTTTTTGGTGTGAAGATAAGAAATGTGAAGAAAAAATTAAACAAGAAACTAAATCAACAACCAGGGTTTTAGAAATAGAAAAAGCTAAGAAGAATTTTAGTGGAAAATGTATTTATTGTGGTCAGCCAGCAGAGCATAGGTGGTTGTTTGCCCAAGCTTATTAAAATCCTTTACATTAAAACAATTATTAGCTAAACTTTAACTATGTTTAAGAAATTCTTTGGTTTATTTTCAAAAGACATTGGCATTGATTTAGGGACCACCAATGTCAGGGCTTATGTTCGGGGCAGAGGTATGATAATCAGTGAATCCTCAGTGGTTGCTATTAACATGAGAAATGATCAGATTATTGCTATTGGTAATAATGCTTTAAAAATGATGGGCAAGGCACCAAGTTATATTTCAATTGTTGAGCCTTTAAGCCATGGTGTAATTTCAGATTTTGAGGTTACAGAGAGATTGCTTAAGTCAATTTTTGAGAAAGTCCATCGCGATGCTTTTACTTTAGTCCCCAGACCAAGAGTAATAGCCGCTATTCCCCTTGATGTAACAGAGGTAGAAAAAAAATCTTTAGAAGATGTTGTTCTTCAGGCTGGAGCCCGTGAGGTTTTCTTGGTTGAGAGACCAGTTGCAGCCGCAATTGGAATTAGATTGCCAATTCAGGAATCAATTGGTAATCTAATACTAGAATTAGGTGGAGGACTTTCAGAAGTGGCCGTGATTTCTTTAAATGGAATTGTGGCTCAAAAATCTTTAAAAATTGGTGGTGAATCTTTAAATAAAAATATAATTAGTTATGCCCGGGAGAAATTTGGTGTCCTTTTGGGAGATCAGACTGCTGAGGAAGTTAAGATAAAGATTGGTTCTGCCTTTGGCAGTAAACCTCAGGAAGTGAAAATCAAGGGACGGGATTTAATTAAAGGCCTGCCCAAGGAAGTAATTATTACTGATGCCCAGATTAGAGAAGCAATAATGCCCTTATTAAAGACAATTATCGAAGGCATTCATGAGACAATTGAAGCCACGCCACCAGAATTAGTTGCTGATATTTATGAAAGAGGTTTAATACTTTCTGGTGGCGGGGCCTTACTTCGTGGTTTTGATAAGCTGATTCAAAGGAAGATTAATATTCCTGTTTATGTTACTGATGACCCAGCTACAGCAATAATTCGTGGTACAGGTTTGATCTTAGAGGACTTTGAAAATTTAAAGCAAGTTTTTATCCCCTCGACTAGAGACTAAATAGGACCTTACTAAATTACAAATTAGTAGGACCTTACCAAAATACGAATATATACTAATATTACGAATAATATATTTGTACTATTAGTAAGGATTGGTACTTTAGTAAGGTGATTACTGTACTATTAGTATTGATTAGTACTTTTGTAAGGTTATTTTATTTTTCTAGCTTTAAGGAAATCAATCTAGAAACACCATCATTGCCCATGGTTACCCCATAAAGGATATCGGCAACTTCAATTGTTTGTTGGCTGTGGGTGATAATAATAAATTGGGAGTTTTTTCTTAATTCTTTTAAGATTTTAGCAAATCTTGAAGAGTTTTCTTGATCTAAAGCGGCATCAACTTCATCAAGAACAACAAAAGGGGGTTTGTTAATGGCAATAATAGCACAAATTAGAGCCAAAGAAGTTAGGGCCTTTTCTCCGCCAGAGAGCATTTCAATGCTTTTTATTTTTTTATCTGGTGGGGTAGCCAGGATTTCAATTCCACTGATGGTCCTGTTTATTTTTAAAGATTCATTTTGTTCCTCAGGTTCTTTTGGACTTTCATTTGTTTCCCGTAGGACTATCTTAGCTTTTCCTCCACCAAAGATAATTTTGAAATAGCAGTCAAACTCTTGGTTAATTTGAGAAAAGTTCTTTTTAAATTGATCTTTAATTTTTTGATCTAATTCTTGGATAATTTTATTCAATGACTTAAGGCTTTTTTTGAGATCATCTCCCTGTGAAGTTAAAAACTCGTAACGTTGACGAATCTCAGGGTATTCTTTTTCAACCTCTGGATCAATACCACCAATTAATTCTAATTGATATTTGAGTTTTTTAATTTGTTCAAGATCTTCAGCTTGCCCAGCTGATTGGATAACCAATGCTTTAGTGGAATCTAGATTAATAATTTCTTGACTCTTTTTCCCCATTTCATTCGTAATTTCATCTTTTGAAATATCTCTTTTAGTTTCTAATCGGGCTAGATCAATTTTTAATTCATTAAGCTTATAGGTAAGGTTATTTAATCTGGATTGTTCATTTTGAATCTTTTTTTGCCAATCAAGTAATTTTTTTCGTTTATCCCTTTCTTTTTCAGTAGATTGACTTAAATTTCGATTAAGTTGGTTTAATTTTTTATCTAAATCTTTAATCTTTTGGTCTAATTGATTTTTTTCTTTTTTAATTCCTTCAATTAGCTTTTTTTCTTTGAGATCAGTTGATGATTTTGTTTTCTTTTTAGGATCAAAGGATTTTAGCAATTGTTTAATTTTCTCAAATATATTTCTAGCCAAGGTCTTTACCTTATTAAGTTCCTCAATTTTAGAAATTTTATCTATTTTTCCTACAAATTCTTTTTGGCTTGATTCTATTTTCTTTAAATCAGAAAATACCTTTTTTTGATCCAAACTTATAATAATTTCATATTGTTCTTCTTGTTTTAGTTTTTCTTTTTGAAAAGTTAATTGGGCCTGGAGGGTTGATTGGCGAATTAGGCAGGTATTTTTTCCCTCTAAGAGCTTTTGATATTGCCGCTGGATTTTTTGGTATTGATCGTCTAATTCCTCCATGGCCAGGGCTTCAGATTGTTTTTGGGCTGTTTTTAATTCTTTTTCTATTTGCTTTTGCTTTTTTACTTGTTTATCAATTTGTTGATTAAGAACTGAGATTTGCTGATTCAAACTTTGCCAAATAGCGCTGTAATATTTTTTTTGGAGCTGGTAAAGTTTGGTTTCTGTTTCTTGACGCCTGGCCAGTTTATTTATTTGCCTGGTTAGGGATCTTAGGTGAGGAGCAATTTCTGCTAAGGCGATTTCAGCTTGTTGTAGATTGGTTTGGCTTTTTTCTATTTTTCTAACAGCTTCATTTTTTTTAATTTGATATTGCCTAATACCAGTTGCTTCATCAAAGAATTTTTTTCTTTCAAAGGGCGAGGTTTGTAGAATTTGGTCAACCAATCCTTGGCCAACAATACTATAGCTTTTTTGACCAAAACGGCTTTTAGCTAATAGAATAAGAACATCTTGTAACCTGACCCGGCTTTTGTTAATTAAATATTCGCTTTCACCATTGCGATAGATTCGGCGAGTGATAGTAAATTCTCGATAATCAATTGGCGCTGCTTTATCTTCATTATTGAAGAATAAGGTAACTTCAGCTAAGCTTAAGCGCATCTTTTGATTAGAGCCAAAAAAAATAATATCCTCTAATTTTTTCCCCCTAAGAGTTTTAAGACTTTGTTCACCCAAGGCCCAACGAATGCTCTCGACCAAATTTGATTTACCTACCCCATTTGGGCCAACTACAGCCGTGATATTAAAGTTGTTTTTTTGCGGTTTTGGAAGTTCTAAAATAGTTCGGCTGGCAAAAGACTTAAAACCAATCATTTCTAAATGTTTAAGATACATATCGCTTCGTTTAATCGATACCAATATACGAATTAATACTAATGATACGAATATTAGTATAATTCGCATGCATTAGCATATTAGTATCGCGTTGTTTTATTTTAGCAAATTTTTAGTAATAGAAAAGAGGTTTTTAAGACCTCTGAATATTTTAGCTTAATTAACAAATTTTTTCTTTAAAGCCTTTTGAGCTGCTTTTACTTCTGCCTCTTGTTTACTTTTGCCAGCTCCAGTGGCAATTAATTTCTTTTTTAAGAAAGCGCCAACAGTAAATTTTTTCGCATGGTCAGGCCCAGATTCTTTGATTGTTTTGTAGGTTGGGGTGATTTTAAGTTTGTCCTGGGCAATTTCTTGAAATTTACTCTTTGGGTCTTCATATAATTGGTGTTTTAAAACAATATCTAATCGGGGGAGAAGATGTTGATGAATAAATTTTTCTGCTTGATTAAATTCTTGATCTAAATAAATTGCTCCAATTAAGGCTTCAAAAGTATTAGCTAAGATAACTTCTCGAGCTCTTCCTTTTGATTTAGCCTCCCCTTTGCTTAAGTAAAGGTATTGATTAATTTTTAGTTTAGCCAGTGATTTTGTATTAACTAAGCTTGAGCGAAAGGAGGTCAGTTTTCCCTCTGACTGTTTAAAATTCTCATAAAGGAATTTGGTAATAATTAATTCTAAAACAGCATCACCCAAGAATTCCAGTCTTTCATTATTGGCTGAAGAGAAATCAGGATGTTCATTAAGATAGGACCGATGAATCAGCGCTTGTTTTAAAAGATTTTTATTTTTAAATTTTGTTCCTAGGATTTTTTCTAATTCACTTAGTTTTTTCATTTTTTTGTTCTTTAGTTTTTTTGTTCTTTACTTTTTTGGTTTCTTTCTTTATATCTTCATAAATAGCGCCTAAGACTCCATTAATAAATTTACCCGAAGTCCGACCACCAAAGGTTTTAGCTATTTCTATTGCTTCATTAATTGCTACTTTTGGTGGTGTTTCACTTAAAAAAACTAGCTCGAAAATGCCTAGTCTAAGAATATTTCTATCAACCAAGGTTATTTGTTCAATAGGCCATTGAGGAGCATATTTTTTAATATAAGAGTCAACTTGTGAAAGGCTGTCAAAAACACCCTTAATTAGTTTTTTGCAAAATGCTTCTCCCTCAGGATCTTGGAGAGCAGATTGTTTAAGATTGCGCTGAGTAATTTTTTCAATATCAACCTTGGTCTTAAGGACAGATTTGTTAAAGTCCCATTCAGCTAAGACTTGAAGAGCAAAGGTTCGTGCTAAATGTCGTTGAGCCATAGGCCCCTTACGAAAGTACGAATTTTTACTAATTTTACTAATTAGCTAGCATTCGTACTATTAGTATTGATTAGTAATTTAGTAAGGTTATTTTTTTTCTTTTCCTTTCTTCTTTTCTTTCCCTTTCTTCTTCTTTTTCTCTGCTTTGGGTTTAATAACCTCTTTATTTATATATGTTCCACAAAATAAACAGGCATGATGAGAGAGTACTGGTTTTTTGCATTTAGGGCAGACTGACAAATTTCTCTTTTTTAAACGACAGCGGTATTGTTTAATTTTTTTACGAGTTTTTGATCTTTTTTGAGTTGGCAGAGCCATAAGGTTTATGATTTTAGATTTATGATTTAAGATTATATTAACACAGTTCAATTCGGTTGGCAAGGATTTAAAGCGAGGGGCAGTCTAGAAAAATTGGCGAGGATTAGCCTCGACAATCCCTTAACAATACTTAAATAAAAGTAAAAGCATCGAATGTTGACCAAACGACGCCTTTTTTGAATTACTTTTAAAAAATTAAAGCCAGAAAGTTATTGTTGATACGGTCCCAAAAATTACTAATGCTTGTGTTATTAAAGAAACCAAAGCAAAAGTATTCTTCAGTTCTTTAATGTCAGCAGCAGCAACAACAACAGCAGCAGCAATAGCCGCAATAACAACAGCAACAATAATAGTAGCAACCCCAGCAATACCGGCAACACCAGCAACACCAGCAATACCAACACCAGTAGCAATAACAGCAACACCAGCAACACCAGTAGTAATAACAACAGCAGCAACAGTAGCAGTAATAACACCGGTAGCAGTAATACCAGCAACACCAGCAACAGCAGCAACAGCAACACCCGCAACACCCGCGACAACAGCAGCACTAACAGCAGTAAAATGTCGCTTTAGTCCGTCTAGCTCCCAGCCATTTTGAAGGGTAAAGACAAGAGCAAAGGCGCTAATTGTAGTTATTGTTATTATGATTTCCCAGAATATTAGTTTCTTCTTCATTGTTATCCTCCTTTGTAAATTTTCTGATGTTATAATTATAACAGATTTTAAAATTTTGTCAATTCAATGTACAAGATGAGTACATAGGTAACACTTTTGAAAATTCAATGGGAGTCTTGTAT
>CAZXPA010000013.1:0-14611 GCA_964642485.1 uncultured Gammaproteobacteria bacterium
TCCTGCCTGCCGGCCTACCTGCCGATAGGCACGCAGGCAGGGATTTATGGTTTTAGATTTAATTATATTTCAACTTTATTATACAACAAAAAGATTTAAAAAGCAAACAAATTAAGTCAACAATCTAAAATCTTACCCTCCTTTAATCACTGCTAAGGGTACTAATCTGACAACTTTTTTAGCCAAGCCAGCTTGATGAACAATATCAACCACTTGATCAACATCCTTGTAAGCAATTGGTGCTTCTTCGGCTATACCTCGCATTGAACGACATTTAATCAAGATTCCTTTTTCTTTCAGTCTTCTAACTACTTCTTCTCCTCGAACTCTTCTCATTGCGGCATGACGCGACATTGCCCGACCAGCGCCATGACATACTGTATACCATGCCTCCTTTGATTTTTCAGTCCCCACACAAACATAAGAAGCGGTGCCCATGGTTCCAGGAACGATTGCTGGCTGTCCTGTTATTTTATATCTCTCTGGAATTTCTGGGTGTCCGGGAGGAAAAGCCCTGGTCGCTCCCTTCCGATGAACAATTAATTTCATTTTTTCTCCATTAACTTCGTGTTCCTCTATTTTAGCGATATTATGGGCTACGTCGTAAAGCAATTTTAAATTTGCCTTTTCTCCTAGAACTCTTTTCCATGCTCTTCTGACATAAAAAGCAATCATATGTCTATTAGCCCAAGCATAATTGCAAGCTGCAGACATGGCTTTAAAAAACCTCTGACCTTCAGGGCTATTAAAAGGAACACAGGCCAATTCTCTGTCTGGAAGTCTAATATTGTATTTTGGTAAAGCCCGCATAACTATCTTTAAGTAGTCCGTGCAGTTTTGATGCCCGAAACCACGAGAACCAGTATGAATCATTACCACGACTTGATCTTTATACAGACCAAAAATCTTAGCCGTCTGTTCGTTAAAAATTTCCTCTACCTTTTCCAGGCTACAGAAATGATTCCCGCTCCCGAGGGTCCCTACTTGATCTCTGCCGCGAATCTTTGCTCGATCAGAAACCGCTGAAGCATCTGCCTGCTCCATTCTTCCTTTTTCCTCACAATTCTCAATGTCTTCTTTTTCTCCATAACCTTGCTCAACTAATTTAGGAACACCGCCTTGTAAAATTTTGTTAATCTGGTCAATGCTTAATTTTATTCGCCTGCCTACACCTAATCCTGAAGGAACCTCTTTTTGCATTTCATTGGCTAAATTTTCTAAATAAGGTTTAATGTCTTTTTCTGTGTATTCAGACAATAACAATCTGATACCACAATTTTCATCGTAGCCAACAAAACCGGGAGAAATAACTCCTTCTGGTAACTTCATTGCTCCGACACCGCCAATTGGCGGACCGTAGCCTGAGTGAATATCCGGCATTCCTATAGCATATTTTATAATCCCTGGCAGGGTGGCACTGTTTACTAACTGAATTAAAGCCTCTTCTTCTATGGAGTCCCTCATTCTTTCAGAAACATAAATTCTTGCCGGAACTCTCATATCCTTCCGAAAAGACCTGGGGATTTCATAAAGATAATCGTTTATTTTTTTTAAATCTTGTTTAGTTAACATAGGCTTAAATATCAAAAAGCACAATTGCCTGCCATTGATCATCAATCTTTTTAACTTCCAAGTCATGCCAGGTAACAGCTTTAATCTCGGTCTGCAAACTATTAAATTTTTTTCCTTTAATTTTTCCTTTTAGTTTTTTATCAGTTAATATTTTAAACTCGGCCTCAAAATAGACTTCATTGTTAACATCACTTAGATATAAGGCTTCAGACAAAAAATTAATTAACAAAGATTCTAAATCTTTTGACTTAATATTTATTTTACGATTAACAATTGGTGACTGCTCACTAACAACTGGCTGAATGCTTTCAGACATTCCTTTCAACATATTAGAAAAAACCTCTTTTAAATCCTGGCCATAAGCTCTAATCTTCAAATCCGCCGTATGCTCTATTAATTCATAATCTTTTTTTATCATAAATCATAAATCTTAAATCTGCAATCCTAAATTACATACCTCCCCTTGTTCATTTGATCACCAATAACTATTCCCCGATCAAGGGTAATAACTCTTTTCTTTAAGAAATTAACTATTTCCCGATTATGAGTTACTAAAAGAACGGTTGTGCCAAACTCATTGATTTTAGCTAACAACTCAACAATATCCCGGGTAGTGATTGGATCAAGATTGCCCGTCGGCTCATCAGCAACTAATATTTTTGGCCGATGAGCTAAAGCTCTCGCCACAACTACTCGCTGAGCCTCGCCAGCTGAAAGCTGTTGAGGGAAATAATCAGCTTTATCTTCTAAGCCAACTATTTTCAAAACCTGCTTAACAATTGGTGATATTTTCCTACGCGGAGTATTAACCATTTCTAGGGCAAAAGCAACGTTTTCGTAAGCTGTCTTTTTCTCTAATAATTTAAGATCTTGAAAAACAACACCAATCTGACGACGTAGGGCTGGTGTTTCTCCCGGCTTTATATTCGTAATATCCCAACCACCAACAATAATCTTTCCTTCGTTCAACCGTTCTTCAGTAATTAATAATCTAACAATTGTACTCTTGCCTGCTCCTGATTGACCAACAATGGAAACAAATTCTTTTGGCCTAATATGAAAACTGACTTCTCGCAAAGCATAAACATCTGGGGGATAAAATTTAGTGACATTGATGAATTTAATCATATGTTTAGACATTAGCCAGCGCTGAGGATCGAACTCAGGACCTCCGCTTGGAGTTTATCCGCCTTTGGCGGAAGAGCGGCGCCCCGCCTGCAAAATGCCTGGAGCCGAGAGTGAGATTCGAACTCACGACCTAGCGCTTACGAAGCGCTTGCTCTACCGCTGAGCTATCTCGGCGCTCCAGGTGGAGCGGGCAATGGGAATCGAACCCACACCATAACCTTGGGAAGGTCACGTACTACCACTATACTATGCCCGCAATTTCTTTTTTACCCCATTAGAAAGTTATAATTATTCCCTAACGATAAACTAAAAGATTATTGAGTTTTTGAAGCGGGCTTTCTAACGGGGTTTAATTTCTTAATTGCTTTTATTTTCTTTAAAAAACCAACCCGGTCAAGAATTAAAATTCCATCAAGATGGTCTATCTCATGTTGTAAGTCCCGGGCCAACAAACCCTCAGCCTTAATTCTAACATTTTGTTCTTTTTCTAACAAATAGGCCTCAATCTCAACTGACTTAGGTCTTTTTATACTTAAACTAACACCGGGTAAACTTAAACATCCCTCAAAATCACTCACTTGTTTATCTGATTTCTTAACAACTTTAGGATTAAGCAAACTAAGCGGCCCCCGACCAACCCGCTCGCTTTTGACTGAGCCAAAGGCGAGGCCGGGCGCGGTTGCCTTAGCTCCAGGCCATGGCCGGCGGGCGTCAACAACAATAATTCTTCTCTTATCCCCTATTTGAGGAGCAGCTAGGCCAATGCCTTCTTCCTGATACATTATTTTTAACATCTTTTTAGCTAAATCACGGACCTCATTAGTAATTTCCTTAACTTCCTGACATTTTATCCGTAAAATAGGGTCATTATATTTTCTAATCTTTAGTAAAGGCATATCAAAACCATTTTAGCATTTTTGGGATAAAAAAACAATCCTATTAAGGACTTTTTAAAAACTTGCAATTTTAAAACTTTCAACCTACAATTTGAAATTCTTTAATTCTTAAATCTTAATCTTTTAATTCTTGGTTTTCTTAATTTATTTTTGGGCAACATATTATAGACCGCTTTATGTAAAACCTGGTCCGGACTTTTAGCAAAAACCTCTTTCATTTTTCTGGTTTTTAAACCACCTGGATAGCCACTATGATGATAATATTTCTTTTGTTCTAATTTTCGACCGGTAATCTTTATCTTTTTAACATTTTTAACAATAACAATATCTCCTAAATCAAGATTAGGCACATAACTAGGCTTTCCTTTGCCAATTAATAACTGAGCAATTCTACTAGCTAAACGACCCAAAGATTGATCAGTGGCGTCAATGGCATGAACTTTCCTCCGTATCTCTGGTTTTGTCATAAAATAAATAAAATTAGAAATTGGTATAGAAAATGGAAATACTATTTTGCCTGCCTGCCTGCCTGCCGGCAGGTATTCCCCAGTAACTATTTTCTGTTTTCTAGACTAACTCAAGTATTACCATTTTTGCTCCATCCCCTTTTCTTGAACCAACTTTAATAATCCTCAAATAACCACCTGGTCGATCTTTATACTTCGGCCCAATCTCTTCAAGTATTTTCTTAGTTGCCTCCCGGCTTTGTAAATAAGAATTAATTCTCCGATAATTATTTAAATTATTTTCTTTAGCCCGAGTAATTAAACGTTCAATAATTGGCTTAACTGCTTTAGCTTTGGCTTCAGTGGTTTTTATCTTCCCTTTTAAAACAAAATTTAAAGCCAGGCTTTTTAATAAAGCTTTACGCGGACCGATTTTTCTGCCCAAAATTTTCCCTTTTTTTCTATGTCTCATAGAACCTTACGAAAGTACAAATCCTTACTAATAGTACAAATAAATTTATTAGTAAAATTGGTATAAATTCGTAATTTAGTAAGGTTCTAATGATTAGTAATTTAGTAAGGTTATTTCTTTCTTTTTGTGGTTTTTTTGGTTTTCTTTGCTTTTTTCTTGGTTTTCTTAACTGCCTTTTTCTTAATTATCTTTTTCTTAGCTGCTTTTTTCTTAACTGTCTTTTTGGTCTTTTTTACTGGTTTCCTGGTCTTTTTTGCTTTTGAGACTTTTTTTGCTTTCTTAGCCTTCCGAGGTTTTCTTCTTTTAACTTTCTCAATCTCTTCGCCCAACTGAACCAAAGCCTTAAATTGATTAGTTAATAATTCACTGGCAACTAAAAACGCTTTAAATGGAGAAAAGGCCCCGTCAGTCTCAATTCCTAAAATAATCTTGTCAAAATCTGTTCTTTTCCCCACCCGGATATTTTCAACATTAACTGAAACTTGTAAAACAGGACTAAACATTGAATCAACAACAATTGTGCCAATATCTAACCCCGCTCTTGATTTTTCTTCTGAAGGCGCCCAGCCATATCCTTTAACCACCCAAATCTCCATTTCTAAATTAGCCTTTTTGTCAGTTAAAGTAGCAATTAATAAATCTGGATTAACAATTTCCACATCAGCTGATTTGTCAATATCAGCAGCTTTGACCTTTTTTTCGCCACTCGCCTTAAGGGTTAATTTAACAGGTTCATCCCCTGGTGAGAGAATCCTTAAACGAAGTGCTTTTAAGTTCAAAATAATTTCTAAAACATCTTCTTGGACATGAGGGATGATTGAGAATTCATACTTAACCCCTTTTATTTTTACAGCTGTTACTGCCACTCCCGGAAGTGAGGTCAACAAGACTCTTCTTAGGGTATTCCCCCAGGTAATGCCATAACCTGGCCAGCAGGGTTTAATAATAATTGACCCTTTATTTTTATTTTTAGTATCTGTTTGATATTCAACCTTTGTTGGTAAAAAAATATTTTCCATATAAATTCAATTTAACAATATAACAATTTAACAACTAAACAATACTATCTCACAAAGATAATATTTATAATCTCTTTTGTTAAATTGTTAAGTTGCTTAGTTGTTAAGTTGATTATTTATCGACTATAAAAAGAAATTATTAAATCGGTCTCAAATTCTTTGGGCAAATCTTCTGGCCCAGGGTCTTTTAAAACCTTGATTTGATATTTTTTCTTATCCAGATTTAACCAAGCTGGTAAAACCACTTTATCTTTACTCAAAGAAATCTGCTCTTTTATTGCCTGAATGATTGATTTTTTCTCTTTTGGCTGGATAGTGTCACCAATCTTAACCTGATATGACGGAATATCAACCCGCCGATTATTAATCAAAATATTGCCATGGCTAATAACTTGACGGGCTTTTTTTCGTGAACTAGTAAAACCAGCCCGGTAAACAACATTATCTAATCTCTTTTCTAAAAATCCTAAAAAGGCCTCTTCAGTGTTACCTTCCTTTTGTTTTGCTTTAATAAAGTAGTTTTTAAATTGTTTTTCTGAGAGATTATAGGAACGTTTTAAACATTGCTTTCCCCGGAGCTGGCGACCATAATCTGATAAGCGAGGATAACCTTTTGGCCCCTGGGCTCCAGGCGGATATTTTTTCTTAACTAAAGGACATTTTGAAGAATAACAACGTTCGCCTTTTAAAAAAAGCTTTTTACCCTCCCGGCGACACATTTTACATTGTGGTGATGCTCGCATAAGCGCTCCGCTTAATAATTCGAATCTACAAATGTATGCGAATACTACAAATTGAATTACCCTTTTTTTTTATTCGTTGTATTCGTATGTATTCGTAGATTAGCATTACTACACTCTTCTTACTTTCCTCGGCCGACAACCATTATGGGGTAAAGGAGTAATATCCTTAATGGATAAAATATTAAAACCATTAGCATAAAGGGACCGAACTGCTGCTTCCCGTCCCATTCCAACCCCTTTAACAAAAACTTGGACTTCTTTAAGTCCAGCTTCTTTTACTCGTTCAGCAACGTCTCTAACAATAACACTGGCGGCATAAGGTGTTGATTTTTTAGGCCCGCGAAAACCAAGCCTACCAGCACTTGACCAGGCCAAGACATTACCCCCTGGATCAGTCAAGGTGACAATGGTGTTGTTATAAGTGGCCTTGACATAAGCTCGGCCCCGAGGAGTATGTTTAATTGCTTTAGTCTTTTTTGCCATATACTTTATGTTTTCTTAGCTGCCTGTCTTCTTCCGCTTCCCATTGTTCGGCGAACATTGCCTCGGACAGTCCGACTGTTAGTCTTTGTCCTTTGCCCCCTGACTGGCAAACGCCTGGTATGCCTTGTCCCCCGATAGCAACCAATTCCTTTTAACCGTTTAATATTGCCTGAGACATCTCTTTTTAATGTTCCTCCTGTTCGATATTTGCTCTCAATAATTTTTCTTAACTGGTCTATTTCCTGGGTTGTTAAATCTTTAACTCGCTTATTTATATCTATCTCGGCCTGTTTTAAAATTTCATTTGATAAACTTCGACCAATGCCAAAAATATAGGTTAAGCCTATTTCGATTCTCTTATTAGATGGTAAATTAACGCCAACTATTCTTGCCATAGTACCTTACGAAATTACATATAAATACTAATAGTACGTATCACCTTACAAAAGTACGTATTCATACTAATTGTACGAATATTCGTAATATTAGTAGAGATTGGTACTTTGGTAAGGTTCTTTAACCTTGCCTTTGTTTATGCTTTGGGTTCTTACAGATAACATAGACCCGCTTCCCTCGCCGGACCACCTTGCATGAACGACATATCTTTTTAACTGAAGCCCGTACTTTCATATATTCGCTATGCTCATTTTACTACGAACTACGAAATTGTACGAAAATACGAAAGGAATTATCTTATTTAGATTTAGTAGTTTCGTAAATCTTTAGTATTTCGTAGTAGATTAAAAACGGTAAACTATTCTGCCCTTGGTCAAATCATAAGGACTCATTTCAATCTTCACCCGATCGCCAGGCGAAATCCTAATCCTGTATATCCTCATCCTCCCAGAAAGATGAGCTAAAATAGTTTTACCATTATCTAGTTTTACCCGGAAATTAGCTGAAGGCAATAGCTCTTTAACTACTCCCTCAGTAGTTAAGAAGTCCTTTGATACTTTTTGACTATCAGGCATAAATTCGTTTTAACATTTGGACATTTTAACATTTAGACATTTTAACATTTGGACATTAAATTTTTATTTTGTAACATTTTCCTTAATTCTCATGTCCCCATGTTCTCATATCCCCATGTTCCCATGTCCTGATGATTTAATATTCTACACCTTTGTTAAAAAGTGTCAACCCCACTTCAGAACGACGATAATGCTCACTTCGTATTTTTCAAACTTCCGGGGTGACAGAAAAATTAATTCGGTCAGGGAAAGGGGATATTTGCCACCAAAACCAAGGCCAGGGCTTTATCTGAACGTCTTTAATGCTGGGAAGACTTTTTAATTCTTCTTTAACCAAGGTTATTTTTCTAAATTTTATATGCTGTTTTAAGCTCTCAAAATCGTATTCCCTAACCACTTCTTCTTCTAAAGACAAAAGAATTGTTCCTTGACCAGTTAATAAATCTTTGTCCTTGACCTTTATCCCCCACTCTTCTGAATGAAGTTCAAGAACACTTTTTTCTAATTCAATATCTTTTAATCGAGAGCCTTTGGCTGATTCTTGATTGGGCTGATCTAATAAGGCTTTTATTTTATGGGCAACTAATTCTTGTAAATCTTTTTCTTGGAAAATGATTATTTTCTTCCCCTGTTCCTCACTTAGTTCATTTATAAACATATAACCAGGCCAATTTTCTCTGCCCTGACTGCTAACTATTCTACCTGGAATAGTATCTAAATTAAAAAGTATTCCCCTGGCGCTAATATCTAATTTCACTTCCAAATTCATTACCAGTGGTTCTGAACGAACAATTAAATCTATGTGTGTCTTCGGCAACCAGGAGAGAAGAAATATCAATACCAAAACAACCAATCCAGCAATATAAAATTTGAGTGGAGGGAAATGATAGTCCATGGTTAAAATCCAATATATTTAATCTCTTCTTCTAGCTCAATGTTAAACCTATCTTTTACTTTTCGCTTAATAAGAGCAATTAAAGCCCTTACGTCCCTTGCTTTAGCTTGACCAGTATTAACTATAAAATTGGCATGTTTTTGGCTAATCTTAGCCCCACCAATTTGTTTGCCCTTTAAACCACATTGTTGGATCAAGAGGCCAGCTGAACTTGGTTTTGGGTTTTTGAAAATACAACCCGCACTTGGCTGAGCCGGATGAGCCGTGATCCGGCGCTGAATATTTTCTTTAATTATTTTTTTACTCTCCTGAGCTTTCCCTTTTTTTAGAGCCAAGACCGCCTCTAAAATTATATCTTGGTTTCGCTTAAAAATGCTCTGGCGATAAGAAAATCCTATTTCTTTATTCTTAAGCTCAATAATTTTATCAGCCCTTAAAATCTTAACCTTTTCCAAATATTCAGAAATTGAATGACCCAAAGCCCCGGCGTTCCCTCGCACAGCTCCGCCAATTGTTCCGGGAATCCCGACGGCCCATTCTAAACCAGTTAAGCCGTTCTTTATTGAAAAAGTAACTAATTTAGCTAAACTCATGCCTGCTCCAACTAAAATTTTATTCCCTAATAATTGACAGTCTCTAATTAATAATTCAATAATCAAACCATTAAAGCCTTTATCAGAAACCAAAATATTGCTTCCCCCGCCTAAAATAAAATAAGGGAGGACTGCCTTGCCGGCAGGCAGGTTTTTCTTTTTAGCCCACTTAATTGCCTCAACTAATTCATTTTTGTTTTTAACTTTTAAAAAATACTTTGCTGGTCCACCAATTTTAAAAGTTGTCAAAGGGGCTAAAGGGATGTTTCTTTGTATTTTATGCTCAATCATTTTTACCCCGTTAGAAAGTTATTATTGTACATAATATTATAAGAACCTGACTTCGTCAGAACCTTGAAGTTTAATAGGTAGGTAATATCTTATTTTGCTAAACTTTAAGAACCTGCTTCGAAGAACCTTGAAATTAAAAAACTATTTATATAAAAATTAAAGTATTTTAATTATAAATTGAAACATTTTAAAGTCCCCTGAGCTGGCTTTCTAACGGGGTTTAATCATTCTTTTTAATTCTTGAGTATTTTCCACCGCATATCCAGCTGCATCATTGTCAAAATAAACATAAACATCTTTACCCTGGCCAAGCAGTTTCTTTATTTTCTTTGCTATTTTTCCTAACTGCTTTTTAGTATATTTTGAACTATATAACTGCTCATGGCCATGAAGACGAAAATAAATATAGTCAGCAGTGACCTCCTCAACATAAGGATAAATTGGGGTGTCAGCCCAACAAAGAGCTAAATTATACCTGCTTAAAACCCTATAAACTTCTGGTTGAAACCAGTTTTGATGACGAAATTCAAAAGCAGCCGGCCTGCTTTTATCAAATTTCCTTAAAAGCTTTGCCAAAGATTCTAAACGATCTATATTAAGGTTGAAATTTGGTGGAAACTGAAAAAGCAAAGGGCCGAGTTTATCTCCCAACCCTTTACTCCGGTGTAAAAATATCTTTAAATCATTCTTAATGTCCTTGAGTTTTTTAAAATGGGTAATCCGGCGCCAAACCTTAAGACTAAAAAGAAAATTTGAGGGTGTTTTCTCTTCCCAGTTAACAAAACTGGTTTCTTTAGGTAAATGATAAAAGCAAGAATTTATTTCCACTGTTTGAAAATATTTACTATAATAAACAAGCCAATCTGATAACTTTAGCTCTTGAGGATAAAAAACTCCTAACCAGTGTTGGTATGACCAGCCTGAAGTACCGACATAAACATTGCCACGTTTCTTGCGCATAAACTGACTATTATTCTACAGCTTTTTATTCCGTTTTACAACCTATTGCCAATATCATTATAACCTGGTAACATAATAACAAGGTAACATGATAACAAGAAAATTTTATCAAGCAAAATTTTCTAATGTTAGAATGTTAAAATGTTAAAATGTTTAATTGATTTAAGTATGAATTTACCTACTATTCAACAAATAAAGACAAAAAATTTGACCTGGACTGATATTTCCAAATGCTCTCAGGAAGAAATAAAGTATCTTAAAAAAACATTTAAATTTCACCCTGTTCATTTAAGCGACTGCTTTTCGTCAATTCAAAGGCCAAAACTTAATACTACTTCCAGGTATATCTTCATGGTCCTGCTCTTCCCTATTTATAGCCGGCGAACCAGAAAAATTGCTTCTTCAGAAATTGATTTCTTTATTGGCCCCAATTATTTGGTGACTGTCCACCGAGGCGAGCTCTTGCCTTTAATGAACACCTTTAACTCTTGCAAGGTTAGTAAATCTCAACGAAATAAATACTTCACTGATAATCCAGCTGCTCTTCTCCATGAAATCTTAAATCGCTTGTTTTCCTATTGTCTCCCGATTTTAGATAGTCTCAGCCTTAGTATCAACAGTATTGAAGAACATGTCTTTAGGGGCTATGAAAAAAGAATGGTCAGAGAAATTCTCATTGCCAAGACAAATATTATTAACTTCAGAAAAATAATGCAAGCCCATCAGCTGGTTCTCTCTAAACTGCTTAAAAAAAGTGGTTTCTTTCTCTCGGCTGAACAATTAAAAATTTACTTTGACGAGCTGCTTGAGACAACTGATGACATCTGGGAAAACTTAGAAAATTTAAAACAAAGCATTGAAGCAATTGAAAAAACAAACAATTCTTTAATTTCTTTTCAGCTTAATGACATTATAAAGATTTTAACCACCATCTCAGTTATTGTCCTGCCAATTACTCTAATTGCTGCTGTCTTTAGCATGAACCTGCAGTTTATGCCCTTAACTAATCAGCCGTCTTCTTTTTGGTTAATCATTGGTTTAATGGTTGTTACTTTCCTGGTCTTGATTTATTATTTTAAAAGAAAAAAATGGCTGTAGCTTTTATACTTAGATAAAACTAATCAAGAAACACTAAAAAATGTCCTCCAGTACGGAGAACATTTTTCTTTCTAAAGAAAAACCTTCGACAAATTTTGTGCCGAAGATTCAAGGCATTAAAAGAATCAAGCCGTCAGAATTCTACTGCGGAAGGAACGCCGAAACAGACCCATAGCGGCCGTGGGCATCATCAGACCAGTCGGTATCGAACTTGACCTCGCCGTCGTCGAAGTTGAAATACGGCGCGCCATCAAACTGGCCATCAGCGTCCGGAGAATATTCGTCGCCCGGGCAATCGATACAAAGGTCGTCATAAGATACGAGACGCTCCGGGTGTGTCAGGAGCATAATCCCGACCGCGAATGCACCAAGGCCAAACTCGTTGAATATGAAAATCTCGCGAGCTCGGCGGACGGAGCGGCCCCGGTGACGGAGACCAAACTGTGTTGAAACAACGAGGACATCGTGATCCTTCTGCCGCTCGCCCAGCGTCTGAAACATCTCTAATGTGCGCGCGTGTTGGCGGAGGTATTGTGGACCGAGTTTGCCCTCGCGCCAGTTGTAGAATTTGCCCTCACGCTGAGTCTTAATGGCTGGAAAAACCTCTTTCTCTAGGGCATCACCATAGGTTGACGCAAGTGTTTGCCAGCACACGATTGCGAATAGAGCTTCGGCGCCAGGTGTTAATGGCTTACGTTCAAGCTCGATAATCTGTTTACTGGGATTAAGTTTCGGCCAATAACCACGCAAAATAGAAATCTGTTCCTCTAATGGCTTTGGTCTATACTCTGCGGGATACACATAACTGGACTTCATTTCCTCGTCGGCGAACTGATTGGAGATCGACAGTTCCTTAATCTTGGCCATAATAGCCTCTTGCAGATCATTGCCTTTCTCGATCACTCGTTGGATACCGTCCTTGTCGATGCTGATCTCCTTGAGTGCACGCTCAGCGATGTCCTCAATAAACCTTTTGTACTGCTTCACTTGTCCTGACGTAATCGATGTTGTATTCATCGTTATCGTCCTCCTTTCTTTTCTCTTTGTCCCGTTCTACGAGACTTTGGAGTGATTTATACCCTTTTTCCGAAGGGTGCGGGATTCTTTATCTTTTAAAGAATATTATTAATGTAGCATATTTTTGACAAAATGTCAAGACCATGATACAATATCAATGCCTTAAATTAAAATAGCAAAATATATGCTTCAAATATACAACACTTTAACCAGGAAAAAGAAAACATTCAGGCCAATAAAAGGAAAAAAAGTAAACATCTTTGTATGTGGTATAACATCCTATGACTACATGCATATTGGCCATGCTAAAACCTATGTCCAGTTTGACGTTATTGTTAAGTATCTCAGATTCAAGGGTTATCAGGTTTCCTACCTACAAAATATTACTGATTTAGATGATAAAATTATTAAAAAGGCAAAACAAGAAAAAATCAGCCCTTTAAAATTAGCCCGACAATTTGAAAAATATTATCATCAAGACGAAAAAAAATTAGGCATTGATTCAGTTACTAAATATGCCCGGGCCACTGATTATATAAAGCAGATTGTTAAACAAACAAAAACCTTAATTAAAAAGGGTTATGCTTACAAAATCTCTGATGGTTATTATTACGATATTAAAAAATTTAAAGATTATGGCCGACTTTCTCGACGAACTGTTTTAGGAGCTGAAGATGCTGTTTCTCGAATAGATGAAAGTATAGCAAAAAGAAACAGAGGAGATTTTTGCTTATGGAAATTTTCTAAACCAGACGAGCCGAACTGGGATACTGAATTGGGTCGCGGCAGGCCGGGCTGGCACATTGAAGATACAGCCATTACTGAAACTAATTTTGGCCCCCAATATGATATTCACGCGGGGGCCAGAGATTTAATTTTCCCTCACCATGAAGCAGAAATTGCTCAAATGGAGGCTATCTCAGGCAAAAAACCAATGGTTAAATACTGGCTCCACACTGGTTTTTTAAATGTCAGGGGCAGAAAGATGAGCAAATCCTTAAAAAACTTTATTACTATCAGACAGGCCTTAAAAAAACACAACCCTAAAACCTTAAGATTTTTTTATTTAACCAGCCATTACCGCTCGCCAATTAACTTTAATGAAAAAGCTTTAGAAAAAGCCGAAAACAGCTTGGAAAGATTAAATGATTTTGTTCAAAAAGTTAAAACTGGCCAAAAAGATGATTTAGAATTAATTAAAAAAACCAAAGAAAAATTTATTCAAGCAATGGACGATGATTTTGACACAGTTAAGGTTTTAGCAGTCATTTTTGATCTGGTTAAAAAATCTTATCAAAAAAATGTTGGTGGGCAAAAAATCTGTCATTTACTTAAAGAATTTGATCAAATCTTGGGCGTTCTTGATTTTAAAAAACCAGCTATTCTCAGAGAAGTAATCACTCTGGTTAAAAAGCGGGAAAAATTAAGAAAACAAAAAAAATGGTCAGCAGCTGACCAAGTCCGTAGAAAAATCAAAGACCTAGGTTTTCAAATTGAAGACACTCCCTCCGGGCCGTTGGCCCGACGGGCCAGAGGCTCAAGGACCAGTAGTTAACCCCGTTAAAAAGTAATTATTGTGTCTTTATAAGAAGCTAAAGGTTCTCTAAAGTTTGCAAAGCGAGCTTTCTAACGGGGTTAAAAATAATAAACCTTATTTTAAAAACCTTTTAACTACCCGCCAAACCTTTTTACTTATTTCCTCAATTGACAAGAGTTTTCCTTGACGAACGCACTCAACCGTCACAAATTCTTCAGGAAATAATTTAACAACCTCAAGAAAAACTTTTTCTGCTTGCCTTAAATGAAGGATATCCTGTTCATGGATATCTCTTTTTTTACACCCTAAATATTCACGCGGTCCTTTATTGGCAATCAAATCCCAGGCAATTGTTGCTGGCATGTGTAAAAATATATTAATGTCCGGTTTAGGCAAAGACAAAATCTTGTATTCCAAATCATTAACCCATTTAAAAAATCTTTTTCGAGCTGGTTTATTTCTAATTTTTACTCCTTGATGGCCCAGATTA
>CAZXPA010000014.1:0-2212 GCA_964642485.1 uncultured Gammaproteobacteria bacterium
TTATGGGAAAAGTAAATAATCCAACTCAATAATTCCCACCCAAAAAATATTATTTCTATAAAATCCAAAAACGAAGTTTTTGACTATCTATCCCGAAGGGATGGCGACAACAACCCCCTCTTAATAAATCTACACGACGATTGAATATAACGTTTCGGCATATCTGAAGTTGCGATAGCAGGGAGCAATATGGGTGAGCATTTGGCGTCAGCCAAGCGCGAACCAGATATACGCTGTTATGTGATGTAACTAAATTCAGCGAGCGATAGCGAGCTATTATTTGGGCAAATTTATTTTTTATTTTTTCTCTAATAATTTTACCATCCGTATAGCTTCCAACTCTTCTGAAGGCCTAATATCTACATGTGTTAAACCATGTTCTTGCAGTGTTTGTCTCATATTTTTAATCTGTGATTCAGGAACAAAAACTGTTGATGCTTCAGATAACGGCACCCCGTCTTTTCGATACGACCTAAGCTCAAAATCTCTTTGTAATCCTTCTGCGCCTTCTTTAGTCAAATCTGGCAATTTATCTTTTTCAAATACTATTGTTAGGCCATACAATTTTGAAAGTGCTTCGGGGTCGTTTTCTAGCTCTTTTGGTTTTGCCTTAAATTTGAATCCTTCTGCGATTTTGAGTGCGTCTTCAAAAGTCTCAACTTTTTTACCACCGCTTATCTTGCTCAAGTACTGTTGGGTTTCTTCTTGCTTGTTGTCCCAAAAGTACCTTACAAAATCTTCTGCTTTATCGCCATAATTTTGTGAGTTGAATTTTTTATCGGAGCTATGAGTATTTTGGTCCTCATATAATGTTTGAAACGATGCTGTTTCTGAAAAATCGCCGTCTGTAAAAGAAGCTCCGCGAGAGCCATACATACCTTCTTGGTCGCTTCCAGTTCTGATGTTGCCGGATTCTAACATTTTTCCAAGGTTAAAATCGTTAGTTGTGTGAAAGACTTTATCTTTAAGGTCGTATAGTTGATCAACACGCCCCTCTTGATTTCCCAAGATTTTTTCAAAATATAAAAAATCTTCTGGTGATAAGGTTTCAGCTGCCTTCCTAAGTCGTTGTAGATCATCAAACCTTTCGTTGTCTCTTTGAGCTTGTTCAATGGATCTATCAACCATATTCTGATGAATCTTATCTTTGCTTTCGTCATCAAGTTGAGTGCCAAGCCCTTGTTCAAGCTCCGTCACCTTAGCTTGATATTCTTGTTCTCTTTGTTTTTGAATCTGCTGCATTTCTTCTGATCCACTGGCTTGGTAATTAAATGCATCTAATTCTTGATTTATCTGTGTTAATCTTTCCTGTCTTAATTCAGACGGCGATTTTTCAGGTTGAGGCTGAGCGGGCTTTTCTGGCTCTTGGGGAGGTGCTTCTTTTTGTTTATTTTCTGGATTTGTCATAAAAAATAAAAAATAAATTTGCCCAAATAATTTTTTGGCGTTAGCCAAAAAGAATTTAGTTATTTCACATAACATCGCGATTAAGAGAAGTTCGGTTTTGAGGCAACCCACAAAACCGAATTTGGGGAAATTTTCTGCAAGAAAATTTACCTCTTAATCGCTGTTATATTCTTCCGTTAGGAACGAGGAATAGTCTGCAAGACGGTTTTTTGCAAAGCAAAAAAATTCCGAAGAGTAAGCGGGCGGGCGTTATCAATATTGACTTATTACATTAAAGACTATATTCATCATTTGCTTGTCTCTAAGTTTCCGAATTTTCTGGTCATCAGTATTTTTATCAAGAACTGTTTGTCCCTGAATGACTAAATCAAATAGATATAAAATTGATGCAGAATCCACATTAAAGTGATTTCCAATAGAGATAGTTGAGGCGGACTCCATATCCACTCCAAAAAATCCCTGTTTTGACCAATCATTAATAATTTTCATAGATTCTCCTAACATTGTCGGAGAAGAAATAAGTTTATTTTTGAAATAGGGGATTTTTTGATTAGTGATTTCTTTTTCAAGAGCATCCAATAATTTTTTTGAAGGTTTAATATGATCTGTGTCTTTTTGATAAAAACCTGAAACTCCATCTAATGCTTTAACTTCTGATGCGATTAAGAAATCACCTACTTTGATATTTTTTTGGAGTCCGCCGTAGCAACCTATTTGTATGATTTTTGAGCCGAAAACTGCGAATTGATGGACAATTTCCCCTGATAAAGTTGGGCCATAAGCACAACAATAACCAACTTTAATT
>CAZXPA010000014.1:2222-14083 GCA_964642485.1 uncultured Gammaproteobacteria bacterium
CAAATGCCAATGATAGTGCTTTTAGATTTAATTCCATTTTTTTCTCCAATGAAAAAGAAATTTTCTTTACTTTCAAAAATTATTTTATCAAAAAATTTCTTTCTTCTTTTTAATTGTCCAGCAAAATCATACAAACCCTCAACTATCAGAAAATTCGGAATCAATTTTTCAGTCATTCCAAAATCTTTTAGAAAATCCTCTTTTTTCAGTTCTTGATAAGCCATAATGCAAATGATGAATTATAAATTAATAAGTCTTTCGTTATTTTAGCCCGCCCGCTTATTGAATATAACGTTCGCGTGTATCTGAAGTTTCGCAAAAATTCCTTTGAAAATCTAATAGTTTTTTGCGAAATTTGGGAGAGGCTGATTTGACATTCCTTTTGAATCTAATTGCGTCAAATCTGCCGAACCAGATACACGCTGTTATCGGATGTAATTTTTAAATTTTTACTTGTGAAAACGTTTTAATATTATCCCAGAAATAGTGAATATAATCACTCCAATAATAATGGTTGTTGGCAAACCTAGATATATTTTTCCATACTCCCAAAACGATCTTCCAACAAGTATTCCACCAGTTACAAAACCTAACAATGACAATAGTGTATTATGTCCAACAAATACCTCTTTTATTTCATAATTAAGAGAGTGATTATATTCTTTAACCTTAAGGCTAACGCCTTTTTTGGACTCGCGGGGCTTTAAGTGAATTGGCATATATTGTAAAAAATTTAAAAATTATTTCCGATAACGTTTCAGTATATGCGATGTTTTTGCGTAATGAAATGGAGCAAAAATTTGGGTGAAGGAATTTTTTATTCCTTATAAATATAATAGCGAAAAATTCCTGAACCGCATACTCTTTGTTAGGCGATGTAATTTTTTCTCATCCTTATTAAAAAGTTTCCTTCTGGTCTTCTTTTTTTCTAATTGCGGCAAAATAAGATTTTCTTGTTTTGGGCGAAGGGCAGAGGGGCCTAAGGGGTGAATGCCCGTAGCCCAAAACTCTTTATTTAATAATTTTTATAGCCTTACCATTTATTAAAGCGTCAGATACTTTATTATAAGCAGAGGATAAAATTCTTTGAAAAGTACTTTGTGATGTATTCATTTTGTCAGCACATTCAATTTGATCCAGATTTTTGATATTTTTTAATCTCAAAGCTTCTACTTCTTCATCAGTTAATTCAACCTCATCAAGTATTCTCATTGGAACTCCTTGAGGTTTAAAATATGTTATATCCGGATTAAATCGTATTTGTCTGCGTAATTTTGGTCTAGGCATAAATTAGTTTATTTTTAAAAACCTCGCCCTGTTAATTATTTAAAAACAGGGCTCATGAGGTCTTTATTTTAGGCGTCACTGTTACGTCTGCTAAAACGTCCTCGTAATCCTCGACCAGTTTTTCCACGACCCACTTGTCCTTTCCCCATTCCTTTTCCTCGACCATCAAATGGTCTTCCTTGTGGTTTAGCGTCAGCGCATTTTCCCATTTGTCCACCTGTTTTAGCACCTGCACTAGCAGGACCTGTTTTGTCAAAATTTGGCATAGTTTTAGAGGTTAAATGATTAAAATTATTGATAGTTCGACCTTTGAAATTAACTATCTATTTTGAGTATATACCCATTATAAATAGTTGTCAATAGATTTTAATCACAAAACTGAGAGATTTAAAAATTCAGAAACCATTTTCGGAGCTATAGCGCAGAAAACACCATATTTCCCCTCTAAAATTAAAAAAGAAAATCTTATTTTGCCTTCCTTACTTTTAAAAAAAGAAGACCAGAAAGAAACAATCTAAATAGCGAGGAAAAATTATTTCGCCTAACGTTACGAGTATCCGAAGTTTTTCTGTAGCGTAGCGAAAGAAAAATTTGGGTGGAGGCTCTCGGAAGAGCCGAAACCGGATAATCGTTGTTAGATGATGTAATTAAAAGTTTTTGTTTTGCGAATGCAAAACATTATTTGGGGCTATTTTTTATTTTTTAAATTGTTTTATTGATATAATAATCTACTGGCGCAAAGTCGTCAGTCAAAATCGGCAGGTCTTCAGTGATTTTTTTTATCCAAAGGTGTTGTAAGTACTCGTTTAATTTTTGGTCAGTGTCAATAAAATCTTGTTTTTCATTGAATTTTAAAGCTATTAAAATAATATTTTGCACTTCGTTTTCATTATTTTGCTCTCTTACCGGAAATAAATAAACTTGTGGAAATATGCTTTTATATGTTGCATATTCTGCTCTCAAAAATTTCCCTTTTTCGCCCTCTATTGCAGAAATTATATTTAAAATAACGACACCATTATCATTAAGAATATCAAATTTTTTTTGGACAGCCTCTTGAGTTGTTAATTGGTATGGCAATGAATAATGGGAACTAAAAGCATCTCCAAAAATAACATCATATTTTTTTTGCGTTTTATTTAAATACACCCTGCCATCTTCGTGATAAATATTTAATCTCAAATTTTCTTTTAAATTGAAATATTTTTTTGCAAGCTCAGTAACCATAGGGTCAATTTCAACCACATCAATTGTTGCTTCTGGATAATTATCTAAAAAAGCTTTCGGGTAAGAATATCCGGCTCCTCCAAGCATTAAAGTCGTTTTAAAGCCAGGGTAAAAATGTTTTGCCAAATCATAATATTTTGTGTATTCGTAAACTAAGCTTTTTTTATTTAAATACATGGCAGAACTATTTTCATTATTTATTGAAAAAGTACGGACAATCTCTCCTGTTTCTTTATCACTATGGTCATAAATCCAAATGCGATTGTACGCAGTATCAACGTCTATAAAGCCAATATTCTGATATAGATAATTAAGACCTGCAAAATTCCCCCAGGCAATAATCATAAATAATAAAAATAGCAATTTGGCTTTAAATAATTTTTTTGGAAAAAGCAATAAGGCAACAACAATTAATACAATTGATAAAATAATTAACAATTTGTTCGTGCCAAAATGAGGGATTAAATAGAACCCAGATAAAAATGTTCCGATTATACTGCCCCCTGTAGAAATTGCGTAAAGATTGCCAATGGTTTTACCAGATGTGTTCAAGCTGGCTAATTTAAGTTTTGCGGCATATGGCGAAACCATACCTAATAAAATACTCGCTGGTGAAAATAAAATTAAAGACGCAACAATAGAAGATAATCTTATGTCTGAGATTTTGCTTTGCAAAAAAATAAGTAAAAATACTTTGATAACAAAAGTTAGGCCTATAAAAATTGCAGATAAAAATATAATCAACGACATGTTATTTAAATTCGGATTTTTATCAGAAATTTTGCCGCCTAAGTAATAGCCCAGACTTAGACTGCCCAAAATAATTCCTATTAAGCTTGTCCAAACAAAAATTGATGTTCCAAAATATGGCCCAAGCACCCTTGAACCGACAAGTTCAAATATCATTACAACAGCGCCACAGATAAATACAGTTATTTCTAATATGTAATTATTATAAATCTTCATTTTGTGATTTAAAAAATAAAAAATAGCCCCAAATAATAAATTTCCGAAGGAAATTTAAAAACTTTTAATTATTTCATCTAACTGGTTTTTATACGGGGTTTTGTAGACATAATATACGCAAGATTGCATATTATACAAAATTATGTTAAACTTTTAATTGTTCTTTAAATTTACCATAATTATAACAAAAAATCTTATTTATGCAAATTCTAGAAAAAACAAAACAAGAGTTGCTCCTTAGAAACTACAGTTCAAAAACTATTAAAAGCTACTTATACTGTATTAAGGAATATTTATTATTTGTGAAAAACAAAAAATTTAATTCAAAAAACGATGCGGTGCGTGCTTTTCTTTTAATAAAACAAAAGAATAATTTATCCCCGCAAACTATCAACCTCTTCCTTAGCGCCATAAAATTCCTATACCGCGAAATATTGAGATTACCGCAGAAAGTTGATCTAAAGCTTGCTAAGCGAAGTAAAAAACTGCCTGTTATTCTATCCAGAAATGAGATTAAAGATATTATTGCCGAAACTAAAAATCAAAAATATCGCCTAATGATCTCCTTGGGTTATGCTAGCGGGCTACGCGTGAGTGAAATTATAGACCTCAAGGTTAAAGACCTAAACTTAAACGAACAAATAATACACCTCAAACAAACAAAGGGTAAAAAAGATAGAATTACTATTTTCCCAGAAAAATTAGTAAGTGACTTTAAAAATCTTATTGCCGGCAAGACGGGTAAAGATTTTGTTTTTAAAAGCAGTCGTGGAGGAAAATTGACTACCGCATCGTTACAAAAAATGTTCAAAAAATCACTTAAAAAAGCTTATATTCAAAAAGATGCCACTTTTCACTCTCTCAGGCACTCTTTCGCCACACATTTACTTGAAAATGGCACTGATATAAGATATGTGCAAGAACTTTTAGGACATCAAAATATTCGAACAACGCAAAGATATACTCAAGTTACTAATCCAAAATTAAAAAATATAAAAAGCCCTTTATGAAAAAATTTGTTACAAAATCAGAAAAACAAAGCATAACTCTTGGCAAAAAATTGGCTCAAAACTTCTGCGGCGGAGAAACAATTGGTTTAATTGGCGAACTTGGAGCTGGAAAAACAGTTTTAATTAAAGGAATAGCCAAAGGGCTAAATATAAAAAAAATCATTACCAGTCCTACTTTTGTCTTAATGAATACATATAATGTCAAATGTCAAATGTCAAATGTCAAATGTCTTGTTCATGTAGATGCATATAGATTAAGCTCTGGAAAAGATTTAATTGATATTGGATTAAAAGATTGGCTAGGAAAATCTGATACCATAACAGTCATTGAATGGGCTGACAGAGCAATGGACATCTTGCCCGAAAATAGTATAATAATTAAACTAAAAACAGGAGAAAAAAAGAATGAAAGAATAATAACCGTTACATCAAATAAACAATTAAACAACTTAACAACTTAACAAAAATTAAATCAATAAAAAATATATTAAAAACCTGTTTAATTGTTAAATTGTTATTTTGTTAAATTGACCTATATGGAAAAAGCCTACGAGCCTAAAAAATATGAAGCAGAAATTTACCAACTCTGGGAAACCAGTAACTTTTTTAATCCTGATAAACTCCCAGGGAAAAGAAAAAAAATCTATTCTATTTCTATCCCCCCGCCAAATATTACTGGCTCTCTTCATCTTGGTCATGCCTTAAATAACACAATCCAAGATATTTTAATCAGGTTCCACCGCATGAACGGCAAAAAAACTCTTTGGTTGCCCGGGACTGATCATGCTGGGATTGCTACCCAAAACGCCGTTGAAAAAGAGCTCGCAAAAAAAGGACTCACTCGTCATCAGTTAGGCCGAGAAAAATTTACTGAAAAAGTTTGGCAGTGGAAAAAAAAATATGGCAATTTAATTTTAGAACAATTAAAAAAACTCGGCTGTTCTTGTGATTGGTCAAGAACCAGATTTACTTTAGACAAAAGCTATATTAAAGCAGTCCAAACTGCTTTTATTAATTACCATAAAAAGGGCTATATTTATCGCGGCCCAAGAATTGTTAATTGGTGCCCTCGTTGTTTTACGGCCATCTCTGATATTGAAATAAAATATCAAGAAGAAAAAAGTAAACTCTGGTATCTTAAATATCCTCTAAAACGCGATACCAATATACCAATGCATACGAATGATACAAGTAATTTTATTGTGGTGGCAACGACAAGGCCGGAGACAATGTTGGGCGACACAGCTGTAGCGGTCAGCCCCAAAGATGAAAGATATAAAGAATTAGTTGGTAAAACAGCTATGTTACCAATTATGAATCGGGAAATACCAATCATATCTCATTATTTAGTTGACCCTGACTTTGGTACAGGAGCTGTTAAGATTACGCCAGCTCATGACAATGCTGACTGGAAAATTGGTAAAGAAAAAAAATTAGAGATTATCAATGTAATCGGCCCAAAGGCGCAAATGACTGATAAAGCAGGTAAATATGTCGGGCTTAATGTTTTGGTAGCTCGTCAAAAAATCGTGACTGATTTAAAAAATCAAGGATTATTAGAAAAAGAACAAAATTATCAACATCAAATTTCTCTTTGTGATCGTTGCGGCACACCTGTTGAGCCGCAGATTTCTACCCAATGGTTTGTGCAAATGGAAAAATTAGCCAAACCAGCCATAAAAGTAGTTAAAAAAAATAAAATTAAAATTATTCCCAAAAGATATAAAAAAATCTATCTTAATTGGCTAGAAAATATTGAGGATTGGTGCATCTCCCGACAACTCTGGTGGGGGCACCAGCTTCCTGTCTGGTTCTGTAAGAACCAGTCAGGAAGAATTTCTAATTCCCAATTTCTAATTTCTAAACAAACCCAAAATCCCAAATCACAAATTCAAAACAATAATTATGTTGTATCAATTAAAAGGCCTAAACAATGTCCGTTTTGTAAAAATTGTGAAATGAAACAATCTGAAGATGTGCTTGATACCTGGTTTTCTTCAGCTCTCTGGCCTTTTGCTACTCTTGGCTGGCCAGAAAAAACCTCAGACTTAAAAAAATATTATCCTACTTCACTTCTTTCAACAGCTAGAGACATTATTTATCTCTGGGTCGCCCGGATGGTCTTTTCTAGTTTAGAGTTTTTGAAAAAAATTCCTTTTGATAAAGTATATATCCACGCCACTATTCTTACCCTACAAGGCCGGCGGATGAGCAAGTCCTTGGGCACAGGAGTTGACCCTTTAGAGCTAATTAATAAATATGGAGCTGATGCTACTCGTTTAGGATCACTTTACCAGACTAACCGCGATCAACAGGCAATCCGTTTTGACGAAAGAACAATTTTAGCGGCTCGAAATTTTGTTAATAAACTTTGGAATATCAGTCGTTTTGCTCAAATGCAAAAACGCGATGCTAATCTACGAATACATACGAATGATACGAATATTAAACCAAAAACGCTGGCAGACAAATGGATTCTCAGTCGGCTTAACAGTGTTATTGATTCAGTAACTAAAAAAATTAAAAAATATGAGCTTGGAGAAGCAACTAAAGAGCTCTATGAATTTACTTGGCATGAATTTGCTGATTGGTATTTAGAGATTAGCAAACTACAAATTACTGATGAAAATTTAAGAAATAACACGGTTTATAATTTACAATTTATAGTTTATAGTTTACTGAAGCTTCTCCACCCCTTTATTCCTTTTGTTACTGAAAAAATCAATATCCAATTTAACAATTTAACCCCTAAACAATTTAACGAATTACTATTAGTTGCTCCCTGGCCAAGGGCCAAAAAAATATTAATTAATCAAAAAGCTGAAAAAAAATTTGAAAAAGTTAAAAATCTAACTACTGAAATCAGGAAGTGGAGAAAAGAAAACAAAATCAGCTCCAAGCAAATTATTCCTTTGCCAAATAGCTTTTCTAGTCAATTTCAAGCCTTACCTATAGAATCAAAAGAAATTATTAAAAAATTAACTAAGATAAAATAACAAAAAAGAAGCAAGATAATTTTTTAGTCTGCTTCTTTTTGTTATTCTGCTACCCGGAAAATCTCTTCAAGTGTAGTTAAGCCATTCAAAGCTTTTAAAAGACCATCCTGAACCATGCTAATCATACCTTGTTTTTGGGCTAATTCCTTCATCTTGTACTCAGAAAGTTCTTTATCTAAAATTGCCTTTTCAATGTCTGCATCAATAGTAAAAACCTCGTAAAGCCCGACTCTTCCTTTATATCCCAAGCCTTGACATTCATCACACCCCTCACCTTTATAAAATTTAAGATTATTTAAATCTACCTTAACCCCTGAGGCTTCTGGTATTTCAGATAAAATCTTTTTTACTCTTTGTAAATCTTCCGAACTAATAGTTGTTTCTTTTTTACACTTTTTACAAACTCGTCGAGCTAATCTTTGACCAATTACAGCATTAATTCCCGGGGCTAAAAGATAAGGCTTGACTCCCATGGAAAGAAATCTAGGCAAAGCCCCAGCGGCATCATTAGTATGAAGGGTAGAAATAACTAAATGGCCAGTTAAGGCTGCTTGAATGGCGATGTCAGCTGTTTCTAAATCTCTAATCTCACCAACCATAACTACATCTGGATCTTGACGGAGGATTGAACGAAGCCCTTTAGCAAAAGTATAATCCTTAGATTTATCAACCTGGCTTTGATTAATGCCTTTTAAACGATATTCAATTGGGTCTTCTAAAGTAATAATTTTTGTTTCCGGGGTATTAAGCTTATTTAAAATTGCGTATAAGGTGGTTGTTTTCCCTGAACCAGTTGGTCCAGTAGTAATAATCATCCCATTAGGTCTTTCTATTTGTTTTTTTAATACTTTGTCAACATCCTCTCTAAACCCTAGAGCATCGAAACCTAAACTAGCAACTGAAGAACGGAGCAATCTCATAACCACACTCTCACCATAAGCTGTTGGTAAACAGGAAACCCGAACATCTGTTTTGTCCTTGCCTAAATGAATAGTAAAACGACCATCTTGTGGTCGATCAGTGATATTCATTTTAAGACTGGATAATAATTTAATTCGGGAAATAACCCGGGGCCAAAATTTCTTATCAATCTCAGCTACATCAACCAAAACGCCATCAATTCTAAACCTAACTTTAATATCTGTCTCCTCGGCCTCAATATGAATATCAGAAGCCCGAGACTGGACAGAACTAACCATTATTAAGGCAACCATATCAGTAATCTTGATCTTTTGAATCTCTTTATTTAAGTCCTTAAAAGTCTTAATTTTATCTTTAAAGCGCTCAAAATCCTTGGCTGAAATTTCTACCCCCTTTATTATCTTAGTGACCTTAGGCAATGAAGCATAACGTTGATAGGCAGAATTAAAACTGTGCTCTGAAATTAAATAAAGATCAGTTTTTAAATCATAAGCACCTTCAAGTTGTTCTCGAAAATCAGCTAAAGCATCACCCTCAACCTGGACTGAGGCTAATTTAGCTTTTTCTTCTGTACGATAAAAACAAATTAACTTATGCTTAAGAGCATCCTCTGAAGAAACTAAACTCAGGGCCTCAGGTGAAATAGGAAAATCTGCTAAGTTTATATAAGAAATTCCTATTTGACGAGCTCTCTGAGCTGCTTCTTCTTCTATTTCTTTAACCTTAATCTCAGATAACTTTGCTTTTAATTTCTCTTGTTTTTCGTCTGAAGCAACTTTTGGCTTGCTGGTTGATGAGGATTGACCGCCCTGATGTAATAAATCCTTAATATTCAACATACTAAATCATTTTAACAATTTAACATTTTAACATTTTAACATTAGAATTTTGCTTTGCAAAATAATTCTCATGTTCTAATATTATCATATTATTAAACGAGCTTCATTAATTAAACGAGTTAATTTTTTATCTCTAATTTTCGTCTTTCTCTGTAAAACATCTTTCTTTAAAGAAATCAATTCTTGACATAAAATTATATTCTTGGAAAAAAGTTGTTCTTTTAAAGCTCGACTCAGGGCCCTTAAAATAGTAATTGGATAAAGTTTTTTAGCCTCAATCAAGTATTCTAAACCATTTCCTTTAGGATATTGCCAGCCTAATAATCTCATTCTTTTACATTCAGCATATTGAATTGCTGACTCAGAAAATTTAGTATTAGAAACTAACCAGGGATAGTCAAGTTTTTGACCAAGCCCCTGACGATAAGCATCCTGGAGATCTAAAAATCTAGCCCAGACATAAAGGGTTTCTTTTAAACCTGAACGAATACCTGGAGCATTATGATATTTACACTCTACCATATATGCCTGGCCCTGACCAGACCTTTCTTTAATCAAAGGATTCATTTTTTTTAAAGGAGATTTAGCAATAATATCCACTTCATGCTCAACACAAGCTCCAGAAACAAGTGGGGGGCACCAGGCTTGATAATCATATGCTTTTAATAAACGAACAACAAACTCTTCAAAAATAAAACCAGCCGGGCCTAATTCCAACATTGCTTTTTTTAAGCTATAACGAGTGGCAACAGCTGGATCTTCTTGTTTTAAAAGTTTTAAAATTAAACGCAACACCTCCCGGGTTTCCATTCCATTATAAATCTGCCGTTTTACTTCGGCCATAATCTTGTCAGCCAGTATTTTGTCTGCTCCAGCTCTTAAACAAGTCCGCCGAACTTTTATTGGATTAAATTTTACTCTCCTCCCTGAGGCCTTAACAACATACATAATAATTCATTTTAACAATCTAACAAACGCTTCGCTTTAACAATTTAACATCCGATCAATTTAACAATTTAACATGCTTAATTGTTTAGTTGTTTAGTTGTTCTACTGATTATATATCCTTTGTTTAATTAAATCTACCTCTTGCTTAATCCGACCACCTTGTTCAACCTCCGTCTTTATCTTGTCATAAGCATGCATAGCTGTGGTATGGTCACGCTTACCTAATTCTTTACCAATCAAAGGGAAAGAAGCGCCAATTTCTTCCCTCATTAAATACATTGCTACTTGTCTTGGGGTAACCAGCTCTCTTTTCCGTGAAGCACCAATCATTTCACTAACCTGAATACCATAAAAATTAGCAACAATCTCAACTAATTCCTTAACCTGAACAAGCCCTTTCTTAGCCCGACTATCTAAACTGGTTAGAATATTCTTAACCACGGGAAGGTCTAATTCGGTTCGGTGAAACTCATAATAAGCAATCAGTTTATTAAGCGCCCCTTCTAATTCACGGACATTACTTTGAATGTGAGTTGCTAAATACTGGAATATTTCTTCACTTAAACGACCTTTTCGCTCTCGACACTTTGCTTTTAAAATAGCTAGTCTTGTTTCTAAGTCAGGTGGGGCAATATCAGCAATTAAACCCCAGCCAAAACGGGAGATTAAACGATCTTCAAGAGCGGGAATAGCCTTTGGCGGCCGATCAGAAGTAAGGACTATTTGTCTTTCCTCTTGGTATAAACTATTAAAAGTGTGGAAAAATTCCTCTTGGGTTGCTTCTTTACCAGCCATAAATTGAACATCATCTATTAAAAGAACGTCTGATCCTCGGTAGATTTTTTTAAACCTATGCATCGTTCCTCCTCTGATGGCTCGAACAAATTCATTGGTAAATTTTTCAGCATCAGTATAAAGAATTTTTGTTTTGGGGTCTTTTTCTAAAACAGCATGACCAATAGCTTGAAGAAGGTGAGTTTTTCCTAAACCAACACCCCCATAAATAAAAAGAGGGTTATACTTCTTCCCTGATCGCCTAACCACTGCTTGGCAGGCAGCATAAGCTAATTCAGACCCCTTGCCAACAATAAAGCTTTTAAAGGTATAGGCTGGACTTAGTCCGTGACCATTGGCTTCTGGTGTTTTTCTAACTGTTATCTTCTCTAAATCAACAGCTACTGGTTTGGCGATCGCCCCTGGAGCAAGTGCTTCCACCTTATAAATTATTTTTCTTACTTTATTATCAGTTGCCCCTTGTAGGGCCTTAAGGATAGCTCTGTGATATTTCTTCTCCAACCAGTTCTTAGAAAAATTATTTGGCACACTAACAACAATGGTTTGATCATCGTCTTGTATTTGAGAAATGCGAGTGTTTTGGAACCAAGTCTTAAAATTAGCCTTAGAAAGTGATAATTCTAACTCTGATAAAACTATATTCCAAAGTTGTTCCCTGCCCATTTTTTCTGCCATAATAAAATTATTTATTAATTTATTTAACGGATATATGATAACATTAATCTATGAAAAAATAAATTATCTGAGGTTGATAACTTGGGGACAATCTGTGGATAACGAAAAAACAAAAATCATGTTATTTTTTTAACAAAACTTTGAATGCAAAAGATGAGATACATAGGTTACACCTCTAAATTACCAGAATCTGGTAA